>NZ_JBVHQF010000001.1:0-364117 GCF_055567555.1 Streptomyces sp. NPDC026522
GAGCGGTTGGATGCGGTGTTGCGTCCGAAGGCGGACGCGGCGTGGCATCTGCACGAGTTGACGAAGCACCTGGAGTTGTCGGCGTTCGTGATGTTTTCTTCGGCCGGTGGTCTGGTGCTGGCGGCCGGTCAGGGCAATTACGCGGCGGCGAACGTGTTCCTGGACGTACTGGCTGCTCATCGGCGTGCGGAGGGGCTGGCGGCGACGTCGATGGCCTTCGGCCTCTGGGGTGTCAACACCGGCATGACCACCATGCTGGACCTCGCCGAACAGCGCATGGCGGCCCAGGGCCTGCCCGCCCTCACCCAGGACGAGGGACTCGCCCTCTTCACCCTCTCCCTGAACTCCGGACTCCCCGCCGTGGTGCCCCTGCGCATCGACGCGAACGTCCTGCGCGGCCGGGCCGACGAACTGCCCGCCCTCCTGCGCGGCATCGTGCGCGTCCCGGTACGCCGGGCCGCCCGGACCTCGGACGGCGCCGACGGCCTGGCCGCCCGCCTCGCCGGGCTGGACGCCGCCGACCGCAGTGCGGCCCTGCTCGACCTCGTACGGGCCCAGGTCGCCGGCGTACTCGGACACGCCTCGGCCGACGCGATCGAACCGGAGCGGGCGTTCAGCGAGCTGGGCTTCGACTCACTGGCCGCCGTCGAGCTGCGCAACCGGCTCGGCTCCGCGACCGGGCTGCGCCTGCCCGCCACGCTGATCTTCGACTACCCGACCGCCCGGGCCGTCGCAGACCACATCGGTACCGAGGTCGCCGGCTCCGTCCACGCCGCCCCCGCGCCCGCCCGCGCCCTGACCTCCGCAGGCGGAGCGGACGCGGACGACCCGATCGTGATCGTCGGCATGGGCTGCCGCTACCCGGGCGGTGTGACCACCCCCGAGGAGTTGTGGAAACTCGTGGCCGATGGCGTCGACGCGGTCGGCGGGTTCCCCGCCGACCGCGGCTGGGACCCGGAGGTCTACGACCCGGAGCCCGGTACGCCCGGCCGCACGTACGCCCGGGAAGGCGGATTCCTCTACGACGCCGCCGAGTTCGACCCGGTCTTCTTCGGCATCAGCCCGAACGAGGCCCTGATGATGGACCCGCAGCAGCGGCTGCTGCTGGAGGTGTCCTGGGAGGCCATCGAGCGGGCCGGGATCGACCCCACCAGCCTCAAGGGCGGGGCGACGGGCATGTTCGCCGGCGTCATGTACCACGACTACGCCCTCGGCGTGGAGGCCGCGGCCAGCAGCGGCGGCAGCCTCGTCTCCGGCCGCACGTCGTACACCCTCGGCCTCGAAGGACCCTCGGTCACCGTCGACACCGCCTGCTCGTCGTCCCTGGTCGCCCTGCACCTGGCCGCCCAGGCCCTGCGGTCCGGGGAGTGCGACCTCGCCCTAGCCGGCGGGGTGGCCGTCATGGGCACCCCGGGCATGTTCGTCGAGTTCAGCCGGCAGCGCGGGCTCGCCCCCGACGGCCGGTCCAAGTCCTTCGCCGCCTCGGCGGACGGGGTCGCCTGGGGCGAGGGCGCGGGCGTGCTGCTGCTGGAGCGGCTGTCCGACGCGCGCCGCAACGGCCACCCCGTCGTCGCCGTCGTCCGTGGCTCCGCGCTCAACCAGGACGGTGCCAGCAACGGGCTGACCGCCCCGAACGGCCCCTCGCAGCAACGGGTGATCCGCCAGGCGCTGGCGAACGCCGGACTCGCCCCGGCGGAGGTCGACGCGGTCGAGGCGCACGGCACCGGCACCACCCTCGGCGACCCCATCGAGGCGCAGGCGCTGCTGGCCACCTACGGCCAGGACCGGCCCGCGGACCGGCCGCTGTGGCTGGGCTCCATCAAGTCCAACATGGGGCACACCCAGGCGTCGGCCGGCGTCGCCGGAATCATCAAGATGGTCATGGCGATGCGGCACGGCCTCCTGCCCAAGACCCTGCACGTCGACGCCCCCTCGGACCAGGTGGACTGGGAGGCGGGCCGGGTGGAGCTGCTGACCGAGGCGCGGCCGTGGGAGGCCGCGGACCGGCCCCGCCGGGCAGCCGTCTCCTCGTTCGGCATCAGCGGTACCAACGCCCACGTGATCGTCGAGGAAGCCCCCGCGGCACCGGACGAGCCCGCCGACCGGTCCGAACTGCCCGCCACGCCGTGGGTACTGTCGGCGAAGTCCCCGCAGGCGCTGGCCGCTCAGGCGGAGCGGCTGCTGGAGCGGGTCTCGGCCGGGCCGGACACCGACGCGGCGGACATCGGGCTCTCCCTGACCACGTCGCGGACCACGTTCGCCCACCGGGCCGTGGTCGTGGGCACCGAGCGCGCGGAACTGCTGCGCGGCCTGACCGCGCTGGCCCAGGGCCGCAACGCGCCCGCGGTCGTACGGGACCAGGCGCGCCGGACCGGAAGGACGGCGTTCCTCTTCACGGGGCAGGGTGCACAGCGGCTGGGGATGGGTCGTGGGTTGTACGAGGCATTCCCGGTGTTTGCGGCGGCGTTCGACGCGGTGTGCGTGGAAGTTGACCGGCATCTGGGGCGGTCGTTGCGGGAGGTGGTGTGGGGTGCTGACGCCGAGGCGTTGAACGCGACGGCGATCACCCAGCCCGCGCTGTTCGCGCTGGAAGTGGCCCTGTTCCGGCTGGTGGAAGCGTGGGGCGTGACGCCCGATGTGGTCGCCGGGCATTCGATCGGTGAGCTGGCTGCCGCGCACGTTTCGGGTGTGCTGTCGCTGGCGGATGCGGCCGAGCTGGTCGTCATGCGCGGCCGGTTGATGCAGGCGCTGCCCGCGGGGGGCGCGATGCTCGCGGTGCAGGCGACGGAGGAGGAGGTACTGCCGCTCCTGACGGAGGGCGTGGGAATCGCAGCCGTCAACGGCCCGGACTCGGTCGTCGTATCCGGTGCGGAGGCCGCCGTGCTGGCGGTGGGCGAGCACTTCACCGCCGCCGGTCGGAAGACCAGTCGGCTGGCCGTCTCGCACGCCTTCCACTCGGCGTTGATGGATCCGATGCTGGACGAGTTCCGTGCGGTGGCGGCCCGGTTGACGTATTCCGCTCCGCGCATCCCGGTGGTCTCCACCGTCACGGGCGCGCTGTCGGAGGCATGGCAGACCCCCGAGTACTGGGTCGGCCAGGTCCGCGAGGCGGTCCGCTTCGCCGACGCCGTACGTGCCCTGGAGCAGCAGGGTGCCACCCGGTTCCTGGAGATCGGCCCCGGCGGGGTTCTCACCGGCCTCGCCCAGCAGAGCCTCAGCACGGACCGGTCCCTCTCGGCAGCGGCCCTGCGCAAGGACCGCGGTGAAGCCGAGTCGCTGGTCACGGCCCTCGCGCAGCTCCACGTGGACGGCGTACGCGTCGACTGGGCGGCCTACTACGCCGGCACCGGCGCCCGCCGCGTCGACCTGCCGACGTACGCCTTCCAGCGCAGCCGCTACTGGGTCGACGCCGCCAAGCCCGCCACCGGCGCCGTCGCGGTCGGCCAGGGCGCCCTGGACCACCCGCTGCTGGCCGCCGTCCTGGCCGCTCCCGACTCCGAAGCGGTGACCTTCACCGCCCGCATCTCGCCGGACGCGCAGCCCTGGGTGGCCGACCACGCCGTCCACGGCAGTGTCCTCCTCCCCGGTACCGGCTTCGTGGAGCTCGCGCTCCAGGCCGGGGACCACGTCGGGTGCGCTCAGCTGGAGGAACTCACCCTCCAGGCACCGCTCGTCCTCCCCGAACGCGGGGGCGTCGCCGTCCAGGTCGTCGTCGGTGAACCCGACGACCGGGCCAGGCGGACCGTTCAGGTGTACTCGCGCCCGGAGGACCGGCCCGACGAGCCGTGGACCCGGCACGCCGACGGCTTCCTCGCCCCGGGCGGTGCCGGGCCGGCCGGTGACGGCCCCGCCGTGTGGCCGCCCGTCGGCGCCGAGGAGCTGGACACCGAGCAGTTGTACGACCGGCTCGCGGAACGCGGCTTCGGCTACGGGCCCGTCTTCCAGGGCCTGACGGCCGCCTGGCGGCTCGGCGGGGCCCTCTACGCCGAGATCGAGCTGCCCGAGCAGGCGCACGCCGACGCCGGGCGGTTCGGACTCCACCCGGCGCTGCTCGACGCGTCGATGCACGCGCTCGGCTTCGGCGGTCTCGGCGCCGACGAGGACGGCGGGCAGGCCCTGCTCCCGTTCTCCTGGGCGGGCGTCACCCTGCACGCCGCGTCCGCGACCGCCGTACGGGTCCGGCTCGCCCCCGTCGAGGGGCAGCGCAACGCCGTACGCCTCGACCTCACCGACCCGGCGGGTGCGCCCGTGGCCTCCGTCGCCGCCCTGCTGCTGCGGCCGGTGGCCGCCGGGCAGCTGGGCGCCGGCGGGTTCCGGGACGCGCTGCTGGCCGTCGAGTGGCAGCCGGTGCGGGGCGGGTCCGGGCCGCGCGGGCCGTGGACGGTCGCCGGCCCGGGCCTGGAGGTCGCCGGGGTGCCGGTGGTCCCGGGGCTGGACGCGCTCGGCGGGCCGGGTGCGGACGTACCGGACACCGTGCTGCTGCCGGTGCTCCCGGGCGGCCCGGGAGCCGATGAGGTGGGCGACGCGGGGGCCGACGAGGTCACCGCCGGGATGCGTACCGCCGTGCACACCGCCCTCACCGCCGTCCAGCGGTGGCTCGCGGAGCCGGCGTTCGCGCACTCCAGGCTGGTCCTCGTCACCCGGGCCGCGGCGGCCGTCTCGGACGGCGACCCCGTCGACGTACGGCAGGCCCCGGTCTGGGGCCTGGTCCGCGCCGCGCAGGCGGAGAACCCCGGCAGGTTCGTCCTGCTGGACCTGGAGGACACCGAGGTGTCCCCGAAGGCGCTGGCCGCGGCCCTCGCGACCGACGAACCGGAACTGGCCGTCCGCCGGGACAAGGTGCTCGCCCCGCGGCTCGCCCGGTCCGCCGCGGCGACCGGCGAGAGCCCCTGGGACGCCGACGGCACGGTCCTGATCACCGGCGGTACCGGAGGCCTCGGCGCCCTCGTCGCCCGGCACCTCGTCACCGAGCACGGCGTCCGCCACCTGGTCCTCACCAGTCGGCGGGGCCCCGGCGCCCCCAACGCGGCCGGCCTGCGCGCCGAACTCACCGCGCTGGGGGCCGAGGTGGAGATCGCCGCCTGCGACGTCTCCGACCGCGCGGCGGTCGCCGCCCTGATCGGTTCGGTCGACCCGGCGCACCCGCTGCGCGGCGTCGTGCACGCGGCGGGCGTGGCGCACAACGGGCTGATCGGTGCCCTCACCCCCGAGCAGGTGGACCACGTCCTGCGCGCCAAGGCGGACGCCGCCTGGTACCTGCACGAGCTGACGGCCGGGCACGACCTGACCGCCTTCGCGCTGTTCTCCTCCGCCGGCGGCCTCGTCATGGCCGCCGGGCAGGGCAACTACGCGGCGGCCAACGTCTTCCTCGACGCCCTCGCCCAGCACCGCCGCTCCGCCGGCCTGGCCGCCACCTCGATGGCCTTCGGCCTGTGGGACACCGAGACGGGGCTGAGCCAGTGGCTCGGCGAGGCCGACCTCCGGCGCATGCGCCGTACGGGCACCCCCGCGCTCTCCGCGGAGGAGGGCCTGTGGCTCTTCGACGCGGCGGTGGCGGCCGACGCGCCGGCGCTCGTCCCGCTGCGGGTCGACACGGGCGCCCTGCGGGCCCGCACCGACGAGGTGCCGGCGCTGCTGCGGGGCCTCGCACCCACCGCCCGCCGCCGGGCCGGGGCGGCCGCCGCGGCCACCGACGCCGGAGCGCTGCGCGAGCGGCTGCGGGGCCTCGGCGAGGCCGAACGCGAGCGGACGGTGCTCGACGCCGTGCTCACCCACGCCGCCGAGGTGCTCGGACACGCCGACACGAGCGCGGTGGACGCCGAAGCGGGCTTCCTGGAAGCCGGGTTCGACTCGCTGACGGCGGTGGAGCTGCGCAACCGGCTGAACGCCGCCTCCGGCCTGGCACTGCCGGCGATGGTGGTCTTCGACAGCAAGAACCCGCTCGAACTGGCCCGGCTGCTCGCCGCCCGGCTGGCGGCCGCGCAGGGCGAACCGGGACCGGGCGCGGCTTCGGCGGCGCCGTCCGACAGCCCGCTCGACGACACCCTGTACGGGCTGTTCCTCGACGCGATCATGTCGGGCAACCTCCAGCCCGGCCTGGCCATGCTGCGGTCGGTGGCCGCACTGCGGCCCTCCTTCGGCTCGGCCGCGGACCTCGCGGAACTGCCCGCGGCGGTGTCGTA
Organism: Streptomyces sp. NPDC026522; assembly: GCF_055567555.1. NCBI lineage: Bacteria > Bacillati > Actinomycetota > Actinomycetes > Kitasatosporales > Streptomycetaceae > Streptomyces > Streptomyces sp. NPDC026522. The sequence continues at coordinate 6,183 of NZ_JBVHQF010000001.1, forward strand.
CGGCGCCCGCCACCTCCGGCCCGCCGAGGGGTCCGAGCAGCCCGCCGAGGGCCCGAAGCCGCCCCGGCTGATCTGCCTGAGCACCCCGACCGTGGCCGGCGGCGTCCACCAGCACGCCCGGCTCGCGGCCCGGCTCTCGGTGCCGGTGTCCGGTATCCCCACCCCCGGGTTCGGGCGCGGCGAGTCACTGCCGGAGTCCTTCGACGCGGCGGTCGACGTACTCGCCGAGGCCGTGCTGCGGGCCGCGGACGGTGAGCCGTTCGCCCTGCTCGGCTTCTCCTCGGGCGGCCTGCTCGCCCACGCCACGGTGGCCCGGCTGGAGCGGATCCACGGGGTGCGGCCGGCCGGACTCGTCCTGCTGGACACGTACTCCATGGGGGCGACCAACGACGCGCTCTTCGACCAGATGGCGTTCGCCGTCCCGGACAAGGCGGCCACGCTCGGCTCGTTCAGCAGCGCCGAACTCTCCGCGATGGGCCGGTACGTGGAGCTGCTGCCGCAGTTCCGGCAGGTGGCGGTCGAGGCGCCGGTGCTGTTCGTCCGGGCCGGCGACCTGTTCGCCCAGGCCGAGGACTCGGCCATCGCACCGGACGCCCCCGAAGCCACCTGGCAGGCCGACTGGGAGGGCGCCGACACCGTGGCGACCGTGCCCGGCACCCACTTCACGATCGTCGAGCAGCACGTCGACACGACGGCCCCCGTCATCGACCGCTGGCTGACGGAGCTCAAGCAGCGGATCTCCGGATGACCGTGAAGAGACCCGCATGACCGTGACGACGACCGAACTGCGCGCGACCGAGCGCGAAACCATGACGAGCAGAGGTGACACGACGGTGACCCTGAGCACGGTGCGCCCGGCCGAGGTCCACGGACCGGCCGAGCGGATCCACGAGTTCATGCTGGCCGCGGCCAGGACCGCGCCGGACAGCCCGGCCGTCTGGGAGGCCGGTGACGACGGCACCTCCCGGGTGCTGACCTACCGCCAACTGGAGCGCCGCGCCCACGACTACGCCCTGACCCTGGACGCGCTCGGCCTGGACATCGCGGACCGGGTCGTCCTGGAGTCGGACAACTCCGCCTCGGCGGTGGCGATGCTGCTGGCCTGTTCGATGCTCGGGCTCACCTTCATCCCGGTGAGCCCCGAAGTGCCCACCGCCCGGCTGCTGGCGATCACCGCCACCGCCGAGCCGGCGCTGCACCTGCAGACCACGTCCGGCCGCCGCGAGGGGGTGCCCGACACCATCGGCACCGCCCGCTTCGGCCCCGACGGCGTGGTGGTCGAGCGGCCGCCCGCGCCGCGCGTGCGCCACCGCCGGGAACCGGTCACCACCGACGCCGCCTACATGATCTTCACCTCTGGCACCACGGGGCGCCCCAAGGGCGTGGTCATGAGCCACCGCGGGGTCCTGTCCTTCTACCGCGGGATGCTCCGGCACGGCATCGTCACGGACCGGGACCGGCTGGCCAGCACCTCACCGCTCCAGTTCGACTTCGCCCTGCTCGACATCGGCCTCGCCCTGGGCTCCGGCGCGCAGCTGATCCCCGTACCGCGCGAGCTGATGCACTGGCCGCGCCGGCTGTTGCGCTTCCTCACCGACACCGGCACCACCCAGGTCGACGGCGTCCCCTCCATCTGGCGGCCCGTCCTGCGCCACGAGGCCAACGGGCTGGCCGCGCTGGCGGGCCAGGTGCGGGGCGTCCTGTTCTCCGGCGAGGCGTTCCCGCTGCCCGAACTGCGCCAGCTGCAAGCCCTGTTGCCCGGCACCCGGGTGGTGAACTGCTTCGGCCCCACCGAGGCCATGGCCTTCTCCCTCACCGATGTGCCCAACCCGCTGCCCGAGGGCGTCGACAAGCTCTCCATCGGCTTCGCCTACCCGGGTGCGGAGATGCTGCTGCTCGACGAGCAGGGCCGGCCCGTCGAGGAGCCGGGCGCGGTCGGGGAGATCCACCTGCGCGGGCCCTCCCTCTTCACCGGCTACTGGGACGACCCAGAGGCCACCCGGGCCGCCCTGGTCCCCGACCCGCTCAACCCCCGCTCCGGTCAAGTGGTCTACAAGTCGAACGACTTGGCCTACCGCGGCGACGGTGGTGAGCTGTACTTCGTGGGCCGGTCCGACCTCCAGGTCAAGATCCGCGGCAACCGGGTGGAACTCGGCGAGATCGAACGCAGGCTCCTGGAGTTCCCAGGCGTCGAAGCGGCCGCTGCGGTCGTCCGGCCGCGCCCCGACGAAGACCCGGAGCTGTACGCGTACGTCGTGCCCGCCCGCGGTTTCACCGCCGACCCCGTGGTGATCAGCGCGTTCTGCAAGCAGACGCTGCCCGAGTACATGGTGCCGCGCAAGGTCGCCCTGCTCCCCGGCCTTCCCCTCACGCCCAACGGCAAGACCGACCGCAGGGCGCTGGCGGAACTCGCCGCCGCGAACGGCTGAAAACCCACCGCGACGACCCCTGTTCCGGCGCCGGCCCCACCCCTGTCTTCACCCCTGTTCCGGCCCTCGCCCGGGCGCGCCCGGCCCTCCGGTCCGTTCACTGGTATCCGCCCCCGTCACAAAAGCATTGGACAGTCCCCATGACCAGCTCCCTGAGCGAGAACGACCACGCCGGACCGGAGGCCAAAGCAGGCCGCAAGGAATGGATCGCCCTCGGCGTCCTGCTCCTGCCCGTGCTGCTCGTTTCCATGGACCTGACGGTTCTCTACTTCGCCATCCCCTCCATCAGCGAGGACCTGCGCCCCTCCGGCAGCGAACAGCTGTGGATGATCGACATCTACGGCTTCGTCCTGTCGGGCGTCCTGCTCACCATGGGCGCGCTCGGCGACCGGATCGGCCGCCGCCGGCTCCTGCTCATCGGCGCCGTGGTGTTCGCGGCCGGCTCGCTGCTCGCCGCCTACGCCTCCAACCCCGAGATGGTGATCTCCGCCCGGGCCCTCCAGGGCATCGGCGGCGCGACCCTCATGCCGTCCACCCTCGCGCTGATCCGCAACCTGTTCCGCGACCAGACCCAGCGGCGCACCGCCGTCGCCGTGTGGTCCACCGGCATGGCCGCCGGCGCGGCTCTGGGCCCCGTGGTCAGCGGCGCGCTGCTGAACGGCTTCTGGTGGGGTTCCGTCTTCCTCATCAACGTCCCGGTGATGCTGCTCCTGCTGGTGTCGGCGCCGTTCCTGCTGCCCGAGTTCCGTGACGCCGCGGCCGGCAGGTTCGACCTCATCAGCGCCGCGCTCTCGCTGGCCGTCGTCCTTCCGGTCATCTACGGCTTCAAGCGGATCGCCGTGGACGGGTTCTCCGTCCCCTACATCGCCGCCATCGTCGTCGGCCTGGCCCTCGCGCCGGTCTTCCTGCGCCGCCAGCGCACCAGCACCGACCCGATGGTCGACCTCGAACTGTTCCGCAACCGTGCCTTCGGCGCCTCGGTGACCGTCAACATGCTGGCCTGCTTCACCCTCGTCGGGTACTCGCTGTTCAGCACCCAGTACATGCAGTCGGTCCTCGGCATGAGCGCCCTGAAGTCCGCGCTGTGGACCATCCCGGGCACGCTCGCGGTCGGCGCCGTCGTACCCGTCGCGACCGTCCTCGTGCGCACCGTCAAGCCCGCCCACATCATCGGCACCGGCTTCGCCATCGCCACCGTCGCCCTGCTCATGCTCACCCAGGTCCCCGCCGAGGACGGCCTGGTCCTCATCCTGATCGGCATCATCGCCCTCGCCGTCGGCCTCACCCCCGTCCTGACCCTGGTCACCGAGCTCGTCGTCGGCCAGGTGCCGCCGGAGCGGGCCGGCACGGCCTCAGCGCTGCTCCAGACCGGCCAGGAACTCGGCGGCGCCCTCGGGGTCGCCGTCCTGGGCAGCATCGGCGCCGCCGTCTACCGCAACAGCCCCGCGCTGGACGCCCCCGCCGGGGTGCCCGCCGAGGCGCTGGACCCCGCCCGCGAGACCATCGGCGGCGCCCTCGCGGCCGCCGGCAAGCTCTCGGGCGACGCCTCCGCCCACCTCGTCGACGCGGCCCGCGCCGCGTTCACCAGCGAGGTGCACGCCGCGTCCGTCGCCGGGGCGATCGTGATGGCCGGCGCGGCGGTGTTCGCCGTGATCGGGCTGCGCGCCGTCCAGAACGACAACGCGCGCGCCGCCGAACTCGCCTCCGCGACCGCCGACGCCCACCAGCCGGGTGCCGGCCCGGCGTAGCCGGGCCCCCGGAGCAGACAGGTCCCCCGACCCCCCACCCGCCCGACGACCGCCCAGGACCCCGCCCCCGTGGTCCTGGGCGGTTCTTTTCGTGCCCGCCCGGCCCCTGCCCCGCCCCGGCCGCCCGCAGGCGGCTATTAGGGGTCCGGCTGGGGGTCCCGTGGCCGAATCGGCTTCCTAGCATCGAACCGCGTTCGAGCACACGCTCGGAACTGCCAGGCACCAGGCTGGAGGAATATCCGCATGTCCCTGCTGGCAACCGATTCTGTCGGGACGGCACGGTTCCGCGCGTACGGGCCGCGGCAGCTCGACGAGATCGCGGACCGTCACGGCCTGCCCGCCGACATCCGCGAGACCGTCCGGCTCGTGTCGATGGTGCTGCCCTTCCGGGTCAACGAGTACGTCCTTTCGCAGCTCATCGACTGGGACCGGATCCCCGACGACCCCATGTTCCAACTGGTCTTCCCGCAGAAGGGCATGCTCACCGAGCAGAACGAGCGCGACCTCGCCGCCCTCTCCGCGGACCCCGCCGCCAAACCCGCCCTGCGGACCCTCGTCCAGCAGATCCGCGGCCGCCTCAACCCGCACCCCTCCGGGCAGAAGGAGCTGAACGTCCCCACCCGGGACGGCGCCGAGATCCCCGGCCTCCAGCACAAGTACCGCGAGACGGTGCTCTACTTCCCGAGCCAGGGCCAGACCTGCCACTCGTACTGCACCTACTGCTTCCGCTGGGCCCAGTTCGTCGGCGACGCGGACCTGCGGTTCGCCGCGCCCGACCCGAGCGGGCTGATCTCCTACCTGGGCACCCACCCCGACGCCGGCGACGTACTGGTGACCGGCGGCGACCCCATGGTGATGTCCACCGAACGGCTCCGCTCGCACCTGGAGCCGTTGCTGGCGGTCGACACCGTACGCACCGTCCGGATCGGCACCAAGTCCGTCGCCTACTGGCCGCAGCGCTTCGTCACCGACCCGGACGCCGACGACGTGCTGCGCCTGTTCGAGCAGGTCGTCGCCTCCGGGCGGAACCTCGCCGTCATGGCGCATTTCAGCCACCCCCGCGAGCTCGCCACCGACCTCGCCCGGCAGGCCGTCGCCCGGATCAAGTCGACCGGCGCCCTCGTCTACTGCCAGGCTCCGCTGATCGCCCGGGTCAACGACGACGCGGACGTCTGGAGCGAGATGTGGCGGGCCGAGCTCGCCCTCGGCGCCGTCCCCTACTACATGTTCGTCGAGCGGGACACCGGCCCGTACGACTACTTCCGCGTCCCGCTCGCCCGGGCCGCCGAGATCTTCCGCTCCGCCTACCGGACCCTGCCCGGCCTGGCCCGTACGGTCCGCGGCCCCGTGATGTCGGCGACGCCCGGCAAGGTGGCCGTGGACGGGGTCGTCGAGACCGCCGAGGGCCGCTTCTTCCAGCTGCACATGGTCCAGGCCCGTGAACCCGGCCTGGTCGGGCGGCCGTTCCTCGCCCATTACGACCCGGACGCCGCCTGGCTGGACGAGCTGCGGCTGGACCGCTCCGTCCCGGCCGACATCGCGCGCGCGATCGCCGGCCCGGCGTGGACGGCCGAGCCCGAACTCTTCGGGACGCGGACCGTCGCCCCGGTGGGGAGCCCCGCATGAACGACATGAGGATGTCGCCGAACCTGGCGCTGAACCAGCTCGTGGCGCAGCGCCGGGCGGCGGGGGAGTCGCTGGTGCACCTGGGGTTCGGCGAGTCGCGGCTGCCGCCGTTCGCCCCGCTGATGGAACGCCTCGCGGCGGGCGCCACCCGCAACGCCTACGGCCCGGTGGCCGGTTCGCCCGAGGTGCGGGCGGCCGTCGCCGGCTACTTCGGCCGGCGGCGCATCCCCACCGAGGCCGACCAGATCGTGGTCGCCCCCGGCAGCAAGCCGCTGCTGATGGCCCTCAACCTGGTCGTCCCCGGCGACGTGCTGCTGCCCCGGCCGGCCTGGAACACGTACGCCCCCCAGGCCCGGCTGGCCGGCAAGCACCCGATCGCCGTCGCCATCCCCGAGGAGTGCGGCGGGGTGCCCGATCCGGCCGCGCTGCGCGAGAGCATCACCGCGGCGCGGGTGCTGGGCCGCGACCCGCGCGTCCTCGTCCTGACCCTGCCGGACAACCCGACCGGCACCCTCGCGCCGCCCGCGCTGATCCGTGAACTGTGCGCGATCGCCGAGGAGGAGGGCCTGCTGATCGTCTCGGACGAGATCTACCGGGACGTCGTGCACGACCCGGCGACCGAGTTCCTCAGCCCCGCCGAAGTGGCCCCCGGCAGCACGGTCGTCGTCACCGGGCTGAGCAAGAGCCTGGCCCTGGGCGGCTGGCGCATCGGCGCGGCCCGCTTCCCGCAGGGGCCGTGGGGCGAGTGGATCCGCTCCGGTGTGGTGTCGGTGGCGAGCGAGGTGTGGTCGACGCTGGCCGGGCCCATGCAGTCGGTGGCCGAGTACGCCTTCGACGAGCCCGAGGACATCCGGGAGCGGCTGCGCGCCAGCGCCCGGCTGCACGGGGCCGTCGCCCGCGAGGTGCACCGCATCACGGTCGCGGCCGGCGCCCGCTGCCGGCCGCCCACCGGGGCGTTCTACGTCTATCCCGACTTCGAACCGGTCCGCGCCGAGCTGGGCAAGTACGACGTGACCGACTCGCCGACGCTGGCCCGCCGGATGCTGGACCTCGGCATCGTGGTGCTCGCCGGACACCTGCTCGGCGACGAGGGGGACGCGCTGCGGTTCAAGTGCGCCACCAGCATGCTGTACGGCGACACCGTCGAGGAGCAGCAGCTCGCCCTCGACGCACCCGATCCGCTGGCCCTCCCGCACATCGGGTCGCTCCTCGACCGGATCGAGGAGAGTTTCATGCGGCTGGTCTCCTGATTCCGTTCCGTCCGGCGCACATCCCGCACAAAAGGAAGGGCCCGGCTCGGATGTGCTCCGGGCCGGGCCTGGCGGGAAATGAAATCTGTCACGCGGCGGATTCTGTCTCGGTCATCAGGGTGTGCCAGAGCACATCCGGACTGGCGAAATTCTCCAGTTTCAGGGCGTCGTCCAGAAAGCGGACGTCATAAGCGCTTTCCAGTGCGGCGAGCAGTTCGACCGTGCCCATGGAGTCCAGGCCCAGGTCGCGGAGTCGGGCCTCACCGGTCAGTTTTTCGCTCGGTGAGAGATAGGGCAGGAACGGACGTACGACGGCCTCGAAAGCGCCGTCCCAGGTGTGATTCGCGAGTTCTGGCATACGGGAAATAATGCGGGGCCCACCGGTGCCTGTCAATGCGCCGCGGAAATGCGCGCACCATGGCGCGGGCGCTCCCCCGAATTTGTCCGACGAGAGCTTGCCGGTAATTCCGTCAAGGAGGAGCGGTAAATGGAACCATTGGCGCGGACCGCGCTGCACGCCCGTTTCCTGCGCGGTCTGGAGACATCACCGCGGTCAGTCGCGGTACGGGTCGGGAAGGAGACCGTCGACTACACGACGGTCCACCGGCTGGCCCTGGCCTGGGCGGGCGCCCTGCTCACCGCGCCCGGCGGCCCGCCGAAGGCCGTCGGCATCGTCGCCGGCCGCAGCGTGACCTCGTACGTGGCGGTGCTGGCGAGCCTGTACGCCGGGCTGCCCGCGGTGCCCCTGCTCGCGGACTTCCCGGCCGGGAAGATCGCCTCGATGCTCGCGGCGGCGGAGGTCTCCGCGCTGATCGTCGACGAGGAGGGCGCGGCCCTGCTCGGCGCGGCCCGCGGCGCGCTGCCGGCCGATCTCACCGGGCTCGCCGGACTCCCGGTCCTCGCACCGCACCTGGAGCCCGCCCGGGCGGGGGAGTTGTCGGCCCTGGGGCTCCGGCCGGTGACCGCCGGACCGGACACGGCCCTCGACGCGCCGAGGTCCGCCGCTCCCGAGGACGTGGCCTACGTACTGTTCACCTCGGGGTCGACGGGCCGCCCCAAGGGCGTCCGGCTGACCCACGGCAACCTGGCGCACTACTTCGCGCTGATGGACGACTGGTACGACTTCACCGCCGCCGACGTCTTCTCCCAGGCCGCCAACCTCAACTGGGACTCGGCCGTCTCCGACCTGTGGTGTGCCTGGGCGGCCGGCGCGCCGCTGGTCTCCGTCCCCCCGCACGCCTACCGCGACCTGCCCGGCTTCGTCGCCGAGCACGGCATCACCGTCTGGTTCTCCGCCCCCAGTGTGATCTCCCTGTCCCGTCGCACCGGCCGCCTGGTGCCGGACAGCATGCCCTCGCTGCGCTGGACCTTCTTCGGCGGTGAGGCGCTCCAGTTCCAGGACACCGACGCCTGGCAGCGGGCGGCGCCCCACTCGGCGGTGATCAACGTCTACGGCCCCACCGAGATGACCATCACCACCCACCGCCACCGCTGGGACCCCGAGGAGTCCACCCGGCTCGGCGTCAACGGCGTGGTGCCGCTCGGCCTGCTCCACGACGGCCATGCGGAACTCCTGCTCGACGAGCACGGCGAGCCGGCCGACGACGAGGGCGAACTGTGGCTGGCCGGACCCCAGTTGTCCGCCGGGTACCTCGACCCGGAGGACGGCCGCGGCAAGTACCTCCAGCGGGACGGAGCCCGCTGGTACCGCACCGGCGACCGGGTGCGCCGACTGGCCGGCGGCGCCCTCGTCTACCTGGGCCGCACCGACTCGCAGGTGCAGGTGCAGGGCTACCGCGTCGAACTGGCCGAGGTGGAGCACGCGCTGCGCGCCGGCACCCCGGTGACCGGTGCCGTGGTCGTCGGCGTGCCCGTCGCCAACAGCACCGAACTCGTCACCTTCTACCTGGGCGAGGAGCGCCCGCCGCAGGAGTTCCTGCGCGACCTGGCCGGGCTGCTGCCCGCCCAGCTGATCCCGCGCCACTACCACCGGCTCGCCGAGTTCCCGCTCAACACCAACAAGAAGACCGACCGGCTGGAGCTCACCGCACGGGCCGCCGCACTGCACGGCAAGCCCGTACCGGTCGGCTGAACCCGACCGGCCACCACGGAACCGACCGGCACCACCGAACCCGTCACCACCCGGAAGAAGAAGTCACCATGCGCAGAAGACCCTGGTCACGGCAGGGAGCGGTCCGCAGGTTCGTCCTGCTCGCCATAGCGGCCCTGACCGCCACCCTCGTCACCACGCAGCCCACCAACGCGGCCTACCTCGCGGCGAGCTGGCCCACCGGCGGCCACGACCTCCGCAACAGCCGGTCCAACCCGCAGGAAGACACCGTCAACAAGTGGAACGTCGGCCGGCTCAAGGCCAAGTGGACGTTCACCACCCACGGCGACGTGTCCGCCACCCCCGCGGTGACCGGCGGCGCGGTCTACTTCCCCGACTGGGGCGGCTACCTGCACAAGGTCGACGCCAAGACCGGCCGTGCCGTCTGGTCGCGCAAGGTGTCCGACTACACCGGCGACCCGAACTCGGTCTCCCGGTCCAGCCCCACCGTGGTCGGCGGCCGGGTCTACCTCGCCGACTGGGACAAGGCCGTCCTGATGTCGGTCGACGCGGCCACCGGAAACCTGGTGTGGAGCAAGCAGATCGACGCGCAGTACAAGGCGGTGCTGACCCAGTCGCCCGTCGTCCATGACGGCGTGATCTACCAGGGCGTCTCCTCCCGCGAGTCCGAGGGCGCCCTCGACCCCGCCTACCCCTGCTGCACCTTCCGCGGCAGCGTGAACGCCCTCGACGCCGCCACCGGCAACCTGCTGTGGCGCCAGTACACGGTGCCCGACAACGGCGGTCACACCGGGGGCTACAGCGGCGTGGCGGTCTGGGGCACCCCCGCCCTGGACCCGTCGACCAACACCGTGTACTTCACCACCGGAAACAACTACACGGTGCCGAAGGAGGCCAGCGACTGCCAGACCGCCGGCGGCAACCCCGGCCAGTGCCTGGCGCCGGACGACTACGTCGACTCGGTGCTCGCCCTGGACATGACCACCGGCCGGATCAAGTGGCACACCGGCTCCGGCCGCTTCGACGCCTGGAACACCGGTTGCATCCCCGGCTTCCCGCCCAACAACTGCCCGCCCAATCCGGGCAACGACTACGACTTCGGCGATGGCGCCCACCTGTTCACCGTCAAGGCGGCCGACGGCCGCTCCCGCAAGGTGATCGGCGCGGGCGAGAAGAGCGGCGAGTACTGGCTCCTCGACGCCACCACGGGCGACGTGGTCTGGAGCGCGGCGGCCGGCCCCGGCGGCCACATCGGCGGCATCGAGTGGGGCACGGCCAACGACGACCGGCGGATCTACGTCGCCGAGGCCAACTTCTTCCGCATCCCGTACACCCTGGCCGGCGGCGCCTCGACCAGCCGCAGCTCCTTCGCCGCCCTCGACCCGCAGACCGGCAAGATCCTCTGGCAGGTCGAGGACAAGACCGACGGCTACGCCTGGGGCGCCCTGACCGCCGCGAACGGCGTCGTCTTCGGCGGCTCCACCAGCGGTGCGATGTACGCCCTGGACGCGGCGACCGGAAAGTACCTGTGGGAGTTCGACGCCCCGTACTCCTCCAACGCGGGCCCCGCCGTCGTCGACGGCACCGTCTACTGGGGCAACGGCTACGCCCGGTTCAGCCAGGGCGCCGGCACCACCGGCAGCCTGACCACCGGCACCTTCTACGCCTTCACCGTGGACGGCAAGTAGCGGACGGCAACGAGCGGCCCCGGTGGGCCGGAACGCCGCGGGGGCCGGTGCCGAAAGGCACCGGCCCCCGCGGGCGTCCGCGTCCCGCGTCAGGCGGCCGCCGGCACCGGCACCCGGCGCGGCGCCGGCCGCATCGCGGAGCGCGGCGTCATCGGCACCACCTCGAAGGCGCGCGTGGTGCAGGCGACCCGGGTGAACAGCCCGTCCTGCCCGGACACGTACAGCCGCCGGACCCCCGCGCGGGACAGCGTGTCCACCACGTCGGGCCAGCGCACCGTCCGCACGAAACCGTCCAGCAGCATCCCGCGCACGCCCGCGCCGGTGGTCACCACCCGGCCGTCCTGGTCGGCGACCACCGGCAGCCGGGGCTCGGACCAGGTCAGCCCGTCGAAGACCTCCGCGGCCACCCGGTCCCGCAGCCCGCCGAAGAGGTGCGAGTGCATGGGCGGCTTCATCGTGTACATCGACATCCCGCCCAGCGACCGGATCCGCCGCTGGAGCCAGTCCAGTACGGACTCGTGGACCGTCAGCATCGTGAAGTCGTGGTCCACGACGCAGGAGACGTCGCTCCACTCGCCTCGCTCGTCCAGCTCCCGCCGGAGCAGTTCCACCTGGTCCTGCGGCACCCGTGCGATCGACTGGGTCACCAGGGCGGGGTGCTCGCGCCGGAAGTACTCGTCCATCACGGTCGCCAGCCGCGCCGTCATCCTTACCGCGTCGGGGAATTCGAGGACCCCGCAGTGCACGGCGGCGGCCCGCGCGCCGAAACTGGGGCCCGTGACGAAGGCAGGGGTGACCTCCAGCCGGTCCGCCGCCCAGCGCGCCAGGGCCAGGCAGTTCACCACGAACGAGATCTGCCCGTACAGGGAATAGTCGCCCTCCGTCTCCTGGTAGCGGTCGGCCAGCCGGTAGCCGAGCACCTCGTCCGCGATCGCGTACAACTCGCGTGCGTACGGGTTGACCAGCATGAACTTGGCGACTTCGGAGAAAGCGGTCGGCTGCATCCCGGGGAAGACCAGGGCCGACGGCTGCGGGGCCCCGGCGTCGGCGCCGGTGTCGGTGTTGGTGTTCATGCCCCGAGCGTCCTGCGCTGCCCCCGCCCCCCAGCACCCCTGCCACCCCCTGAGTGCGGCGCGCGCAAGCGCCCCTTAAGGACCTGCGGGGACCATCGGCGCGAAGACGAGGTCCGCCACTCCACGGGGGCCCGCAGACGCGAGGGGATGCCGCGGATGTCAGAGTCACGCTTCGCCACCTTCACCGAACTGCTCCGCGTGCGGGCGGCGGAACTCGCCGACGAGGATGTGCACATCTTCCTCCGCGACACCGCGGCCGGAACGGTGGCCGAACACCTCACCTACGGAGAGCTGGACCGGGAGGCGAGACGGATCGCCGCCTGCCTCCAGGAGTACGGGGTGAGCGAGCAGCCGGTGCTGCTCGTCTACTCCTCCACGGTCGAGTTCCTCAAGGCCTTCGCCGGCTGCCTCTACGCGGGCGCCGTCGCCGTCCCCGTGCCGCTGCCCGGCGAGGCCGGCCGCGACAAGCGGCTCAACCGCACCACCGCGGTCCTCCAGGACACCGGCGCGAAGGTCGTCCTCACCGAGACGGCCGTCGCCCCCGAGGTCGCCCTCTGGCTGGCCCGCAACTCCCGCCCGGACGCGGCCTGCGTGGTCAGCGACGTCCCCGGGATCGGCGACGCGGGCGCCTGGCGGCCCGTCACCGTGCGCCAGGACGACTACGCCTTCCTCCAGTACACCTCCGGCTCCGTCTCCGAACCGCGCGGCGTGACCGTCACCCACCGCAACCTGCTCGCCAACCAGGCCGCCCTGCAGAAGCTGCTCCGCACCACCCGCGAGGACCGCTTCGGCAGCTGGCTGCCCTACTTCCACGACATGGGCCTCGTCGCGCACCTCCTGCACCCCGTCTGGCTGGGCACCCACAGCGTCCAGGTCACCCCGCTCTCCTTCGTCAAGCGCCCGCTGCGCTGGCTCCAGGCCATCGACGAGTACGGCGTCACCGTCGGCGGCGGCCCCAACTTCTGCTACGACCTGTGCGTGCGCCGCGTCAAGGACGAGCAGATCGCCGCCCTGGACCTGTCCCGCTGGCGCCTGGCCCTCAACGGCGCCGAACCCGTCCGCCCCGAGAGCCTGGACGAGTTCGCCGAGCGGTTCGCCCCCGCCGGGTTCCGGCCCGAGGCGCTGCGCCCCTGCTACGGCCTGGCCGAGGCGACCCTCGTCGTCTCCGGCGGCACCCCCGGCACCCCCCACGTGCGCAAGGACTTCGACAAGAGCGCCCTGGAACGCGACCTGGTCGCCGGCGCCGACGACCACGAGCGCGTGCAGACGCTGGTCGGCTGCGGCAAACCGGTCGACATCGAGGTGCGCATCGTGGACCCCCTGACCCACCACGAGCTGCCGCCCGGCGCCGTCGGCGAGATCTGGCTGCGCGGCTACAGCGTGGCCCGCGGCTACTGGCAGCGGCCCACCGAGACCATCCGGACCTTCCGGGCCAGCCTCAACGACGAGGAGAGCGGCTTCCTGCGCACCGGCGACCTCGGCATGCTGGACGACGGCGAACTGTACGTCACCGGACGCCTCAAGGAAGTCATCATCATCAACGGCCGCAACGTCTACCCGCAGGACGTGGAATGGGCGGCCCGGACCGTGAGCCCCGCCCTGACCTTCGGCGTGGGCGCCGCCTTCTCCGTCGACGCCGGCCGCGAACACCTCGTCCTCATCCAGGAGGTGCGGGGCGCCGGCTCCGCCGAACTGCGCACCGTCGCGCAGAAGATCCAGGCGCTGATCGGCAAGGAGTTCGAGGTCCCGGCCGGCAACGTGCTGCTGGTCCGCCCCGGCGCCGTACGCCGCACCAGCAGCGGCAAGGTACAGCGCACCCTGATGCGCAAGCTCTTCCTCGACGGCCTGGTGCGCGGCGAGTACGAGGTCCTCACCCCGGACGTACGGGCGCTCGCCCGCGCCGACGACGTGCTGTTCGGCGAGGACCTGCTGCGGCCGGAAGGAGCCGACGGAGGCCGGCGTTGGTGACGTCGCTGCTGGGCGGCCCGGCGGTGGCGCAGGGCCGCGCGGCCCAGCAGCGGGAGCAGGCGGTGCGCGAGCGCGTCGCCCGGCTGGAGACGCTGTTCGGCGACCCCTCGGACCCGGCCAACCCCGTCGGCTACACGGCGCTGCTGGAAGCGGACCGGGCCGCCGTGCCCTTCGCCGCCGGCGAGGCGCTGCTGGACGGTTTCGGGATCGCCGACGAATACGTGCCGCGCTCCCTCGGCGGACGCCTCGACGGCATGGACGCCCTGGTCCGGATCATGCGCCCGGTGCTCCGCCGGGACGTGGGCCTGGCCATGGGCCACGGCATGACCACCTTCATGGCCGCCTCCGACGTGTGGGCCGCCGGGAGCTCCCGCCAGCGCCACCGGCTCGCCGCGCTGCTGCGCGGTGGCGGCAAGGCGGCCATCGCCCAGCACGAGACCGCGCACAGCAACGACTACGTCCGCAGCCAGGTCACCGCCCGCCGCGGCCCCCGCGGATACCTGATCAGCGGGGGCAAGCCGATGGTCAACAACCTGGAGCGGGCCGGCGCGCTGGTGCTGTTCTGCCGTACCGACCCGGCGCCCGGCAGCCGCAGCCACTCCGTGCTGCTGCTGGACCCCGAGCAGCTGACCGACCCCCGTACGGCCGTCGCCGCCCGCCGCACCAACGTGGGGCTGCGCGGCTGCCGCTGGGCCGGCGTCGAGTTCACCGACTGCCCGGTGCCCGAGTCGGCCCTGCTGGGCCCGGAGGGCAGCGGCATCGAGACGGCCCTGCGGTCCTTCCAGATCAGCCGTACGGTGATCTCCGCGACCGCCGTCGCGGCCCTCGACACGAGCCTGCGCACCGCCGTCCGCTTCGACCGGGAGAACTCCGGCGGCTGGCAGGGCCGCGGGCTCGACGGCAGGACCGGCGCGGCCCTGACCAACGCCTTCGTCAACCTGCTGCTGTACGACAGCCTCGCCGTCGTCGCCACCCGCGCCCTGCACCTGCTGCCCGCCGAGACCAGCGTCTACTCGGCGGCGCTCAAGTACCTGCTGCCCCGCGTGCTCACCGAGACCATGTACGACCTGTCGATCGTGCTCGGCTCCGGGTTCTACACCCGCGAGGGCACCCTCGGCATCTTCCAGAAACACGTACGGGACGTGCCGGTGCTCAGCCTCGGCCACGCCGGCACCGTCGCCTGCCAGGCCACCGTCATCCCGCAGATGCCGCGGCTGGCCCGCAGCTCGTGGTTCGTCGAGGACGAGGCGCCGGCCGGGCTGTTCCGGCTCCGCGGCGACCTGCCGCCGCTGCGCACCGACCGGCTGAGCCTGGCCTGCGGCCGGGACTCCCTCACCGCCTCGATGCTGGTGGCGGCCGCCGGGATCGAGGGCAGCGGCCCCGTCGAACGCGCACTGCGCACCCTCGCCGGGCAGCTCGTCGAGGAACTGCGCGACGTACGGGAACGGGTGCTGCGGCTGGAGGCGGCCGGCTCCGCGTCCTCGGCGCAGCCCGCCCGGTTCGCCCTGATGGACCGGTACGCGCTGCTGCTGGCGGCGGCCGCCGTGCTCGGGCTGTGGGACCAGGGCCGCTACGGCCCGGACCCGTTCCTCGCCGACCCGTCCTGGGCCGCGGCCGCGCTGCACCGCATCGCCCGGCGGCTGGGGACCCGGGTCGCGGACCTGCCGCCGGAGTGCGAGACGCGGATCCGGCACGAGGTGCAGCTCAGGTTCAGCACCCAGATCAGCTACGACCTCTACTCCACCCCGATCCCCGGCTGACCCCGGCGCACGCCGCACGGGCCGTACGCACTGAAGGAGACCACGATGACCGTTCCCACCACCCGGACCACCACCGCGGCCGGCGGCGTCCTGCCGCACGAGTGGCTGCTGGACCGGCTCTCGCTCTACCTGCGCCGCCCGCCCGAGAGCATCGACCCCGGTGTGCCGCTCGCCGAGTACGGCATGGACTCGGTGGCGGCGCTCAGCCTCTGCGGCGACCTGGAGGACGAGTTCGCCCTGGAGGCGGAACCCACCCTGCTGTGGGACCACCCGACCGTGACCGCCCTGGTCCGGTACCTGGAGCAGGCGCTCCCGGCCGCGGCCCCGGTCGCCGCCGGCCCGACCGCCACCGCCGCCGACGCCCTGTCCGCCGCTCCGGCGCCCGCGCGGGACCGGCGCTGATGGGGGACATCGCCATCGTCGGGATCGACTGCGCGTTCCCCGGGGCGGCGGGCGCGCAGGCGTACTGGGACCTGCTGATGCGCGGCGGGAGCGGCACCGGCCCGGTCCCCGCCCAGCGCTGGGCGGCCCGGGAGTTCCCCGCTGTCTGCGGCAGCGGCGGCTTCATCGACGACGCCGATGTCTTCGACAGCGACTTCTTCTCGATCGCCCCGCGCGAGGCCGCCGCCATGGACCCGCACCACCGGCTGCTGCTGCCCTGCGCCTGGCGGGCGCTGGAGGACTCCGGCCGCGCTCCCGGCGAACTCTCCGGCACCGAAACCGGGGTGTTCGTCGGGGTGATGGGCGGCGAGTGGGGCCGGCTCACCATGAGCGACCTCGCGCGCGTGACCCCGCTGCTGGGGGCGGGCAGCAGCGCCGGGATGGCGGCCAACCGGATCTCGTACCACTTCAACTTCACCGGGCCGAGCCTCGCCGTCGACACCGCCTGCTCGTCCTCGCTCGTCGCCGTCCACCTCGCGGCCGCCTCGCTGCTCACCGGGGAATGCGACACCGCCCTGGCCGGCGGGGTCAACGTCGTCCTGTCGCCCTCGCTGGGCCTGGTCTACGAACAGCTGGGCCTGGCCGCCGCCGACGGGCGCTGCAAGCCCTTCAGCGCGGACGCCGACGGCATCGGCCGCGGCGACGGCGTCGGCCTGGTGGTGCTGCGCCGGCTCGCCGACGCGCTCGCGGACGGCCAGCGCGTCTACGCGGTGCTGCGCGGCAGCGCCGTCAACCAGGACGGCCGGAGCAACGGGGTGGTCGCCCCCAACCGCTGGTCCCAGGAGCGGGTGCTGGGCTCCGCGTACCGGCGCGCCGGCACCAGCCCCGACCGGGTCGCGTTCGTCGAGGCCCACGGCACCGGGACCGTACTCGGCGACGCCATCGAGTGCGCGGCGCTCGGCGCGGTGCACGGCGTCCCGCGCGAGACGCCCTGCGCGGTCGGCTCCGTCAAGGGCAACCTCGGCCACACCGAGGGCGCCGCGGGCATCGCCGGGCTGATCAAGACCGCGCTGGCCCTGCACCACCGCATCGTGCCCGCCAGCCTCTTCGCCGACCGGGAGAACCCCCGGCTGCGGCTCGGGGAACGCGGCCTGCGGCTGCTCAAGTCCCCGATGCGGCTGCCGCGCGGGGAGAGCCTCGCCGGAGTCAGCAGCTTCGGCATGGGCGGTACGAACGCCCATGCCGTCCTGGCCACCGCGCCCCGCGCCCCGCGCCCCGCCGCGGCCCGTACCGCCCAGGGCGCCGCCGGGGTCTTCACCGTCAGCGCCGACACCCCCGAGGCCCTGCGCCGCAACCTCGCCGCGCACGCCGAAGCGGTGGCCCGGCGCCCGCGCGGGGGCGCGGCGGCCCTGTGCTGGAGCAGCAACCGGATCAAGACCGGGCTGCCGCACCGCTTCGCCGCCACCGTGCGCGACAGCGACGAGCTCGTGGCCGCGCTCCGCGAGGCGGCCGGCCGCCCCGACGCGGCCGGGGGCGCCGCCCGCCCCTGGGGCCGGCCGGTCGTGGCCTTCCTCTTCACCGGGCAGGGCACCGAGTACCCCGGGATGACGGCGGCGCTGCACCGCGAGTCCCCCGCCTACCGCCGCCACCTCGCGGAAGCGGACGAGGCGCTCGCAGGCCACCTGGGCGGCACCTCGGTGCGCGAGCTGATCCTCGGCGGCGACGAACGGGTCCACCGCTCGGAGTTCGCCCAGCCCGCCCTGTTCGCCGTCGGCTACGCCCTCGCCCGCACCCTCACCTCGCTCGGCATCACCCCCGCCGCCGTACTCGGCCACAGCCTGGGCGAGTACGCGGCGGCCGTCACCGCGGGCGCCCTCGAACTCGGCGAAGCCGCCCGGCTGGTGGTCCGGCGGGGCGCCCTGATGAGCGAACTGCCCCGGGGCGGCGGCATGACCGCCGTCGGCGCGGCCCCCGGCGAACTGGCGGACGTCCTCGCGCGGGAGCCCGGCGTGGTGAACGCCGCGCTGAACGGCCCCGCCGACACCGTGCTCTCCGGCCCGCTCGACGCCCTGGCCAGGATCGGCAAGGAACTCCGCCTGCGCGGCGTCCAGGTCAAGCCGCTGCCCGTCGCGCACGCCTTCCACTCGCCCCTGCTCGCCCCGGCCGCCGCCGACCTGCGGACGCTGCCGGTGCGCTGCGCGCCGCCCGCGCTGCCGCTGGCCTCGACCCGGCACGGCCGGATGCTGCGCCACGAACCCATGGACGCCGACTACTGGGCGGACCAGATCGAGGAGCCCGTGCTCATGGACACCGCGCTCAAGGCGCTCGTCTCGGACATCGCGCCGACCCACCTGATCGAGATCGGGCCGCGCAGCCAACTGCTGGAGATCGCCGCCCGGGGCGGGCGCGCCGCCGGTGCCGAGTTCCTGCACCCGGCCCCCGGCGCGGCCGCGACCGGCCGCGACCTCGCCGAGACCGTCGCCGCCCTGCACCGGTGCGGGCTGGACCCGCGGTGGGAGGAGCTGTACGCGCCCGAGCACCGCGCGGTCGAAGCCCTCACCCCGTACGTGTTCTCCCCCGACCACCGGTACTGGGACCGGCCGGCCCCGCACCCCGGACCGGCGCCCGCCGCCCCCGCGCCGGAGCCCGTACCGTCCGGCCCGCCGCCCTCCGGACCCGCCCGGGACGACGACCCGGTGCTGCTGGCCGTGGTGGCGGCCGTCAGCGAGGTGGGCGGCCACCCCAGCGAGCGCGTCGTGCGCGAGGCCCGCTTCCACGAGGACCTCGGCTTCGACTCCGTGATGATCATGCAGCTCAAGAACCGGGTCGAGGCCCGGCTGCCGCGCGTCGGCGAGGTCTCCGTACAGCAGATGCTGCCCGCGCTGCGCTCGGTCGGCTCGCTCGCCGCCTTCCTCGGCGACGTCATCACGGCGAGGTCGGCATGAGCCGGGCGGCGGAGCACGG
Organism: Streptomyces sp. NPDC026522; assembly: GCF_055567555.1. NCBI lineage: Bacteria > Bacillati > Actinomycetota > Actinomycetes > Kitasatosporales > Streptomycetaceae > Streptomyces > Streptomyces sp. NPDC026522. Next base: position 25,141 of record NZ_JBVHQF010000001.1, read on the forward strand.
CACCGTCTACCTGGCCGCGACCGGCACCGCGCTGCCCGGAGCCCCCGTCGACAACGCGGCCCTCGCCGCCCTGCTGGGCGTCAGCGAGGAGTGGATCGACCTGTTCGTCGGCACCCGCACCCGGCACTTCGGCTGGGACCCGGTCACCGGAGAGGTCCGCGGCACCCTCGCCGACCTGTGCGCCGAGGCCGGCGCGCAGGCGATGGACGGCTGCGGACTCGGCCCCGCCGACATCGAGTTCCTGATCCTCGCGACCGCCACCCCCGACACCCTGCTGCCGACCACCGCCAGCGAGGTCGCCGACCGGCTGGGCCTGGGGCACCTGCCGGTCTTCCAGATCCAGGCGGGCTGCTCGGGCGCGATCCAGGCCATCGACCTCGGCCGTACCCTCGTGCGCGGCGGACGCCGGGCCGGCCTGGTCATCGGCGGCGACGTCACCCACCGGTTCCTGTCGGCCACCCCCGAGGCCGCCGCCCGGATGCCGCGGGAAGCACTCGTCAACTACGTCCTGTTCGGGGACGGGGCGGGCGCCGCGGTCCTCACCGACGAACCCGAGGGCGAACGCGTCGCCCTGCGCGCGGTGCTCAACACCTGGACCGGCCAGGGGCGTCCCCCCGGCCAGCTGCTGGACTGGTACGGAACCACCGACCGCGGTTCCGGCCGGCGGATGATCGCCGAGGACTACAAGGCGATCGAGGAACACGTACCGGCGATCTCCGTCGAGATCCTCTGGGAGCTCCTCGGCGGAGTCGGCTGGAGCCTCGACGACATCGGCTTCCTGCTGCCGCCCCAGCTGTCCGAGCGGATGACCGCGCGGATCGTGGAGCGGCTGCCGGCCGGCTCCGCCCGGGAGATCTCCTGCGTCTCCCGGACCGGCAACACGGGCAACGCCCTGCCGTTCCACCAACTGGACCTCCTCCTGCCCCAGTTCAACCCCGGATCGCGCGCGCTGGCCCTCTGCGTGGAATCCAGCCGCTGGTTCCGCGCCGGGCTCGCCCTGGAGAAGGTGTGAGGCACCCATGACGAACGCACTGGCCCGGCTGCGCGAACTGCGCGAGCGGGGACTCCTGGAGAAGGCCTACGACCAGGTGCCGGCCCTGCTCGCGGAGGCCGCCGACAGCGGCGAGTCCGACGGTCCTGCACTGGAGCAGGCCGGCCGGCTGCTCGCCCGGCTCGACCCCGACGCCGTACTGGCCCACCACCCGCACACCCCCGTCGTCACGGTGGCCGTCACCGGCCAGTCCACCGTCGGCCACGTCATCGACCCGCTCACCGGCGAACTGGCCCGCCACGGACTGCTGCTGCGTCCGGTCCGGGGCGAGTACGGAACGTACCTGCGCGACCTCACCGACCCCCGCGGCCCGCTGCGCACCCCGGCCCCCGACCTCACCCTGTGCCTGCTCGACGCCGAGACCCTGTTCGCGCAGGTCCCCGCAGTGTGGCGGCCCGAGGACGTGGCGGCGGCCGGGGAGGAGGCGCTGTCCCGGTGCGCGGCGCTCGCCGACGCCGTCCCCGGCACCCTCGTGCTCAACACGCTCCCGCTGCCGCGCTCCTACAGCCACCAGCTGGTCGACCACCGCTCCCGGGCCCGGCTCGGCGCGATCTGGCGGGAGTTCAACGCCCGCCTGCTGCGCCTGACCGAATCCGCCGCCCGGCTGGTGGTGATCGACCTGGAACCCCTCGTCGGCGCGGGCGGCCCCGTCACCGACCCGCGCCTGGACCGCTACGGCAAGGTACGGCTCGGCGCGGGCCTGCTCGCCGCCTACGCCCGCGAAGTCGCCCACCTGGCGCGCGCCGAGCGCGGACTCGTCCGCAAGTGCCTGGTGCTCGACCTCGACCACACCCTGTGGGACGGGGTGCTCGGCGAGGACGGCCCCGACGGCATCGCCGCGGCCGGCACCCTGCGCGGCGAGGCCTTCGGGGCCTTCCAGCGGTGCGTGCGCCAGCTCGCCGCCCAAGGCGTGCTCCTCGCGGTCAGCAGCAAGAACGACGAGGACCTGGTCCGGCAGACGCTGCGCGACCACCCCGACCTGACGCTGCGCGAGGGGGACTTCACCCTGGTGCACGCCAACTGGCGGCCCAAGGACGGCAACCTGCACGACATCGCACGGCAGCTGGACCTGGGCCCCGACGCCCTGGTCTTCGCCGACGACTCACCGGCCGAGCGGGCCCGGGTGCGTCACGGCGCGCCCGAGGTGGCCGTCGTCGCGCTCGATGACGAACCGGCGCTGCACGTGACCCGGCTGCTCGCCGACGGCTGGTTCGACACCCCGCGGCTCACCGACGAGGACCGGGCCAGGACCGGCGAGTACCGGCGCCAACGCGAACGCCGGGCCCTGCGTCACGCCGGGGGCTCGCACGAGGAGTTCCTGCGGGCCTTGGAGGTCACCCTCGACCTGGGGCCGCCCCGCCGCCACGAGTTCGCGCGCCTGTCCCAGCTGAGCCTGCGCACCAACCAGTTCAACCTCACCGGCGGCGGCCACTCGGAGGCCGAGCTGGCCGCCCTGGCGGCCGATCCGGACCGGCTGCTGCTCGCGGCCCGCACCGCCGACCGGTTCGGCGCCAACGGCCTGGTCGCCGCGGTGCTGGGGACCTTCGCGGACGGCGCGCTGTACCTGGACGGCATGTGGCTCAGCTGCCGGGTGCTCGGCCGCGACATCGAACGGGCGGTACTCGCCGTACTGCTGGCCCAGGCCCGCGACCTCGGGCTGTCCGCCGTGACCGCCCGCTACGTACCCACCGCGCGCAACCACCGCGTCCGCGACTTCTATCCCTCCTGCGGGTTCACGGAGCGGCCCGCTCCACCGGAACACGAGGACGTGCCGGTGGAGTTCCACCATGATCTGACGCGGGTGCCGGACGTCCCGGGGCACGTGCGCGTCACCGCGACCCCGGGGAGAAGGCCGGCGGATGAGGCTCGATAACGTCGACGTGTTCCTCCGGACGGTCCGCGACGATCTCGGCCTGGACCTCCCCGGCCCGGCGGGCGCGGACACCGCACTGGTGGACCTGCCCGGCTGGGATTCGCTGAACCTGCTCCGGCTCGTGGCGCTCCTGGAGGAGTCCGGCCACCGCGTCCCGGTGCACCGCCTGCTGGAGGCGCAGAGCCTGCGCGACATCCACACCCTCGTGAAGGAGTACCGCCGATGACCGCCCCGGGCAGTCCCACGCTCGGCCCCCCGCTCGGCGAGCCCGTCGCGGTCGCTCCCGGGGGCGCCTCATGGGACCGGGTCCGGGAGGACCTCGCCACCCACGGAACGGCCCTGGTCTACGCGTGGCTCGACGACCTGGAGCCGGGCCTGCCGTCCGGCGACGGGCTGCGCGAGCTGCTCGGCCGGGACTGGACGCGCTTCCTCGACCTGACGCACGCCGACGTGCGCAACCGCTACATCGCCTCCCGGATGCTCCTCAAGCACGCCGCCGGCGCGGTGCTCGCCAGCGATCCCGCCGACCTGGAACTGGCCTACGGGCCGACCGGCCGCCCGTACCTGCGGGGCTGCGACCAGATCGACATCAGCCTCAGCCACACCGAGGACCTGCTGCTCGTCGGCCTGACCACCTGCGGCCTGATCGGCGTCGACGCGGAGCGGGCCGACCGGGAGATGTACGGCGGCGGCCTCGGCCGCCACATCTGCACGCCCTACGAGTCGGTGCTCCTGTCGGGCATGCCGGAGGCCGAGCGCAACGGCGCGCTGGTGCGGCTGTGGACGCTGAAGGAGGCGTACAGCAAGGCGATCGGGCAGGGCATGCAGTTCCGGTTCACGGAGTTCGGCTTCGGGCCGGACGGCAGGCCGGTGCGCGTCCAGCGGCCGGACGGCACGGCGGGCACCGGGGACGAGTGGATCTTCCGTACGTTCCCGCTCGACGGCGGGTACGTCGTCAGCGCCGCCGTGTACGACGCGGGCTTCGGCCGGCTCCAGGACGCCCACGTCACGACGATGCTCGACCAGGACTGCGTGGACGCCATCACGGAGGCGCTCGACGAGGACACGGGCTGGTGAGCGCCGCGGCCGGGGCGCTGCGCGCCCCGGCGCGCGCCGGGTCAGCCGGGGGAGGGCGCCGACTCGCCGGAGAGCAGCTCCTGGCGCGCCGCGTTGTAGCCGGCCTGGAAGCGGCTCGTCGCCTCCAGTTCCTCGGTGATGTCGGCGATGTGGCGGCGGCAGGTGCGCACCGACATGCCGAGCCGGCGGGCGACCATCTCGTCCTTGTAGCCCTTGGCCATCAGCCGGATGATCGACCACCTCAGCTCGTCGGAGGAGGCGGTGGACCGCTGCGACTCCACCACGTAGGCCGACGCGCCGTCCCACAGGTACTCGAAGACGGAGCACAGGAACGCCACGAGCGTCGGCTCGCGGACGATCGCCGCGCCGGGGGCGCAGCCCGCGGAGGAACGTTCAGGCAGGAAGGCGACCTCACGGTCGTAGATGATCAGCCGGTCGATCACTTCGTCGGCGGTACGGATCTCGGCGCCGTGCCGGGTGACGTCGCGGACGTACGAGCGGGTGGGCAGGTCGTTGCGCGCCGTGTGCTGGTAGATCGTCCGGATGCGGACACCGCGGGCCAGGGTGGACAGCGCCGACTCCCGGGCCTGGTCGAGGAGGTCGGCCGGCCGCGCGCCGCCGGGCTGGACGGTGAGCAGTTCGCTCTTGCAGTTCTGGCTGAGGTGGTCGAGCATCGCCTGGATCCGCGAGACGTCCGTGATGATGTCGAAGGCTTCGAGCCGGTTGCGCAGTCTGCGCCCCTCGAAGTACAGGGGGGTCAGGGACAGCAGTTTGGCGCGTACGTCGGTGACCGCCTGCTGGAGGTCGCGGATCTGCCGTTCGGCCGGCGCCACCAGAGAGGCGGCCGCCACATCGGGGGTCACGGGGGTCAGTTCGGCGGGGTTGCCGGGCATCGACTGCAACAGGCGTACGCCGCGGAGCACCTGCTCCACGCGGGCGATCTCCTCGGGCGTCAGGGACAGCTGCTCGGCGACCTGCTCGCGGACGAAGCGCCCGGACTCGACGGCCAGCCCGTACGCGGTGGCGCTGACGTCGTCCAGCTCTGCGAAGCCTGATTCCGGTGCCTCCCCTGTGAACATCTCAGCCCCCACTGATCGATGTAATTGCTGCCACGTAACTTTACGCCAGCGTGGGCCTCTTGGCGCGAATGATCGATGTCGAGCACTCTATTCGCATCACCCGGGGTCACCAAAGCCGGAAAATTCGGACAGGTGCGGGTGTCGGAACCTGATCTTCAACTGGGGGAAGGCGTGAGGGTAATTTCCGGCAAATTCTCTGCGATCTGCTTGACCGTACTCACCGGTATAGTCCTGACCGTCATGGGGGCGCAGTTCATGTCCGGGGCCGTCGTGGCGAACGCGTTAAGCCTGTCGGTCACCATCGGGGGGAACGGCAGCCTCCTCGGCGCCCCGCAGGTACCCGAGGACGACCGCTGGGGGTAGGGGTGACCCCGCCACGCCGCCGGCGACCCGGTCAGCAAGCGCTCCCCGCAGGGCAGAGGCGGGGGGCGCTTCGTCGTTCCGGGGCGCCCGCGGGGACGGGCCGGGTGGCCGGCACCGCGATCGCGCTGAGCAGCACCCCGTCCACCGCCGACCAGCGGCCGCTGAACGCGTGCGGCCCGGCCGTCGAAAGGGTCGAGGGGTCCGGCAGCAGCCGCGCCCGGAAGGTCTCCTCGGCGGCGTCGATGCTGACCAGCGCGTCGGTGAAGTCGAGTTCCTGCCCGGTCAGCGGGAACCACGTCTTGTAGACGGCCTCCTTGATGCTGAACAGCAGCCGGTCCCACGAGACCTCCGGCATGGACCGCGCCAGCTCCCGGGTCCAGCGCAGTTCCCGGGGCAGCGCGATCGACTCCAGCACCCCGGCCGGCAGGGCCGTGTTCGTCTCCGCGTCGATGCCCACCGCCGCGAACTGCGACGAGCGGGCGAGGGCTACCCCGCGGAACCCCGCGCAGTGCGTCATGGACCCGACGACCGAGGGCGCCCACTGCGGGGCGCCGCGCCGGCCCGGCACCACCGGAGCCGGCGGCAGTCCGAGCGAGTCCATCGCCCGTCGGGCGCACCAGCGGACCGTGCCGAACTCCAGCTTGCGCTTCGGTACGGCGTTGCGGATGAGGCTCTCCTCCTCCGGGTAGAGGAAGACCCCGTCCGGATCGGCGGTGGCCTCGGCGGTGGCGACGTTCGCCGGCAGGAGCTTCGTAAGCACGGCATTTCCTCTGGTCGCGGGGTCGGTGCCGGGCCGGGTGCGGCCTGACCACCCCACGCTCGCGCCGTCCCGCCGCCAGGGCCAGGAAACCGGGCGCCACCCGTACCGACCGGGCGCCGCGAAGCCGCCCGGGCGCCAGTCCGCTGCCATCCGCGCACCCGGGCCGGCGCCGACTGCCCCGACGCTGGCACGGCCGGTACGGGCATTGCCATCCCCCTGTCATAGCGCGGCGCGGCTGCCCCGGCGGCAATTCAGGGGCCCGGCAGGGGTGTCCGGCGGGCGGAACGCCGGCCAAACTCACGGAATGCCGCACGGAAACCTCATGGGCATCAGCGACCTCCATGTCGCATTCCCGGAGAACCGCAGGATCGTCGAGGAGCTGTATCCGCAGAGCCCCGCCGATTGGATCGTCATCGCCGGCGACGTCGGAGAGTCGCCCGAAGACCTGCGGTGGGTGCTCGAACGGCTCACCAGGCGATACGCCACGGTGATCTGGGCCCCCGGGAATCACGATCTGTGGACCCTGCGCGACGACCCCGACGGCCCGCGCGGCGAGGCCCGCTACCGGCTGCTCGTCGACATCTGCCGCTCGTTCGGCGTGCACACCCCCGAGGACCCCTACCCCGTGTGGTCCGGACCCGGCGGCCCCCTCGTCGTTGCCCCGCTCTTCCTGCTGTACGACTACTCCTTCCGCACCCCCTCGGCGGCCACCCGGGAGCAGGCCCTCGAAGAGGCGTACGCGGCAGGGGTGGTGTGCAGCGACGAGTTCCTGCTGCACCCGGACCCCCACCCCTCCCGCGAGGCCTGGTGCCGGGCCCGGGTCGTGCACACCGAACAGCGGCTCGCCGCCTGCGACCCCGAGTTGCGCACGGTGCTCGTCAACCACTTCCCCCTCGTCCGCAACCCCACCCGGATCCTGCGCCATCCCGAATTCGCCCAGTGGTGCGGCACCGAGCTGACCGCCGACTGGCACGTGCGCTTCCGGGCTGCCGCCGTGGTCTACGGCCACCTGCACATCCCGCGCACCACGTGGTACGACGGAGTGCGCTTCGAAGAGGTGTCCGTCGGATATCCGCGCGAGTGGCGTTCCCCCGGCCACCCGCGCAACGTCCCCCGCCGCATCTTCCCCGCCGCCGGCCGCGGGGATTGATGCCTGGCAGCTTCCGGACACCGTGAGCGGCCGAATGCAGCCCTACACTGAGGCCTGAATTACCGCTCAAGCATTGTTCGATCATTCCTGTACCCGCATTCGTCCATTTCATCGGACGCGCGGACCGGGGACACTGGGGGACTCTTATGGTGTTGTTCCGCCGTGCCGAGGAACTATCCCTTGCCCATGCGCAGATCGACGGCTGCGCGGAAGGAAACGCCGGATTACTGCTCATCGAATCGGCCGTCGGCTGCGGGAAAAGCGAATTCCTCGAAATCGTCGCCGGACAAGCCCGCGCCCGCGGCTGCCACGTACTGCGCGCCATGGGCACGGCGGCCGAAAAGGCCGAACCGCTGGGCGTACTACGCCAGTTGGCCGCCGATGCCCCGGCCGGGGCGCTGCCCCACCCGCCGCAGGCATCCGGCGCGGGCCGGGTCGAGGCCATGCAGGCCTTCGCCCTCGCCGTCCGCGAACTCAGCGCCACCGCACCCGTGGTGATCTGCGTCGACGATCTCCACCACGTCGACGAACTCTCCAGCCGCCACCTGCTGCACCTCGCCCGCGGCAGCCGCCAGGCCCGGATCCTGCTGGTGTTCACCGAGTCCCTCCACGAACGCGGCGACGACCCGCTGCTGCGCACCGAACTGCTCCGGCTGCCCCACTTCGTCCGGCTCCGGCTCGACCGCCTGAGCCCCGAAGCGGTCCGCGCGATGCTCCCCGGCCGCACCGAGGCGGAGACCGGCCGGCTGCACCAGGCCAGCGGCGGCAACCCGCTGCTGCTGCGCGCCCTGCTCCAGGACCCCGCGGCCCGGCCCGGTGAGGCCTACGCCCAGGCCGTGCTGGCCTGCCTGCACCGCTGCGGGCCCGCCACCACCGAACTGGCCGAGGCGATCGCGGTACTCGACGCGCTGGCGAGCCCCGCCCACGCCGCCCGGCTGAGCGGAACCACCGAAGCCGCCGCCGCCCGGGCCGCCGCGGCCCTCGCCGCCGCCGGCCTGCTCGACGGCCCCGGCTTCCGCCCCCCGGCCCGCGCCGCCGTGCTGGACCGCATGGACCCGGCGGCCCGCACGGGCCTGCACCGCCGGGCCGCCCTGCTGGCCCGCGCCGCGGGAGCGCCCGACACCGAGGTGGGCCGCCAGCTCCTCGCCGCCCGGCACACCGCCGAGGAATGGGCGCTGCCCGTACTGCGCTCCGCCGCCGACCAGTGCCTGGCCGACGGCGCCCCCGAGCGGGCCGCCGACCTCCTGCGACTCGCCCACGAAGCGTGCCCGGACGAGGCCCGGCGCGCCGACATCGGCATCAGGCTCGCCGCCGTGGCGGCGCGCACCGACCCGGCCGCCGCCGAGCGCCACCTCCTGGAGCCCCTGGCCGCCCTCGCCGAAGGCCGGCTCGAACCGCGCGCCTTCGGCCCGCTCGCCCGGGTCCTGGCCGCCCAGGGCCGCATCGACGAGTCCGCCGACGTACTGGAACGGCTGGCCGCGGCCGACGTACGGCGCCCCGGCGCGGATCGCGGGCCCGCCGAGGTCCCCGGCGACGACCCGCTGGACGGCCTCTCGGCCTTCCCCCAATGGGCCGCCTGCGACCGCACCGGCGCCGTCGACCGGACCGGCCCGCTCACCGGCCGTCCGGTGCGCACCGCGGCCCACCCGGCGGCCATGTGGGCCCTGCCCGTCGAGCCGGAGGAAGCCACCGCCGCCCACGCCGCCGAACTCTTCCTGCGCGGCGCGACCCTCGCCGAGGGCACGGTCGAACCCGTCGTACAGGCCCTGCGCACCCTCCTCTACCTGCACGGCGCCGCCCGCGCACTGCCCTGGTGCGAGAGCTTCGCCCGGCAGGCCCGGCAGCGGGGCGCGACCGGCTGGCAGGCCGTGTTCGCCGGGCTGCTCGCCGAGGCGCGGCTGCGCCTCGGCGACCTGACCGGCGCCGCCGAAACCGCCGGAGCAGCCCTGCGCGCCGTCCCCGGGCGCGGCGGCAGCGCCCTGCTCAGCGGCGTCGCCGGCACCCTGGTGCGGGCGTACACCGCCATGGGCCGCCCCGAGGAGGCGGCGGCCGTCCTGAGCCGGCCGGTCCCCGACCGGCCGGCCGGCAGCGTGCACGGCCTGAACTACCTGCGCGCCCGCGGCCGGCACGCCCTGGCCACCAGCCGCTTCCACGCCGCCCTGGGCGACTTCCTCGACATCGGCCGCCACATGAAGCGCTGGGGCCTGGACCGGCCCCGGGTGCTGCCCTGGCGGGCCGACGCGGCGGAGGCCCTGATCCGGCTCGGCCAGGTGCACCAGGCCGAACGGTTCCTCGCGGACCAGCTCACCACCCGCGACGCCGGCGACCCCTGGGTGCGCGGCATCACCCTGCGGCTGCGGGCCTCGCTGCGCGACCCGAAGGAACGCCAGGCGATGCTGGCCAAGGCCGTCGACGAACTGCACCGCTCGGGCGACCAGTACGAACTGGCCCGGGCCATGACCGACTTCGGGCAGGTCCTGCGGGAACTGGGCGAACCGGCCCGCGCCGCCATGGTCAACCGGCGGGCCTGGCACGTCGCGAAGGAGTGCGGCGCCGAAGCGCTGTGCGTGCAGATCCTGCCCGGCCACACCGGCGACAGCCCCGGCCCCGGGGAGGGCGCCGACGGCCCGGACGCCGACCTCGTGGCCAGCCTGAGCGACTCGGAGAAGCGGGTGGCCCTGCTCGCGGTGCACGGCCACACCAACCGGGAGATCGCGCAGAAGCTCTACATCACCGTCAGCACGGTGGAGCAGCACCTCACCCGCGTCTACCGCAAGCTGGAGATCCCCGGCCGCCAGGCGCTGCCCGTCGACTTTCACCTGGGGGTCACGGAGTTGGTCTGAGCCGGAGGCGACCGGACGACGGCAGGGGCGAGGACGCGAGGTGGCGGGGGTATGGCAAGCTCATGGCAAGCCCGCCCCCGGTCCGCCCCCTTGTGGCAGACAACTGGCGGACCGGGCCCCCACCTCCCCCCGGTCCGCCCTCTGTAGCGTTCCTCGATGGTCCACTCAAGCGGTGTCGGGGAGAGTCGTTCATGAGGCCGTAGCCCACCAGGGAGGGCACCATGACGACACCGACGGACCACCAGCCGTGGCGTACGCGGACACCCGCACAGGTCCGCGACGCGATGCTCGACCGGGTCGAGGAGCGACTCGCCCGGCTGCTCGCCGAAGAGCACCGGGCGCGGCGCACCTGCGATCCGCGCAGCGCCGTACTGGTGGCGGGCGTCGCCGAACTCGTCCAGGCCGGCGCCGAGCGGGCGCACCCCGTCATCTGCCTCACCGGGTACCTCGCCGCGGGCGGTGACCCGGACGGCGATGACGCCGTCGCGGCGGCCGCCGCGCTGGAACTGCTCGACACCTGCCTGATGATCCGCGAGGACGTAAGGGACAACGCCCCGTTGCGCCGCGGCATCCCCACCCTGCACATCAGCCACGCCGCCGAGCACGAGCGCAACGGCTGGCGCGGCGAGCCCCGCCGGTTCGGGGAGGGCACCGCCGTACTCGCCGGGGACCTGGCCCTCGCCTACGGCGACCGGCTCGCGGTCCGGCTCCCGTACGAGGCCTGGCGGTGGTGGGACGATCTGCGCACCGAACGGGCCATCGGCGCGCACGTCGAGGCCGCCGCGGCGACCGAGTACCTCGACGACGCCTGGCCCGGCCAGTGCGTCTCCGGCTGCGGCAGCGGCTGCGGCGCCGGCTGGTACGGCCTGCGCCACGCGCTGCTGATCGGCGCTGCGCTCGCGGGCCGCGAGGACCTGCGCGAGGCCTACGAGGAGTACGCCCGCGCCCTGCACGGGGCCTGGCGGATCCGCGGCTTCCTGCGCGGCGGCCCCGGCTTCGGCGGCGACGCCCAGTTCCTGCGCGAGGTGTTCTTCGACGAACGGGCGCGCGCCCGGGCCGAGGAGACCATCGCCGAACTCCTGGAGCGCGCCGACGCGGCGGCGGCCGCCGCCCCCCTCACCCCGCACTGGCGCACCGAACTCTCCGCCTTCGCCCGGCGGGTGGCCGGCTGCGAGCACTGAGTCCCGGCTAATCCACCGCCGGGCGGGGGCCGCCGGGGCGCAGCCGGGCCAGCCAGCTGCGGAGGGCGTCGCGGCGGACCTGGCCGTGGTCGTCCCGGGGCAGTGCTCCGACGATCTCCAGCCGGGTCGGCAGGAACGCCTCCGCGACGCCCTGCCCGGCGAGGTGCTCGCGCAGCTCCGCCGGCCCCGGCGGCCGGTCCTGCGCGGCCGGGACCACCACCGCGCAGGGCAGCTCCCCGTGCTCCGGATCGGTGTACGCGACGACCGCGGCCTCCCGGACCCGGGGGTGCGTCAGCAGCCGCTCCTCCACCTCGGCGACCGGCACCATGAAGATGGCCCCCGTCCGTTCGCCGGCCCGGGCCACGACCTTGACCCCGCCGTGCCGCCCCGCCGTGGCCCGGTCCCCGGTGTCGAGCCGGCCGTCGTCGTGCTCCCACGTCGGACGCGGGGCCGGCGTACCGTGCGGCCAGGTGGCCAGGCAGACCGAGGGCCCGCGCACCGTCAGCGTCCCGGTCCCCGGGGCGGCCGCCAGCTCCAGGCCCGGCAGCGCGCTGACGCCGTCCCGCCCGTGCGCGACGTCCCCGGACAGGGTGCCCATGCCGAGCTCGGGCGCCCCCCACACGGACAGCACCGGTACGCCGAACACCTCCCGCAGCTCCGCGGCCAGCGGCTCCGGCGTACTGGTACGGCCGCCGGACAGCACCAGCCGCAGCCGCGGCAGCTCCCGGGGCCGCCGGCGCTGCGCGGTGAGCAGCTCCGACAGGTAGGCGGGCTCCGCGTTGACCTGGTCGACCCCGGCCGCCGCCATCAGGTCCAGGCACCGCCCCGGATCCCACAGGTCCTGGTAGACGCCGGTACCGCCGACCGCCAGTGGCCAGCAGACGGTGTAGATCAGCGAGGCCAGCGAGGTGAGCGGCAGCGTACTGAGGAAGACCTCCCGGGGCCGGCGCCCGGGCCCCCGCGGCTCGTGCTGGGTGCTGATGTTCGCGTACAGGGTGTTGGGGGAGTGCACCACCGAGGTGTAGGCGTCCCGCAGCCCCATCACGCTGATCAGCAGCGCGGGCCGGTCGGCCCGGCCCGGGCGCGGCCGGTCGTGGCGGCCCGCCCCGGTGCGCTCGTGCGCGGTGCGCCGGAAGTACTCCTCGAAGCCGATCGCGCCCGTCGCCGCGGCGTCCCCGAGCACGACCCGGTGCCGCAGCCACGGCAGCCGCGGGGCGAGGTCCGCGAGCGCCTCGGCGTGCGGGAAGCCCTCCCAGACGTCGGGCACCACGCACACCCGGGCCCGGGTGCTGTCCAGGATCCGCCGCAGCCCGTGCGCCCGTACGGTCGGCAGCACCGGCACGGCGACGGCCCCGGCCCGCAGGCAGGCCAGCGTCAGCGCGGCCGTCTCCCACCAGTTGGGCAGCTGGTAGGCCACCGGGTCGCCCGGCGCGACCCCGAGCGAGCGCAGCGCGGCGGCGAACCGGTCGACGTAGGCCGCGAGCCGCCCGTAGCCGATCGTGACCCGGCGCCGGCCGGCCGGCCGGTGGGCGCGCTCCGAGACGATCGCCGGCCGCTCCGGCGCGACGGCCGCCGTACGGTACAGGTCGTCCAGGAAGGTCTCCGGCCGCCACCAGCCGGCCGCGCGGAACCGGGCGGCGACCTCGTCGGGCGCGCTGATGTCCATGGGGCGGGCGGGGCTGGGACCGAGGCGCTCGGCGGCGCCGTACGCGGTGGAGTCGCTCATGCCCACCGGCCCACCGCCCCGGCGACCTGCACCCGCGAGGTGCAGCCGAGGCGGCGCATCACCTGGCGGACGTGGTTGACGACGGTCCACTCCGAGATGTCCAGCCGGGCCGCGATGTGCCGGTTCGTCAGGCCCTCCGCGACCAGCAGCGCCACCTGGACCTGGCGGGGGGTCAGGGACTGCGCCTCGGCGGCGGCCGAGACCACCGGGCGCCGCGAGGGGCCGGGCGCCGAAAGCGCCTCCGCCACGGCCGTCGGCGCGGTCATCCGCACCCCCTCCGCCCAGGCCACGGCGAAGTCCGTCCAGTCCAGCCGGGCACTGAGTTCCGTACGCGCCCGCTCGGCCTCCGACCGCCACTCGTCGGGCACTCGCGCCCCCGTCCGGCCGCGCAGCGCGTCCGCCGCCGCGAGCAGCCGTACGCACCGGGGCCGCTGGGCCGGCGCCGTGCGCAGCAGCAGGAGCGCGAACTCCTCCAGCAAGCCGGGCAGTTCGCTGTGCTCGCCGATCTCCCCGTACAGCCGCAGGCTCTCCCGCAGGGCCCGGTCGGCGCGCTCCGGTTCCTCGCCCTCCAGGGCCAGCGCCGCCGAGATCCGCAGCGCACCCGCCAGGCCCCGTCCGTCGCGGATCCGGCGGAACGCCTCCTCGGCCCGCTCCAGCAGCTCCAGCGTCTTGCGCCGGTCGCCGTCGGCCCGCAGGACGGCGGCGAGGGAGGCGGCGGCCGCGGCCGCGCCCCGGGTGACCCCCATCGATTCGAGCGCGCTCAGCGAGGTCACCAGGACCGCCCGGGCCCCGGGGGTGTCACCCGCCACCAGCAGGGCCGCGCCCAGGTGGGCGGAGGCGAGCGCGTTCTGCCGCCGGTCGCCCACGCCCTTGCCGACCGCGAGCGCGCGCCGGTGGCGGCGCACCGCCTCCTGGGGGTCGCCCAAGGCCAGCGCGAAGACCCCGGACATGTCGGCCAGCCGGGCCCGCAGGGCGTCCGCGAGCACCGGCCCGGCCGGTTCGGCGGCCCCGTCGCACCACTCCAGGCCCTCGCGCAGCCGCCCCTGCGCCAGCCAGGGCAGCCGGCAGCCCAGCACCATCGCCGCCACCGCCTCGGCGTCGCCCTGCTCCCGCAGCCGCCGCAGCGCGGCGAAGACGTTGTCCCCCTCCGCCGCCAACTCCCTCAGCCGAGCCGCCTGTTCCGTTCCCGCGAGGGCGGCCTGCGCGGAGCTCACCAGCAGCCGGTACCGCTCCGCGTGCGCGTCCAGGGCTGCGGCCTCGCCGCCCGACTCCACCAGCCCGGCCCTGCAGTACGAACGCACCGGCTCCGGCACCGCGAGGCGCAGCTCCCCCCGCTCCTCACCCACCACCGCCAGCACGCCCCGGTCCAGCAGCGCCTCGACGGCCGCCTCGGCCGCCACCCCGGCGGCCGGCAGCCCGAACCCCGGTTCGCAGACGCTCAGTTGCCGCAGCACCCCGAAGGCCTGCGGATCCAGGCCGCGGCAGCTCCACTCGGCGAGGGCGGCCAGCGAACGGTGCCGCTCCGGCGCCTGCGCCGGCCCGCCGGACAGCGCCGTGGTGCGCCCGCGCAGCCGGGACAGCAGCACATGGGGCGGGAACAGCCGCAGCCGGGCCGCCGCGAGTTCCACCGCGAGCGGCAGACCGCCGAGCAGCGTGCACAGCTCGGCGACGGCCCCGGTGTTCTCCAGGGTGAGCGCGAACGACGGATCCGCGTCCCGGGCGCGCCGTACGAACAGGGCGACGGACGCCACCTCGGCCAGCTCCTCGGGGTCGGCCGCGGCCCCCGGCCCGGGCACCGGAACCGGCAGCGGAGCCAGCGGCAGCAGCTGCTCCCCGTACACGCCGAGCGGCTCCGGCGCGGTGGCCAGCACCACCACCCGGGGGTCGGCCGCGAGCCCGACGGCGGCCGCGGCCGCGGCGGGGCGCGCCGCATGGTCGCAGCCGTCCAGGACGACCAGCACCCGCCCGGGCCCGTCCGGCAGCGGCCCGGCGAGCAGGGAACCCAGCAGCGCGCCCGCGCCGTCGGCGACCGCGTCCGCGGTGTCCGCCAGGTCCGCCGCGTCCACCACGGCGACCCCGGCGAACTCCGCGCCGGTCTCCCGCACGGCCTCGGCGGCCAGCACGCTCTTGCCCACGCCGGCCCGCCCGGTCAGCGTCACCAGCCGCACCCCGGGATCCCGCAACCGCTCGCGCAGCACGGCGCCTTCCAGCTCCCGGCCGACGAGTTCCGCGACCGGACCCAGCGCTACCGACATGGTTCTCCGAACGTCAGGGGCGGGCGCCCCGGCTGGGCGCGGGCCCGGTGGATGGGCGGGGCGGCCGGTCACGTACGGACCGGGGCCGGATGCAGGCGCCACAGACCCGGCCGGATCTCCACGGCGCCCCGGGCGCCCGCCACGGGGCCCCGCAGCGCCCGCAGCGAGCGTCGCGCGTACACCTCCAGCCGGTGGTCCCGCAGGGCGGCCGCCAGCTCCAGGCACTCCCCGAACCAGGCCCGGGCGGTCTCCGGTTCCTGCTGCGCCAGCGCCAGCAGCGCGCGCGCCCGGCTCGCCTCGTACCGTCCCCGGGCCCGGCCGGGCCCCGACAGGGCGGCCAGCGCCGGCTCCAGCAGAGCGGCGGCGTCACCCGCCGCCCCGGCGTCCAGCCGCAGCTCCGCGAGGCCCACCAGGGCGCGCCCGGCCTCCTCCTCGGCGCCGGCCTCCCGGGCCAGCTCCAGGGACCTGCCGTACAGTTCGCGGGCCCGCTCCAGGCGCCGGTGCTGCCAGGCGAGGTCCCCCAGCGAACGCAGCATCCGCGCCTGCGCCGCCCGGTCCGCGCACCGCACCGCGGCGTCCAGTGCCAGGCCGTAGCCGGCCTCCAGGTCCTCCCGTACCCAGCCGCCCAGCGCGTCCGTCAGCCGTACGGTCAGCTCCCACAGCCCCGCCGCGTGCGCGGCGCGCGCCAGGTGCGCGAGCCCGCGCGCCGCGGCGTCCGGCGCCCGGCCCGGCTCGGCCGCGGCGTCCGCGTACGCGCCGCCCACGCGCTCCACCGCCGCCCGGACGGCCTCCGGCGGCTCCTCCCGGGCCAGCAGCTCCGCCGCCAGCAGCCGCAGCAGTTCCGGCAGCCGGCAGCCGTCCCGCTCCGGTGCCACCAGCCGTCCGTCGGCCAGGGCCTCCAGCGCCGCGGCGGCCTCCCGCTCGCCCACACCCAGCGCGGCGGCCGCCTCCCGGCTGCCGAACCGGCCGGGCGGCAGCGCCCCCAGCAGCCGGAACGCCCGCCGCTCCGGTTCGGGGCAGGCCGCGTACGCCGCGTACAGGCGGCCCCGTACGTCGACATCGCCGGTCCGCAGTGCGTCCAGGCGTCCGCGCTCCTCCCGCAGCCGGCCCGCGAGGACGGCCACCGTCCAGTGCGGGCGGGCCGCCAACTGCGCGGCCGCCGCCCGTACGGCCAGCGGCAGCCGCCCGCACAGCTCGGCCGTCTCCGCGACGGCGTCCGGGTCCGCGTCCGCCGCACCGGGCCCGGCCCGGTCCGCGAACAGCCCCGCCAGCCGCGGGACCTGCTCGGGGCCCCACGGCCCGAGCACCACGGAGCGCAGGCCCGGCAGCCCGGCGGGCACCCGCCAGGCGGTGAGCAGCACCACGGCGCCCGGCGCGGCGGCCGGCAGCGACCGCACCTGCGCCTCCGAGGCGACGTGGTCCAGCACCAGCAACCGGCGCGGCCGGCCGTCCAACGCCCCCGGCAGCCGGTCCACCGGCCGCGGCGGCCGCCCGTCGGCGCCGGGGCGCAGGTCCAAGAAGAGCCGGCCGGCGGGGAAGGCGTCCGCCACGCGGTGCGCCGCCTCGACCGCGAGGGCCGTCTTGCCCGTGCCCGGAGGGCCCGTCACGGCGACCCAGCCGCCCTCCGGTGCGGTGCGCAACAGCCGCTCCAGCTCGGCCAGTTCGTCCGCCCGGCCGGTGAAGTACGGATCGGCCGCGGGCAGCGCCGCGGCCGCGGCCGGGGACCACCCGGCCGGGCCGGACCCGGTGGCCGCGGCCGGCTCCCGCACCTGCGGCCGGGTCAGCGCGGGATCGCCCTCCAGGATGCGCCGCTGGAACTCGCGCGAGGCCGGACCCGGCTCGATGCCCAGTTCCGCCACCAGGGTCTGCCGCAGCAGCGCGAACACCCGCAACGCCTCGGCCTGCCGCCCGCACCGGTACAGCGCCACCATCAGGTGGGTGTGGAACTCCTCGTGCATCCGGTGCTCCGCCACCAACTCCTGTAGCTCCGCCAGGACTTCCCGGTGCCGGCCCAGGTGCAGCTCCGCCCGGATCCGCTCATCCAGCGCCGTGATGCGGGCCTCGCCCAGCCGGACGGCGGCGCCGTCGAGCACCGGCCCGTGCGGGGTGTCCGACAGTACGGGCCCCCGCCACAGCGCGAGGGCCTGCCGCTGCAACTCCGCGGCGGCCGCGAAGTCGTCGGCGAGCAGCGCCTCGTGGCCGCGCCGGGTCAGTTCCTCGAAGGCCACGGCGTCGAGCGCCCGTGCCCCCACCCGCAGCAGGTAGCCGGGGCGACGGGTGACCAGCGCCGCCCCGCCGTGCTCCGGGTCCGCGCCGCGCAGCAGCTTGCGCAGGTGGGACACGTACACCTGGAGGGTCGTCGTCGCCGTGCGCGGCGGCGCGTCCGGCCAGAGCTCGTCGATGAGGGTGCCGACCGAGACCACCTCGCCGGCGCGCACCAGCAGGGTCCCGAGCACGACCCGCAACTTGGCGGCCTGCGGGGCGTGCGCGGTCCCGGTCCCGCCCCCGGCGCAGACCTCCAGCGGTCCCAGTATCCGAAAACGCATGCCGCTCAGTAGTCCTGCACCACGGAGGTGCGCGCCTCGGCCACCGCGCGGCGCCGCTGGGTCAGGGTCAGCGTGACGGGCACGGCCGGCCGGCCGTCGCCGTCGTGCCCGAGCGGACCGGCCACCGCCACGCAGCGCAGCGGCAGCTCGCGCTCCGCCTGTCCGCGGAAGTGCACCTGGAGCGCGCCGAGCGTGCTCCGGCGCGCGGTCAGCCCGTGCGCCCGGCCCGCGGCCAGCAGCGACGCCTGGCGCAGCGCCTCCAACAGGTGCAGACCGGACAGCCGGCCGTCCGTACCGGCGAAGACCGGGCTCACTCCGGTACCGAGCAGCCAGGTGCTGATCCGCCCGCGCGCGGCGTCGGCCGGCTCGCCGACGACGACGTTCTCGGCGGCGTAGCGGCCCACCTCGCGCGCGTCGGCCGGCCGCAGCGGCCCGTCCGGCGCGTCGTCGAGCTCGGGCGCGGCCCGCAGGGCCTCCCGGGAGTGCTCGACGTGCCGCCGGTAGAGCCGCGGCATGAGGAAGACCAGGCCGGCCGCCCCGGTGGCGCAGGGCCGGTCGCCGAGGGAGACCTCGATGTGGAAGTCGAGCCCGCGCGGCACCTCGGCGACCACGTTCGCCGGCCTCGCCCTGATCCGCGTCGCCATCGGCAGCGGGCCCGCGCCGGGGCCGTCGGAACGCCAGGCGGCGAGGTCCGTGAGGTTGAGGGCGAACCGGTAGAAGAGAGCCGGCCGGTCCTCGGGCACCCCGTAGTAGCGCTGCCCGACGAACGCGCCGATCTCGCCCATCGTCTCGGTCGCGATCTGCAGGTCGTGGAAGTGGGCCGGACCGTCGTTGAACAGCGGGTGGGCCACGGGAGCCGCCCCCACCAGGGTGAAGTTCTCCTCGCCCAGGCTGGGGACGTCGAGGGCGTAGTGGGCCCGGGAGGGCGGACGGTGGATCAGGTGCCGGGTACCCGCGAGCGCCCGCCCGTCGCCGGCGGGGCCGTCGACGGCGCGGGCGTCAAGGGCGCGGGCATCGAGGGTGCGGGGCGAGGCCGTGCCGTTGTCGACTGTCATGTCCCTCTCCTTCTCTGGAGCCATGCTGGAGCGCCGGTCGAAGGGGCGGCCAGGCGGTCACGGTGGCAGCAAGGTGCATGGCAGGAACTCGTGTCCCCGCCGCGGGCCGCTCCGGCTTTAGCGGGGCCCATGACGGGAAACGCACTCTGTTCGCAGCCCCGCCCCCAGGAACCCCCCCAGCCCCGGGGCGGGGCCGTTCGCCCCGCTCCACCGCGTCGGAAGGAAACCCCGATGGCCACCACAGGGCCCGAGCGAACCCGGGTCGCCCCGCCGCCCGCACCGCCGCGCACGCCGGCGGGGCCGCGGGCCGCGGCCGCCGGGGGACTGTCCGTCCGGCTCCGGCTGGGGTACGCGTCGGGATCGCTGGTCACCGGGACGTTCACCACCCTGCCCGGGCTGCTGCTGCTCCCCTACCTCACGGACACCCTGGGCGTCGGCGCCGCGCTGGCCGGCGCCGTGGTCTTCGTACCCAAGGCCTGGGACGCCTTCCTCAACCCGCTCGTCGGCCGGGCGAGCGACCGTACCCGGACCCGCTGGGGCGCCCGCCGCCCCTACGTGCTCGCCGGGGGCCTGGTGATGGCCCTGGCCTTCGCGCTCACCTTCGCGGGCCCGCTCGGGGGCACCGCCGGCGCTTGGTTCACCGCGGCCGGCTACCTGCTCACCGCCACCGCCTTCGCCTTCTTCCTGGTCCCGTACGTCGCCATGCCCGCCGAGCTCACCGACGTGCCCCGGGACCGGATGCGGCTGGCGGGCGGCCGGGTCGCCGTGATCGGGGTGGCCGCGCTGGTCACCGGAGCGGCCGGCCCCGCCCTCGTCGACGCCGGCGGCGGGGGCCTCGCGGGCCACCGCTGGGCCGGGGTGTTCGGCGGCGCGGTCATCGCGCTCGGCACCCTCTGCGTCTTCGCCGGCACGACCGGCGGCGGTGGCGGCGGACGTGCCCCGAGCGCGGGCGGCGGCGGTCCGGTGGCCCGGCCGGACGAGCCCGGCCTGCGCCGCCGGTTCGCCGCCGCCCGCGGCAACCCGGCCTTCGCCGCGCTGCTGCGGTGCGTGGTCGTCCAGTCCGTCGCCACCGGTGTCCTGCTCGCGGGCGCCCCCTACTTCGCCGGGCACGTCCTGCACGACTCCACCGGCGTCGGCGCCCTGATCGCGGCGTTCGTCGCGCCGAACCTGCTGACCGTGCCGCTGTGGTCACGGCTGCGCGGCCGCCGCGGACACACGCTCGCCTCCGCGCTCTTCGCCACCGGATGCCTGCTCTTCCTCGCGGCCCCCGCCCTGCCCGAGGGGGCGGTGCTCCTCACCATGGCGCTGGCCGGCACCGGCCACGCGGGCCAGCTCCTGTTCCTCTACGCCATGCTGCCCGACTGCGTGGCCCCGGAGCCGGATGACCCCGCAGCCCGTCAGGCAGGCGTGCTGTCCGGCCTGTTCAGCACCGGCGAGGGCCTCGGCGTCGCCGTCGGCCCGCTCCTCTACGGACTGGTCCTCCAGCTCTCCGGCTACGTCTCCTCCGGCACCGGCCACGCCGCCCCGCAGACCGCCACCGCCGGACTGGGCATGCTCGCCGGCTTCGCCGTCCTCCCGGCCGCGGCCACGGCGCTGGCCGTCCTCCTGCTCCGCGGCCACGACCGCCACGTCCCGCGCCCCTACTGACCCCTCAACAGGGCCGTCGCCCGGACACGGGTATGCCCCGCCCCCGCATCGCTGGATGATGGGCAGGTCGGGGCTCGTGGGCATCGGGGGATGGCTTTCGTGACGTACACACACGACTGGGACACGGCCCAGGTCGGGTTCGGCCCGCACGCGCGGACCCTGGTCGAGGAGACCCTCGCGCCGGGAGCCGTGCCCGCCCTGCGGACCGTGACCAGGACGTACGTGGTCGATCCGCCGTTCTTCGGCAACGGCGACATCGGCCGCGTCGCCGTGTGCGGAGCCGTCAACGAACTGGCCGCCACCGGAACCGAACCCCGGCACATCGCCCTCGCCCTCGTGCTGGAGGCCGGCCTGCCCATGGACCTCGTCCGCCGCCTGACCGCCTCCGTACGCGCCGCCGCCGCCGAGGCCGGGGTCACCATCGCCGCCGTCGACACCCAGGTGGTCCGCGCGGGCGAAGCCGACCGGGTCTTCGTCACCGCCACCGCCTTCGGCGCCCCCGCCGGGCCGCCCCTGGGCGTCGCCCTGATCCGGCCCGGCGACCGCATCCTGGTGACCGGACCGCTGGGCAGCCACGCCGCGCACCTCGTCTCGCTGCGCGACGGCCTCGGGTACGAACACCACGTGCCGAGCGACTGCGCGCCCCTGGCCGGCCTGCTGCGGGCGGCGCAGCCCGGGATCCGGCACGCACGGCCGGTGACCGCGGGCGGCCTGGCGGAGGTGCTGCGCCGGACCGCCGCCGGGCGCGGACTGACCCTGCGGGTGGAAGAGGCCGCGCTGCCCGTGCGGTACGAGGCGCGCGTCGCCCTCGCCGCCCGGGGGCTGGCCGCGCTGGACGCCGCCTGCGCCGGCTGCCTGTGCCTGTTCGTCCCGCCCGGGCGCACCGGACCGGTCCTGGCGGCCCTGCGCGCCCACCCGTACGGCGGGCGGGCCGCGGTGGTCGGCGAGGTCACCGCCGACCCGATGGGGGAGGTCGAGTACGTGACCCCGGAGGGCGCCGTCCGCTCCCACCCGGTCGCGCCCGGCCCGCTCCCGGAGCGGCTCCTCTGAGGCCCGGACGGCCGGCCCGGGGCCGGTGACCTGCGGCGCCCGCCGCCGGGCCAGCGTGCACGGCGCCACGGACGTACGGTGAAAACCGAGCCGCTGCCCCGACGGGCCCCGGTGGCGGGTCCGGCCCGCCGCCCCTCGGCCGCGTTCCCGCGGCCCCGCTCCCGAGCCGTATCCGGCCGCCCCATTCGTTTTGCATGGAGGCACGACATGAGCACCGCCAAGGCGTACGCCGCCACCTCCGCCACCGCACCGCTCGCCCCGGCCACCGTCGAACGGCGCGACGTCGGGCCGCACGACGTCCTGATCGACATCAAGTACTGCGGCATCTGCCACTCCGACATCCACCACGTGCGCGGCGAGTGGGGCCCCGTGACCTATCCCGTCGCCCCCGGACACGAGATCACCGGGGTGGTGGCCGAGACCGGTCCGGACGTCACCAGGCACGCCGTCGGTGACCGGGTCGGGGTCGGCTGCATGGTCAACTCCTGCCGCGAGTGCCCTCCGTGCCGCTCGGGGGAGGAGCAGTACTGCCTGAACGGGACCGTCTTCACCTACGGCTCGGTCGACCGGGACGGCACCAACACCAACGGCGGCTACACCACCCACATCGTCGTCAACGAGGACTTCGTCCTCGCCGTCCCCGAGGGGCTCGCGCTCGACGAGGCCGCCCCCCTGATGTGCGCCGGCATCACCACCTACTCGCCGCTCAAGCGCTGGGGCGCCGGCCACGGCAAGAAGGTGGCCGTCGTCGGCCTCGGCGGGCTCGGCCACATGGGCGTCAAGCTCGCCCACGCCATGGGCGCCGAGGTCACCGTGCTGTCCCAGTCCCTCAAGAAGCAGGCCGACGGGCTGCGCCTGGGCGCCGACGACTACTACGCCACCAGCGACCCGGGCACGTTCGAACACCTCGCGGGCTCCTTCGACGTCATCCTGAACACGGTGAGCGCCCGGCTCGACCTGGACGCCTACCTCTCGCTGCTCGCCCTCGGCGGCGCCATGGTCAACGTCGGGGCCCCGCCGGAGCCGCTGGCCGTCAACGCCTTCTCCGTGATGTCGCGGCGCCGCTCCTTCGCCGGCTCGATGATCGGCGGCATCCCCGAGACCCAGGAGATGCTGAACTTCTGTGCCGGGCACGGGGTCGGCGCGGAGATCGAACCGATCCCGGCCGAGAAGATCAACGAGGCGTACGAGCGAGTCCTCGGCTCCGACGTCCGCTACCGCTTCGTGATCGACATCGCGACACTCGGCTGAACCTGCCGGGCCGGCACGGGGTACGGGGGCACGGGATAGCGGCGGCCCCCGGTCAGCCGGCCGGGGCCCCGTGCTCCGCGGGGGCCCAGTGCACCCGCCCCGCGTGGATGAGCCGCAGCTGGCGCAAGGCGGTGCGGGTGACGGCGTCCCATTCGCCGTCGTCCATGGCCGCCGCCAGGAACGCGGAGGCCGTCATCACCATGTGGTCGACGTACAGCCGGGCCAGCATCAGCAGGTCCTCGCGGCTCCAGCCGGCACCGAGCGGGTCGGACCCGAGGCTTTCGGCCACTTCGCCCGCGAACGCGTCGAGCTGGGCCGTCACCGCCTCCCGGACCCGGCGCACGCCCCCGTGCCGCTCCCGGACGATGAAGCGGATGTGCGCGGGGTAGGCGCGTACCAGGGCGGCCATCAACTCCACCGCGGTGGCGATGCGTTCCTCGGCGTCGCCCGAGGTGGCGAGCGTGGAGCGGACCGTGGCGTGCAGGTTCTCCAGCGCCTCGTCCACCAGTGCGATGCCGAGGTCCTCGATGTCGCGGAAGTGCCGGTAGAAGGCGGTCGGTGCCACGCCCGCCGCGCGGGCCACCTCGCGCAGGCCGAGGCTGCCCAGGCTCTGTTCCTCCAGGAGGGCCAGGGCGGCGTCGAGCAGGGCGCGGCGGGTCTTGAGGCGTTGGAGCTGTCGGGCTCCGGCGGTCTGACTCATGACGGAAAGTTAACCCCCGCGCCACACGGGACCGCATGAGCACTATTAGACTGGGTAGTCAGTGAACAACTGTCACCTATTTCCGGAGGGAGCACGATGCTCTTCCTCGTAGCGGCCCTGATGCTGATGGGGGTCCTCCTGGGGACCGTGGCCCACGTATCGGCCCCCGTCTCGCTCGCCGCGACGGCCGCCATCGCCTGCTGGCTGCTGGTCTTCGCGATCCGCGAACGCTCCGGCCGCCACCACCGCCGGTCCCACCGACAGGAAGGTTCGTCATGAGCACCCGAAGTACCGTCGACCGCGTCCTCGGCCCCGACCGCACGCTGACCGCCGACCGTCCCGCCGCTGCTTCCGCCCCGCCCCCGGCCCGCGCCCGCGGCCGCGAGGCCGACGGCATGGCCGTCGCCTCCTTCCTGCTCGGCCTGGTCGGCCTGCTCGCGATGAACCTCCTCCTCGGCCCGGCCTCGATGGTCCTCGCCGTACTCGCCCTGCGCCGTGGCACGAGCCGTCCCGGCCGCGCCCGCCTCGGGTTCGCGCTCGGAGTCGCCGACCTCGTCGTCCTCGCGTGCCTGGTCGGCGCCGACCACACCTGGTCGTGGAGCGTCGGCTGACCGCGAAACGGCGCGCCCGACCCGGCCGGCCCCCGAGCCCCGGCCGCCCGCGGTAGAACCGTCGTGCGGTTCGCCGGTGATCGTCCTATCGTGAGAAGCGGGGAGGACCCGGGCAGTCCACGGCCGGCCCTGGGCCGGCGGGAAGCGGGCTTCGATGGTCAAGCGGATGAAAATGCCAGGTTTGGTCGCTGAACTGTCGGCCGAATTCGCGGGCACCATGATCCTCATCCTCTTCGGGTGCGGCGTGGTGGCCCAGGTGGTGGCCGGCGGAGGTCTTACGGATCCCCCCGGCGGCCTCGGCAACCACGACAGCATCGCCTGGGCCTGGGGCCTGGGCGTCACCCTCGGTGTCTACGTCGCGGCACGGCTCAGCGGCGCGCACCTCAACCCCGCCGTGACCGTGGCGCTCGCCGCGTTCAAGGGGTTCCCCTGGAGCAGGGTCGCGCCCTACGCGCTCGCGCAGACGGCGGGCGCCTTCGTGGCCGCCCTGCTGGTGCGCTGGAACTACAGCGAGGCGCTCTCGACGATCGACCCCACGCACACGAAGACGCAGGGCGTCTTCTCCACCCTCCCCGCCAACGGCAATCCGAATCTGCCGGTGACCGAATGGGGGGCGCTCCGGGACCAGATCATCGGCACCGCGATCCTGCTGTTCCTGATCCTGGCCATCACGGACCTGCTGGGCACGCCTCCCGGCGCCAACCTGGCCCCGTTCATCATCGGCCTGGTCGTCGTGGCGATCGGCATGGCCTGGGGCACCGACGCGGGTTACGCGATCAACCCGGCCCGCGACTTCGGCCCCCGTCTGGCCAGCTTCATCACGGGCTACAGCCATGCGTGGCGAGATCAGTACGGCAACTTCTACTTCTGGGTCCCGATCATCGGTCCGTTCATCGGCGGACTCGTCGGAGCGGCCCTGTACAAGTTCTTCGTCGGCAGGTTCCTGCCGACCGCCGAGCCGGAGCCTCCCGGACGCGTGCCGGCCCCCGAGGGACCGGAGGCGTGACCACGGCTGCCCGAGGCAGCGAGCAGGCCATCCCACAGGAGAGGCGGCACCCCCATGGCGGACTTCGTCGGCGCGGTGGACCAGGGAACCACCAGCACCCGTTTCATGATCTTCGACCACGCCGGTAACGAAGTGGCGAAGCACCAGCTGGAACACGCCCAGATCCTCCCGCGTTCGGGATGGGTCGAACACGACCCCGTGGAGATCTGGGAACGGACCAACTCGGTGATCCAGAACGCCCTGCGGCACGGGAACCTGTCCCCGGCCGACCTCGCGGCGATCGGCATCACCAACCAGCGCGAGACCACCGTGGTCTGGGACCCCCGCAACGGCCGTCCCTACTACAACGCCATCGTCTGGCAGGACACCCGGACCGACTCCATCGCCGCGGCCCTCGACCGCTCCGGCCAGGGCGACACCATCCGCCGCAAGGCGGGGCTGCCGCCGGCCACGTACTTCTCCGGCGGCAAGATCCAGTGGATCCTGGAGAACGTCGACGGCGTGCGCGAGGCGGCCGAGGCGGGCAACGCCCTCTTCGGCAACACGGACTGCTGGGTCCTGTGGAACCTCACCGGGGGCCCGGACGGCGGAATCCACGCGACCGACGTCACCAACGCCAGCCGCACGATGCTGATGAACCTCGAAACCCTGGACTGGGACGAGGAACTGCTCGGATTCTTCGGCGTCCCCCGGGCCATGCTCCCCAAGATCAACCCGTCCTCCCACCGGGAGGCCTACGGGGAGACCCGTACCTCCCGCCCGCTGCGCGCCGCGATCCCCATCACCGGGGTCCTCGGCGACCAGCAGGCGGCGACCGTCGGACAGGTCTGCTACGCGCCCGGCGAGGCCAAGAACACCTACGGCACCGGCAACTTCCTGGTGCTCAACACCGGTACCGAGCTGGTCCGCTCGCAGCACGGTCTGCTGACCACGGTGGCCTACCAGTTCGGCGACAGCCCCGCGATCTACGCCCTGGAGGGCTCGATCGCCGTCACCGGCTCCGCCGTGCAGTGGCTGCGCGACCAGATGAAGATCATCAAGGACGCCGCCGAGAGCGAGCGGCTGGCCCGGACCGTCGAGGACAACGGCGGCATGTACTTCGTACCGGCCTTCTCGGGCCTGTTCGCCCCGTACTGGCGTTCCGACGCCCGCGGCGCGATCGTCGGCCTGGCCCGGTACAACGACAGCGGCCACCTGGCCCGGGCGACCCTCGAAGCCATCTGCTACCAGAGCCGCGACGTGGTCGAGGCCATGGAACAGGACTCCGGGGTCCACCTCGACGTGCTCAAGGTCGACGGCGGCGTCACCGCCAACGACCTGTGCATGCAGATCCAGGCCGACGTCCTCGGCGTCCCCGTCAGCCGCCCGGTGGTCGCCGAGACGACCGCCCTCGGCGCCGCCTACGCGGCCGGACTGGCCACCGGCTTCTGGGCCGACACCGACGAATTGCGCACCCACTGGCAGGAGTCCAAGCGCTGGGAGCCCCAGTGGTCCGAGGACCGGCGCCAGGAAGGGTACGCGGGCTGGAAGAAGGCGGTGGAACGCACCCTCGACTGGACGACGGTCGAGTAACCCCGGCCGCCGACACGGCGCCGCGCCCGGCTCGAAGCCGGGCGCGGCGCCGTGTCCGGTTCAGCCGACGGTGACGACCATCTTGCCGAGCGCCGCACCGGCCTCCATGACCCGGTGCGCCTCGACGATCTCCTCGAAGCCGAAGACCCGCTTGGGCCGGGCCCGCAGGACTCCGGCCGCGGCCTTGGCGTAGATCTCCTCCAGCGGCACGTCGGAGAGCGGGAACGCGGCGGTGCCCAGGACGAAGGCGCTGCCGAAGAAGCTCAGTCGCACCCCGCTGGGGAGGTCGGCGATCGGGTCGAAGTCGCGTACCGGCCCGAACCCGCCGAGGAAGCCGAGTTGGCACACCCGGCCACGGGGCCGGACCAGGGCGAGGGAGTCGCGCAGGACGCTGTTGCCGACGACGTCGAACACCGCATCGACGCCGAGCCCCCGTTCGCGGACCGGCGCGGCGAGCGCGCCGTCGTCGATGAGTACGTCGTCCGCGCCGAGCTCCTTCAACAGCCCGGCGTGCGCCGGGTTGCGGGTCGTGGCCAGCACGGTCGCCCCGTGGTCCACGGCGAGGCCGACGGCGGCCTGGCCGAGCGCGGAGGTCGCCCCCCGCACCAGGACCGTCTCGCCCGGCCGCAGGTCCAGATTGCCGAACAGGCCGCTCCAGGCGGTCGCGTAGACCTCGGGCACCGCGGCCAGTTCGGCCCAGCCCAGCGTCGAGCGCACCGCCACCACGTTGGTCGCGGGTACGGTCACCAGCTCCGCGTAGCTGCCGTTGCGGGTCCGGCCCATGCCGCCGAGGATCGCGACCGCCCGGGTACCGGTGGCCAGCCGGCCGGAGGGGTCGTGCTCGACCACGCCGGCGCACTCGATCCCGGGGACGGCCGCCACTTCGCCCCACGCCCCGCTGCGCATGTACGCCTCGGCGTGGTTGAGGCCGAACGCCTTGACGCGGATCAGTACTTCGCCGTCGGCGGGGACCGGGTCGGGGAGTTCGGTGGGGGTGAGGACCTCGGGGCCGCCGTGGGCGGAGATGACGATGGCCTTCATGTGCGGGTTCCGTTCTTGAGTAGTCATTCAAGTATGAGTGCCGGAAAAGGGCCACCGCACGGGTGGCCCGAGGAGTTCCCGCCGTCAGGCGAGGGCGGCGAAGGCGTTGTCGACGATCGCCCGCAGGAGCGTTTCGTCGGGGTTCGCCTTGCCGACGACCATCAGCCCCTGGCAGGTCGCGACGAGCAGCTTGGCGCTGCCGACGGGATCCAGGCAGGCGCGTACCTGACCCCGGCGCGCCGCGTTCCCGAGGGCGTGGGTCATGCACCGTTCGAGCCGGGCCAGGTGGCCCCGTACGGCAGCTGCCGCCTCGTCGTCCTCGGCGGCCCGCTCGATCGCGGTGTTGACGAGCAGGCAGCCCTGTCGGCCCTCGGGGCTGAGCAGGTCCTGTACGAGCCCGTCGAAGTAGCCCCGGATCTCGGCCACCGAGGCGTCCGGCTCCTCCAGCTCGCCGAGCTTCTGGGGGACGACCAGCTGGGAGTAGCGCTCCAGCGATTTCAGGAACAAGGTGTGTTTGCCGCCCGGGAAGGCGCCGTAGAGACTGCCCGGCTTCACCCCGGTCGCCTTCACCAGGTCCTCGATGGAGGTCGCCCGGTACCCGCGCTCCCAGAACCGCAGCATGGCCTGGTCCAGTACGGCTTCGGGTTCGAACTCGCGGGGTCGGGGCATGGATCGAACAATACATGAGCGACCATTCAAGAACCACCCCCGCGGGCTGCGGGGGTGGTCCGTCCGTCTCACGCCTTCGTCCTTGCTCCTTCGCCGTTACTCCTTCGCCCTTACGACACCGCGGGGACGTGCTGGGTGATGCAGTGGACGCCGCCCCCGCCCCAGGCCAGGGTGCGGGCCGGGATGCCGACGACCTCCCGGCCGGGGAAGAGCTCGGCGTACCGGCACAGCGCGGCGGCGTCGTCCGGTTCCTGCGCCGTGGGGACGACGACGCTGCCGCTGGTCAGGTAGTAGTTCGTGTAGCTGAAGGTGTCCACGAGCGCCCCGTTCACCTGGAAGTGGGGCTGCTGGTGGAGTTCCTCGATCAGGAAACGCCGGCCGCGGGCGTCGGTGGCGGCCTGGAGCACGGCCCGGTTGGCCTCCATGCGCGCGTGGTTGGGGCTGGCGGTGTCCGGCTGGGTGTGCAGCAGGACCCTCGCCGGGCCGAGGTAGGCGGCGACCAGGTCGACGTGCCCGTTGGTGATCAGGTCGTTGTCCAGCCCGTACGGCAGCCAGACCACCTTGCTCGCCCCGTACGCGGCGAGCAGCGCGGCCTCGATCTGCGCGCGGGTCAGCCCGGGGTTGCGGTTCGGGTTGAGCAGGCATTCCTCGGTGGTGATGAGGGTGCCCTGGCCGTCGGTGATGACGGAGCCGCCCTCCAGTACGAGGTCCACCGGCTTGCGCGGTACGGAGAGGTAGGAGCAGACGCCGACCGGCAGCAGGTCGTCCTTGTCGTACGGGTACTTGTTGCCCCAGCCGTTGAAGCGGAAGTCCAATCCCGTGCGCTGGGTGCGGGCCGCGTCCAGCGCGAAGATCGGCCCGGTGTCCCGGGCCCAGCAGTCGTTGACCGGGTACTCGACGACGGTGACGGAGGATCCGCACTGGCGGCGGGCATCGGCGACCGTACCGGGTTCGGCGAACATCAGGACGGTCTCGAAGCGCGCGATGCTCTTGGCGACGGCGGCCACCTCGGCCTGCACCTGGGGGAGCAGCCCGCCCCACCCGTCCGTGCGGTCCCAGGGCCAGGCCATGACGCAGCCGGAGTGCCTCTCCCACTCGGCGGGGACGGTGAGCGTGCCGTCGGCGGGCAGGGCCGAGGCCGTTCCGGTGCCGAGGGAGGCGAGGAAGCCGGTCGCGGCGGCGGTCAGCGCGGTCGTACAGAACGTGCGGCGGGTGGTGCGGGGCAGGTCCATGACGGGGTCCCTCCGGGAGGTCGGTGTGCGGGTGGGCGGGGCGGCGCCGACGGCTCGGCGCCGCCCCCGTATCAGGGGCAGCCTCAGGGGAGTTCGGCGGCGACCGCCGGCTCCTCGGGGAGCGGCGGCGCGCAGGCCTCCGTACCGTCGCCGCGCAGCCGGTGGTGCGGGCGGCGCACGGCCAGGTAGACCAGGCCCGTGCCGAGCACGGCGCCGGTGCCGAGCAGGGCGGCCCACACCTGGTACCAGGGGGCGTCCGGCGGTGCGAGGACCGTGCGCGGCCAGCAGACGTTCACCACCTCGAAGGCCGTCCAGGCCACGGCGAGGACGTTGAGGAAGGTGCCCTTGGCGCCCAGCCGGATGTGGCCGGCGGGCACCCAGGTCCCGCGCAGCCGGGCGATGAGCGCGGCGAGGGAGACGAGGAAGAAGGGCAGGTACGTGGCGGCGGTGCCGAAGGAGATGAGGCTGCCGATGGCGGTGGCGTTGAGCCCGAGGGCGAGGGCGCTGCCGCTGATGAGGGTGGAGGCGACCAGGCCGCCGATGGGGGCCTTGCGCCCGTTGACCTTGCGCACGTGCCGGGAGAACGGGAAGACCCCGTCGCGGGCGAGCGAGAACAGGCCGCGGGCCGCCCCGCCCTGGGAGGCCATCGCGCAGGCCAGGAACCCGACCAGGACCACCACCACGAACGGCTTGTCCGACCAGCCGCCGAAGGCGTGCACCACGGCCGTCGTGACGGGGTCGACGTCCTGGCCGGCCACCACCGCCTCCGGGTGCGGGTGGGCCAGCGCCACGGCCATCGCGTTGAGGATGACGACGGCGCCGACGCTCAGCAGCGCCCACCACATGGCGCGCGGCACCTGGCGGCCGGCGTCCTTGGTCTCCTCCGCGGTCGACACGCAGGCGTCGAAGCCGATGAACGCCCAGCCGGCCACGGCCACGGCCGCGAGGAAGCCGGCGACGGTGGAACCGCCGGACAGCGCCTCGGCGCCGAGCGTCTCGGTGAACAGCGGGAAGCCGTGCTCGCGGAAGAAGAGCAGCAGGATCAGGCCGACCAGTACGGAGGCGACCGCTTCCGCGGCGATCCCGAGGGATACGAACCAGCGCAGGATGGTGATCCCGTAGGCGTTGACCAGCATGCAGGCGAGCAGGATGGCGACGGCCACCGCGACCAGTCCGCCGGGCGTCGGCACGGCCCCGAAGAGCGCGTACACCCAGGGCGCCGCGAGGTACGCCACCGTGGTGTTGCCGAACATGACGGCGAACTGCCAGACCCAGCCGCCCAGCCAGCCGAAGGCCGGGCCGAGCAGCCGCCTGCCCCACTGGTACGGGCCGCCCGCCAGCGGCCACTGCGAGGTCAGCTCCGCGTAGACGTTGACGACCAGGCACTGGCCGACGAGCACCAGCGGCAGCGCCCACACCCACATCGGGCCGGCCACCGTGGTCCCCACCATGGAGACGGCGTACAGGGCCACGACGGGGGACACCACCGCGAACCCCATCGAGACGTTCCCGAGGACACCCAGGCTGCGCCGCAGCTCCTGGCGGTAGCCGAGCGCGTGCAGCCGCGCGGCGTCGGAATCGGGGTTCGACGTGTCGTTCATGATCACCTCACCGGGCGCGCGGGCAGCCGAGAGCGGCGCCGGCGCGCTAAATCTAACCGCGTTAGGAAAACGAGGTGGCGTGAATGTAGCGGTGCTCCCAACGGCTTGTGAAGCGTTCCCGGCAGGTAACCTGCAACCCGAGACGAGGGAGCCCGCGATGGCACGGCCGAGCCAGAACCTCCTCAGCCGCGCGCTCATCGCCCGCGCGGCTCTGGACCTGCTGGACGAACAGGGCGTCGAAGCCCTGAAGATGCGTACGATCGCCGACCGGCTCGGGGTGCGCGGCGCTTCCCTGTACCACCACGTGGCGTCCAAGGAAGACCTGCTCGACGCGGTCGCGGAGCTGATCAACGACGAGATCGACCTCGGCCCGCTGACCGACCCGGGCGGCGCGGCCGGCATCGCCGCGTACGCCCACGGCTACCGCGGCGTCTACCTCCGCTACCCGCACATGATCCCGCTGGTCGCCCGCCGCCGGGTCGCCTCCGACAAGGCCCTGCGCGGCTACGACGCCCTGCTCGGCGCGCTGACCCGGGCCGGCTGCGCACCGGCCGAGGCCGCCGAGGCCGCCGCCGCCATCGACAACCTCGTACTCGGCTCCGCCCTGGAGACCTTCACGGCCGGCTTCGTCCTCCCCCCGGAGCGGTACGACCCCCGCTACCCGGCCCTGGCCGCCGCCCTCGCCGCCTCGGCCGCCCACCCCGACGGCCTCCCCACCCTGGACACCCGCGGCTTCACCCTCGGCATCCACCTCATCCTCCGCGGCCTGCCCCTGCACCGCCCCGGCTGACCGGGCCGCCTCGGGGTCCTCGCGCCCAAGGCGTCCGCTCAGTACGTGGGGCAGAGGGTACGTCTGGACCGCGTCGCGGATCCCGGCGGCCCCGGCCGGTCCGAATCCGCCTGCCCGCCCTCGGGGAAGCGACCGCCTTGTCGGGCCCGGTGCCGACGACGCCCGGGTCGGCGGGGCCGAGAACGGCCGCGTCGGCCCGCCCGGCTCGGTGCGATCTCGGCGGCGGGAGTGCTCGGTGCTGCCGCGGCCGGTGCCTTCGCCGAGGGCCCGGCGGCAACGAGTACGGCTGTAGCGGTGCGGT
Source organism: Streptomyces sp. NPDC026522 (assembly GCF_055567555.1). Lineage (NCBI taxonomy): Bacteria > Bacillati > Actinomycetota > Actinomycetes > Kitasatosporales > Streptomycetaceae > Streptomyces > Streptomyces sp. NPDC026522. Next base: position 57,571 of record NZ_JBVHQF010000001.1, read on the forward strand.
GGCAATGGCCGTATGCCCGATCAAGTGCCCTCGCGTGAAAGCTAGTTGCATGCTCCCTCCCGGGCGGCGACCGGAAGGCCGTCCCTGCCCGCCGACTCCCGTGCCCCTGCCCCCGCGTCATCACCGCCCTCGCTGCCCAGCGTGCGCCCGGAGCAGCGTCCCCGAGCCTGCCGGCCCGCGGAACCCACGAGGAGATCTTCTTGAAGTCGTCACCCTCACACCGCTGACCTGCGGAAATCGCCTGAAGAGTCGCCCTGACCTGCGGCGATCCGTCTCTCTGGCCCTTTCGCGGCGCTGCCCGTTGGGGCGGTTGATCCTCCCCAGCCGCTCCCCGACACGGCGTCATTCTCCCCGGATTCTCCCCAGCCACGGCTGCCGGGCGGCCGCGAAGAGGAGCGGAAGCCGATCAGTCGGCGAAGCCCGGGACGACCAGGCCGGACTCGTACGCGATCACGACCGCATGGGTCCGGTTCTGCGCGCCGAGCTTGGTCAGCACGTTTCCGACGTGGGTCTTGACCGTCTCCAGGCTCACCGTGAGGGATTCCGCGATCTCCGGATTGGAGAGCCCGGTGGCCATGAGGCGCAGCACCTCCTCCTCCCGGCCGGTCAGGGCGGCCTGCGGCAGGGCCTTGGCGGAGCCCAGCGGGCGGGGGGCAACCATGCGGCCCAGTGCGGCCGGGAAGAGGACCGCTTCGCCCGCGGCCACCACCCGGACCGCTTCGGCGATCCGGCGGACGGGGAGGCGCTTGAGCGCGAAGCCGCTGGCGCCCGCGCTGAGCGCGGCGGTGACGTAGCCGTCGTTCTCGAAGGTGGTGATCACCACCACCTTCGGCGGTTCGGCCATTTCGGCCAGCAGTTGGCGGGTGGCCTCGATCCCGTTGAGGCGCGGCATCCGGACGTCCATCAGGACCACGTCCGGCCGCAGGCTCCGCGCCCGTTCGAGCGCCTCGACGCCGTCGGCTGCTTCTCCGACCACCGTGATCCCGGGCTGTGCAGCGAGCAGCATGCGCAGGCCGCTGCGGGTGACCTCGTCGTCGTCCGCGATCAGGAGGGTGACGTCGGGGCCGGTGATGGCGGGCAGCGCTACGCCGTCACCCATGTCGGACCCACTCACGCGGACACGCGTACCGGCAGCCGCACGGCCAGCCGCCAGTGCTGCGTCCCGTCCGGGCCGGCTTGGAACTCGCCGTGCAGCAGCCGGACGCGCTCGGCCAGTCCGGGCAGACCGTGGCCGGAGGTAGGGAAGACTCCCCGGGCCGTGCCCGGCCCCGTCCGTGCCCCGGTCCGGTTGACCACCGTGAGATCCAGTCCGCCCGGCCCGGCCGCCACCCGGACCTCGATCGGGCCGCCGGCCCCGTGGCGCAGCGCGTTCGTCAGCGCCTCCTGGAGTATCCGGTACGCCGCCCGGGAGAGCGTCCCCTGGACCTGCGCCCACGCGCCCGACAGCTCCGGTTCCACCACCGCCCCCGCGTGGCGCAGGCGGTCCAGCAGCTCGGGGAGGTTGGCCAGGGTCCGGGTCGGCGCTGTCCCCGACTGTTCCTCGCGCAGCACTCCGAGTACGTAGTCCAGGTCCTCCAGGGCGGCCCGCGTCGACTCCTCGATGCTGCGCATGGCGGCCCGCGCCGCCGCCGGGTCGGCGGAGAGCACCTCACCCGCCACCGCCGCCTGGATGGTGGCCGCCGTCAGTGTGTGCCCGATCGAGTCGTGCAACTCGTGGGCGATCCGGTTGCGTTCGGCCAGCAGCAGCTCCCGCTCGGCAGCCAGCGCGAGCCGCTCGGCGGCCGACGGCCCCAGCAGCCGCGGCGCCGACCACCGCAGGGCCTTCGTCACCAGTACGCAGACGGCCACCGCCAGCAGAATGCACACGGCGGCCACCACCCAGCTCCACCCGCCCGACACCCGGACCGACGTGCCGAACAGACTCGCCCGCACCTCGCCGCCGAGCCAGTTCCCCGGCACAGAAAAGCCCATGACGAAGAGCACCCCGCTCGCCAGCGCCCCCGTCCACCCGACGGCCACGTGCAGCACCAGCCAGAGCGGGGTCCGCCAGCGGCCGAGGCCGAGGGAACCCGGAGTCCGGCGACCGGCCACCGGATTCGGCAGCGGCACCCGCAGCAGCCGGCGGGCGGACACGACCAGCGCCCGCCGTACGGGGCGCGCCAGTCCGACCACGCCGACCAGTACCGCCCAGACCAGCAGGGCCATGGCGATCTGCACGCTCTGCGGTGCGGATCGCCACGACAGCGCCGGCAACAGGGCGAGAGGCAGGAGCGGAAGGCTCGCCAGCGCGCCGCAATAGGCGAACAGCACACCCGAATACGTGGAGCCGCGGAGCAGCAGCCGAATTCCCCTGATCATGGTCGCCAGTATCGCCGGGCAGCCCACCGGCAGCCTCCCCCGATCGGGGGAGCGATTTCTCCTGCCTTCCCGTGATGCGGTCGAAGGGCCCTGGAAACCAGGATCGTGCCCAGACCCCACGATTCCCAGGAGTTGACTCATGCGTGCCCAGACCAGGCAGCGCCTTCGTTCCTCGATCCGGCAGCAGGGCGGCAGGCGGCGACGAGCAGTGTCGGCCGCGACCGTGATGGCCATCGGCGTCATGACGCTGGGCGTCCTCGCCCCACCCGTCTCCGCCTCCAACTCCGCCGCCTCCGCTACTGCCGCCGCCAGGCCGGACGCAGTTCAGCAGGCCCTGAACGTACTCGTGCGCGACGACGGGATGCCCGCCGCGCTGGCGAGCGTTCAGGGCCGTGACGGCCGCCCCCGCACCTACACCGCAGGAGTCGGAGATCTGACCACCGGCTCGAAGGTGCCCAGGGACGGCCAGGTGCGGATCGGCAGCAACACCAAGACGTTCACGGCGGTCGTGGTCCTGCAGCTGGTCGGCGAAGGGAAGATCGGCCTCGACGCCACCGTCGACACCTACCTGCCCGGCCTCGTCCGCGGCGAGGGGATCGACGGGCGCCACATCACCGTCCGACAGCTCCTCCAGCACACCAGCGGGCTCCCCGACTACGGCATCCACGTCGACGACGGCGAGATCAGGAACCGGTACTTCGAGCCCCGAGAGCTGCTCGACATCGCCCTCCGGTACAAGGCCGACGCGACTCCGGGGACGACGTGGGGGTACAGCAACACCAACTATGTCCTGGCCGGCCTGATCGTACAGAAGGTCACCGGCCGCCCCCTCGCCGAGGAGATGGACCGGCGCATCATCAAGCCCATCGGGCTGAGCCGCACCTACTTCCCCGCCCCCGGGGAGGTGACCATCCGAGAGCCGCACCCGCAGGGTTACCACCGCAGCCCGCAGGACGGGCCGCTGCGCGACTTCACGGAGATGGACCCCTCCGCGGGCTGGGCAGCAGGCCAGTTGATCTCCACCAACTCCGACCTCAACCGCTTCTTCACCGCGCTCCTCGCCGGCCGCCTCCTCCCGGCGGCCCAGCTCGCCCAGATGCGCACGACCGTCCCCGCCGGGACCTCCGGCCTCCGCTACGGGCTGGGGCTCACGAGCAGGCCGCTGTCGTGCGGCGGCGTCTACTGGGGCCACGGCGGCGACATAGCGGGCTACGAGAGCCGGGGTGGTGTCACCGAAGACGGCCGGCGCGCCGCCAACGTCACGGTCACCAGCATCCCGACTGAGGAGGCAGCCGTGCAGCACGTCAAGGACGCCGTGGACAAGGCCCTGTGCGGATGAATCAGGCACCCGGCAAGCCGGCAAGCCGAGCAATAGCCCAATGATTCATCAGGAGTTGACTCATGCGTGAACAGACCCGGCAGGGCCTTCTTTCCTCGGCCCGGCATCAGGGCGACAAACGGCGTCGGGCCCTGCACGCGGCAGCCGGGGTGGCCATCGGCATCATGACACTGATCGCCCTCGCCCCGGCCGCCGCCTCCGCCTCCCCCAGGCCGGACGCCGTACAGCAGAGCCTGAACGCGCTGGTGCGCGACGACGGGATGCCCGCCGCGCTGGCGAGCATCAAGGACCGTGACGGCCGCACCCGGCCCTACACCGCAGGGCTCGGCAACCTGACCACCGGCGCACCGGTACCCGTCGACGGACAGGTGCGGATCGGCAGCAACACCAAGACCTTCGTCGCGGTCGTCGTCCTCCAGCTCGTCGCCGAGCGGAGGATGGATCTCGACGCCACCGTCGACGCCTACCTGCCCGGCCTCGTCCGCGGGGAGGGGATCGACGGACGGCGCATCACCGTCCGCCAGCTCCTCCAGCAGACCAGCGGACTCCCCAACTACAGCAACTACCTCGGGGACGACGTCAGGTACTACACCCCCCGCGAACTGCTCGGTACAGCCCTCAAGCACCCGGCCGAGTTCGCGCCCGGGACGAGTTGGAAGTACAGCAACACCAACTACGTGCTCGCCGGCCTGATCGTCCAGAAGGTCACCGGCCGCCCCCTGGCCGAGCAGATCGACCGGCGCGTCATCAAGCCCATCGGGCTGCGCCACACGTACTTCCCCGCCCCTGGTAACGCGAGCATCCGGGAGGCCCATCCCCACGGCTACTACCGGGAATCGGCGGACGCGCCGCTGCACGACATCACGGAGATCGACCCCTCCTGGGGCTGGGCGGCAGGCCAGATGGTCTCCACCGGCTCCGACCTCAACCGCTTCTTCAGCGCACTCCTGGCAGGCCGTCTCCTGCCCTCCGCCCAGCTCGCCCAGATGCGGTCCACCGTCCCCGCCGAAGCGACCTTCGGCCCCGGCGCCCGCTACGGACTCGGACTCGTCAGCAGGCCGCTGCCGTGCGGCGGCCTCTCCTGGGGCCACGGCGGCAGCTTCCCGGGGTACGAGACCCGGGGCGGCGCCACCGACGACGGCCGCGCCGCCAACATCGCGGTCACCATGCAGCTCACTGACGAGGCGGCCCGGAGGAACCTCGAACGCGCAGTGGACACCGCCCTGTGCCGCTGAACCCCGCCGAGGGCATCCCGTGAAAACGACCGACGGGCCCGACGTGACGTCGGGCCCGTCGGCCTCATGTGTGTGCACAGCCGCCACATCGACATCGTCCACGACGTCGACCGGGGCGACCTGGAGGGCCGCCGCCCGGTCCGCTGCCTCGTGATGGGAACTCTCGACGGCCGCAGGGTCAACAAGGGGCGGCCGGCTTCGCCGGCAACCTCGCCCTCGGCATCCTCTGCGAGGCCCCTGACATCAGCGTCCCGATCACGGTCCTGCCGTACGTGAACACCGCCCGTCCGGCCCTGGCAGAACAGCAGGCGAGGAAGCAATGGCCCCGTTCCCCGGTGCTGCTCACCCTCCCACCCCGGAGCAGCGAACTGCGCTACAGCCAGTCGCGCTTTTTGAAGATGACGTACAGGCTGACGCAGACCACTGCCATCAGCAGGAGCGCGAAGGGGTAGCCGGCTGCCCACTTCAGTTCCGGCATGTTCTCGAAGTTCATGCCGTAGATCGTTCCCACCAGCGTGGGGGCGAAGAGGATGGCGGCCCAGGAGGAGATCTTCTTGAAGTCGTCACCCGCACGCCGCTGAACTGCGGAAATCACCCGAACGGACGGTCCGACCTGCGGCGATCGGCCTTTCCGACCCTTTCGCTGTGCTGCCCGTTTGTACGGCCGATCCTCCCCAGCCGCTCCCCAACGGGCCTCATTCTCCCCGGATTCTCCCCAGCGGAGGCTGCTTGGATGGAGGCTTTCCGCTGGCCGGGCGACGATCTGAGCGACGGGAAGGGTTACGCGATGTAGTGGTGGCGGGGCGGGAGTAGACGGCAGAGGTGGCGCCGGCGGTCTGTTACTTTGCCCACCACTCATCATCTGCTCTGAGCGGCCCCGAACAGCGTTGCTACGTCCTCACGGTCCCGCCCCGCCGCCAGCGCGGCCACTGGCCGGAGCTGCAGGACCTCCTGCGTGGACGGCAACGGATTGCCGTCCAACCACCCATAACCCGGACTCTTTCGGATCCGCATCTTCTCGAAAGCGTTCCCCGCTCTGCCGTCGCGGAGCGGGGGACCCACCCGGTCGGCTTCACGATGCGGGTGCTGGCCGTGGGTGGTCAGCTGTCGAACAGCGTCAGCTGGTCGGCTGTCTCGACTACGTCCGCCTCCTCTTCGAGACCCGGTGCCTGGCCCTGTGCAGGGTCGGAGTCTTTGACCGGGTCAGAGATCTCGGAGACTTCCGAAGAGGTCTCAGGAGACGCACGATGCGGCAGCACGTAGTCCTGGCCGAGACCCGCCAAGTGCAGTGGGAGCGGCAGGGACAGAGCCTCCGGGTAGTCCGGGGGCTGCCGGAGCAGGTGGACTGCGGAGGCGAAGGACTCCGGGGCGTCGCCGGCTTCGAGGTGGCAGCCGAGGACTGCGATCTCCAGGAAATCAGGAGTCCATCCGACCATTCCGGTGTCGATGGTGGGCTCACCCTTGCGCTTGCCCATCCGGATCGGGCGTGGCGCGAGCTTGTCCGCTTCGACGGCGGAAGACTTGAACTGCACCGGCTTGGAGTTGGCCGAGTGGAAGACCCGCCCATCGGGGCCATGACCAGCGGGCAGCCACAAGCCGGCTGCAATGCCGTTCGCCCCGCCGCCTGGATGGACGCCCCACCACTGTGGGGTCTCCCTGCCGCGCCCCGTGCGGACGCGCACGAGACGAAGATCGGGGTCGAGGCGCCGGGAATCCGCCTCACCGTCCCGCATGCGGTCGGGTTCGGTACGGCCGTCCTGGAGCCAGGTCCAGTGGGAGCGGGCGTTCTGGGCCTCGGCCAGGAGCAGAGTGGGTTCGCGCCGGAGAGAGGCGCGGATTCGCTGCAGCCATTCCTCGGCGCGACGGCGCTGTTCGGCACGGTCGGCGTGCCAGCTTCGGCGCTTGGGGGCGTCTTCCTCGTCACGCGGCCCGGGCAGCAGAGGACGTACCTCGGCGAGCCGGGTCAGCCTGATCAGCATGGTCGGGTACGGGACCCAGGCCCCTGCGCCGTCGTCGGCATTCGGGTCCCACCCCTGGATCCGGGCCAGCCCCGCGCCCTCGGGGGTCACCAGGACCGCCACCGGTACATCGGTGGCCCACCGGTTCCTACTGGTGCGGTTCCTACGGACCATCCAGACGGCCGCATGGCGCAGGCCGCCGGGAAGACCACTGGCGATGCCGAGCTCGGGATATACCCGTGCGCCGAGCTGGCGCAGCCCGTCGTCCCAGGCCATGCGGGCGCGGTGGTGCTGGTTGTCGACCGTGTTGTAACCCTTGACCTTCTTGGGTACGGCGAGGAACTGGGTGACGTAGCCCGCGTCGGCGAAGCCGAGTCGCAGTGCGAACTTCGGATCGTGTTCGGTGCTCGCGAAATCGTCGGCCCGGTCGATTTCTACCAGCGCGAGCGCGGGAGGCGAGCTCGCCTTCGGCGCACGTCCCTTGACGCCGTTGAGCCAGTCGGCGATCTCTGCCCGACGGGAGTACAGAGCGGCTGACACGACGGCTTCCGGACGCCGCGGTCCTTCGGGGAGCTCCAGGCCGTCGGTGAACGAGACCGTGCTGTCGTCGGCTCGACGGTGGACGGGCCGATAGCAGTTCAGCCGGACGGCTAGTTCAGAGGTGACCCATTCCAGTACAACGGGACTTTCGGCACGGGCGTCGAGATGGGTCGCCTCGTCGTGTTCGGGCGCTGCCTCGGGCAGACCGAGCAGCTCCACGAGCGCCGAGATCGTGGTCTCCCGCAGCTCGGAGGTCTGCCACACCAGCTGAAGTTCGAGGACCGGCCTGTCGTCTTCGTCCGGGCCGTTGTAGGCAGAGACCGCGAGGGCGGCGGCGCGCCGCCGTTCGGCCGTCCTGCGCGCCTCATCGGCAGTCCTGTCCTCGGGCTTCACGTTCGTCGGAGGGGCATTGACCGGGCGATTACCAGACAGGACGGACCGGGAGTGGGGTTGTGCGGCGCCGAGCCCTTCGGGCACCGCCTGCTCCGCCCATTCCGTGAGCCGGGAGACCTGGTCCGGCATCAGACCGGGTCCCACCTCGTGACGGCCCATCGCCGTGCGGTAGACGATGCTGGCACGCATCCCGTCGGTGAGCCATTTTTCGGGAGAGGTGAGTAGGTCGTCGACACCGGGGAGTTCGTCACCGAGGACGACTCCACCGAGGAGCCTGGCGGGGCCTCCGTGTGACCAGCGCTCCGAGAAGGTGCCCGTCTCGCGGTCGCGGTACCGCTCCAGCTGAGCGACGGCGAAGCGTTCGCTCAGCGGCACGCCCGGGAGGACAGGAACCCTGGGGCGCAGCAGTACGGTCGTGCGGCTGCCATAGGGAAGGTGCAGGCGCCCGCTCTTTCCGCTCACGCGCGTCGCCCAGCGGCGGATGCTCCAGTGCAGGTGGTAGCGGGGGAGGGGGTCGAAGGGGACGGTGTGCAGGGTGATGTTGAGGACGATCGCGAACCACCACGTGCCCTTGGAGCCGCCCGGCTCGTACGGAATCGGCTGAGAGACGAGTTCGGCGCCCTTGTCGCGGGGCCCGCGAGGCATGGCCCGGAACCGGAGCGCACCGCCTTCGAACGGGTAAGGGCCGAGATCGAGCACGCGGCGGGCCAGCCAGTCGGGGGTGAGCGTGAACTGGTGTCCGGCCGGGGCGGCGGTGCCCCCGTCGGTGTGGCCACACGCGACGAGTTCACGACCTACGGACTCCCACTGCGGGGTGTGCGCGGCGAGTTGGGCACGCACCTCACGGAGCAGGCCGCGGTGCTCGGGTTCGGGACGGATGTCGCGGAGCCAGTGGGCGATGAGAGTACCGAGGACCTCGGGGGGCAGCGGATCGGCAAGGTCGGCGTCCGCGTACAGCCAGCGTGCCGAGTCACCTTCGGTGCGGGAGCCGAAAGGCCGCGGCATGGCCAGGACATCGGGGGCGTAAGCCTGGATCGCCTGTTCCAGGGCTCGGGTGGGGGCCGTGCGCCAAGGCTCGGAATCCTTGTCGCGGCCGGCGTTGCAGAGTTCGAGGACGCTGTCGCGCCACTCCTCGGGGAAGGGCAGGGCCCGGTATCGGCCCATGACGGAGATGTCCTGGCGGTCAGGGAGCCAGGCCGTGGTGCGCACGTGGCGGTAGTTCACGGGCATGTCAGGGTCTTCCTATGAGGTCGGGACGCACGACGTCGAGGCGTCTGCCGTCCGGTGTGGGAAGGAGCCGTGGGTGCTGTTCTCAGGTGGTGCGGTTGAGATGGTCGATCCGACCGAGGGCGCTGTAGAGCGGGGCGTACAGCAGACGGGCGACTGCGGCGTCGGCCGGGTCCGCCGCTCCGGATTCGGCTCCGGGCGACGAAGTGCCGACGAAGTACGGGGCGAGCACGGACCGCACGGCGTGGAGGAGGCCGGGGCCGGGCCGACGGCCGCCGATGGCCCTGAGCGCGGGGGCCGAAGCCCACGCAGCGGCCGGGGCGAAGGCCGCGTCCACGAAGAGGACCCGGGCGGGTACGCCGCCGCGTACCAGGCGGCCGATGACCTGCCACATGGTGACCATTTGGTCCCAGGCGAAGGCGCGCTGTTCCCAGGGACGGAGGGCGGAGTAGGCGTAGCGGCGGGAGAGCAGCCGACGCCATTCCTTGCGGGCTTCCTGACGCAGCGCATGGCCTGCCTGGTCCAGGTTCTCCGCATTGCGGACCAGATCGGTGAAAGTGGCAGGGCCCACGAGGTCGTCGTTGCGTGATTGGTCGCGGATGAAGCGGGTGATCCAGTCGTTGAGGGCGTACACGGACAGGGACAGGTCGTCGGGCCGGGGATGCGGCCGGGCGAGGAAGACGGCGGTGCCGAAGGCCGCCCTGCCCTGGCCGTTGAGAATGTTGTGGCCGCGTTCCACGGCCATCAACGGGGCCACCAGGATCTCGGCCATGCGGTCCTCGGCAAAGGCGGCGAGGTCGCCCCGGCGGAGGCTTGCCAGCAGGGCCGGGCCATCCACGCCGGGCAGGTGACCCAGGTCGGCGTCGTCCGGCACGAGGACGCGGACCCGGCCCTTCCACCGTTCCGAGCGCTGTCCGTCAATGGTCTCGGCTACGGCGTACGCTTCGCGATAACTGCCGACCAGGACTAGGACGCGTCGGCGGTGGTCGTCGGCGATGCGGGCGAGCTCTTGGTCGAGGACGCTGCCGGCACCTCCGGCGCCGGGCCGGGCGAGCCGGTCGGCCATGGCACGAGCCTGGGGGATCCGAGCTTCGAGCTCGGTGCCGGAGAGCCGCATGGGCTCCCCTGCGGCGTCGTAGAGGAAGTGGGTGGCGAACCGGGTCTGCCCGACACCTTCGAGGGACTTCTCCGACGGCATCAGGACGGCGCCGACAGGAGCGAGGATGTGGGCCCGGGTGGATTCCCCAGCCCAGCTGGTACCTGACATCAGGACGACGTTGGGGCCAGGGCGGCCGATCGCACGGTCCTCGCCGAGACCGGTGAGGGAGAGCAGCAGCTCGCGGCCGACCCCCGTGCAGCGGAAGAAGCGCAGGGTGCCGCTGGTGCGCCCCACCTCGTCGTAGGTGTCCTCCTGGGGCTGGTACTGATAGCCGAGAACGTTGCCCATGGGGGCTTCGGGGATGATCGGCGCGTAGTCGAGCGGTGCGCGGCGGGCCAGTTCCTTGCCCTGCCGGTCGAGGCGGAGAGCCGCTTCCACCATGGGCCACAGATAGGTCAGCCGGTCGAGGCGCTGATGGAGAACGGAGAGGAGGAGCACGAACTCCAGGCGGTCACGGGTGATGCGCTTCCACTCGTCCCGGTCTTCCGGAGTCAAACGGTCGAGGACTGGCGTTCCTGCGAGGAGCGCGTCGAGCAGGGACTGGACCCGGGTACGGGAGGCCGCCGGCGACAGTGTGTACAGCAGGTCCTTCGCGGCGGCGGACAGAGTCGTGGAGAGCGGGTCCGTGAAGTCCCCGTCGCCAAGCGGATCGTCCCGGAAGTCGTCGAGGACGGCGGTGAGCGCGGCACGACGAGGATCGGGCTCCGGCATCGCCGCTGTGGAGTCCTCCGCCCCTTCCGAGTCGTCCTCGTACCCTTCGTAGAGGCTCCGCTCGTCTTCGACTGCCCCTTCGAAGGGTTCGGGGTGTTCCGGATGGCGCGGTAGCTCGAACCATTCCGCGATCAACTTCTCCTGCAAGGCCCAGGGGCTGAAGTACTCCTGGTCCACCCACTCGCGGAGGGTGGTGTCCGAGATGAGCCGTTGGTAGATCCGATCGGCGGCAGTGGCGACCACGGAGAGCGCCGCGTTCCACTGCTCCACGTCCCGGTCGGCGAGCAGAAGCCTGCCACGCCTGCTCAACTCCTCGATCTTGTGCGTGTGCAGCTGGTCGAGCCAGGATTCGGTGCCAGGCTTCACCAGGGTCGCGGAAGGAGCGAAGAGTTCGTCGAAGCGCATCTGGACGGAGTCGGCCTCGTCGACGAAGACCAGGTTGCTGCGCAGACAGGCGAGTTCCAGCTGGCGGAGCCGTTCGTCGTTGAGGTGCGCGGGTACAGGGCTTTGGACGAGGCTGGACGGGTTGGCAACCCAGATGAGTCCGTCGACCTGGTGGCGGGCGGCTCGGTGCCGGGGGCACCGTGACCACAGGGGGCAGCCGTGCGGAGTCGCCAGGGCGGTGCCGTTCGGGCCCCGGTCGGCGGGTTGGCGGGCTGGTGCCGACTGCACGCCCGAAGGGCGCCATGGCGCGGGCAGCGATGCGGCTTCCGTAGTCGTCCCGGCCTCTTGCGTCTCCTTCTCCGGGTGCAGTCGGGTGCACGGCGCATCGCTGTAGGCGAGTGGTTCGATCGCCTCGTTGCCCCGCAGGGCGTCGGCGATGCAGATGGTGCTGAGATTGTCGAAGGCGGGCGCGTGGTGGTCGAGGAGGTTGTCGTGACCGCGGGAGGCGAGTCTGCGGTGGAGGCGCTGTACATGGGTCTCGCGGGTGGAGACGCCGAGCACGGGGACGGCGGGCAGCCCGACGGTTTCGAACAGCTCGCAGAGCCTGAGCTGTTCGGCCGCGTCGCCCACTACGAGAGTGGTCCGCATACCGCGTCGGGCCGCGGTGGCGGCGGCCAGGACCATGAAGGTGCTCTTGCCCGCCCCGACCATGCCGACCAGGTGCAGTGTGCCGTCCAAGACGATGCGGTCGTGCTCGGTGAAATCTCGGCCGTCGGCGTCACGCGGGGCGATGCGTACCTCGGTGAGTCGTTGCTCCCAGCGGCCCGGCCGTACGACGCCCTCGTCCTCCTCTACCTCGTCCATCCACCGTGCGGTATCAAGGAGTTGTTCGCGGGTGATCTCGATCGGGCCCGATCGGACCGGAGGTCCGGCGCTGAGTTCGTGCCCCTCGATGCCGTCCTCGATCAGGTCGGCCGGAAAGCGCACCGACGCCGCCCGGTTGCCCTCCTGGAACTCGCTGCGTCCTGCCGGCGCGAGCGGCAGCGGGCGGCGCACGAAGTCAGGTACCCGCGAGAGCGCCTCGCCGTAGACAGCATGGCGGTCGGCCGCCACGGTGGGGACGATGCGCCGGGGCGGGGTCTGCGCACCGGGTTCCGGCAGGTGGTACGCCCGTAGCCGGTCAGGTACGCGCTCGTACCGGGAAAGGGCCTGACGCCATGCGTGGCTGCGGCGCAGTGTCCACAGCAGATGCCGGCCGGCGATGAGGGCCGTCCGATGCTCCTCGCTGGTGACCAGGCCCGCGGCCTCGGCGTACGGGTATCCGCCAAGGAGGACGTATGCGCTCTCGGCGGGCTGGTCCGGGGCGACGAGTTCGAGAAGGTGCAGGGCCAGTTCAACCTGGCAGAGATGGGAGGGTTTGAGGCCTTCGAGACCGGGGTCCCCCGACCAGACTCTCTTCAGTTCCCGGACGACGGATCGGTTCCACTCGATCTGGTCACGCATGGCGGGCTCCGTCGGGGGTGGTTCGATTCGTGCGGGTCGTGGTGAGTCCTGCGGCCCGGGGGCGGGGGCGCGGGGTCCCGATCTCGCGGAGCCGGGCTGTGGCTCGTGAGACCAGGGCGCGGTCGGTGAGCAGAGGCAATCCGCGGGCGCGGGCCGGCCGGGCACGGGCGAAGGCGGCCAGGTAGCCGGGCCGGGCGGCAACCCGGTACTGGGGAACAACCCAGAACCCGTCGTCGTACGGCGGGTCGGCGGGGACCGGGCGGGCGGAGCGGCCGAGGAATACGGGATGGGCCCAGTCCTTGACGTCGATGGCCCAGCGGTGCCCGTCGGGGAACGTGACCAACAGGTCGTAAGCGTCGTACCCGGGCCACATCCGCACATCGAGACCCAGGTCGAGTAGCTGTCGCTCCAGATCGGCCTCGGCCCGTCCCGGTCCGGTGACGAACTGCCTCAGAGGGCGCTCGAGTTGGACCGGTCGTCCGGTCGCCGCCCGTTCCAGTCGTCGTCCCAGCGGCGCCGGCCCGGTCCGGCGGCAGCGGTCCCGTTCGCACCACCATGAGCCGTCGCGTACGGGAACCAGCAGGGTCAGGCAGCGCCCGCAGGTGGTGTAGTGGTCGTTGCGGAGGTAGCTGTCGGGCACGTCCTGGTAGATGCGCATGATCAGTTCGTGGACGGGTTCGAGGACCAGATCTCCACCGAGAGCCGACAGCTCGGCAACGGTGAGCACCGGGCGCCGCACGAGGAGCCTCCTGAATTCTGTGTACGCCTCCTCCTCGCCGTGCTCCCGGCACAGCCTCAGCGCGGTGTGCACGATCATGCGGTCGCGGAACCGGGCAGCGGTGTCGGGACAGCGCTCGGCCCACTCGTGGCACAGGTCACCGGGCCTCCCCGACACCGGGTCGAGAAGCATGTCCTGCGGGCCTGCCGCGTCGGCGGGCAGGTCGAGGGGCCACTCGGCGAGGGGCAGGGTGCGGCAGCGGTCGATCAGCTCGGCGAGCGACGCGGGTGGTTCCTCACCGCGCACGAGGCAGGCGAGAGCCGTGCGGTCCAGCGCGCGCCGGGCTTCGGCGGGATAGGGCAGGGTGAAGGACTCCAGGTCGGCGGTGTCCTCCAAGATGAGCAGCGCCTGGGCGAGCGTCTTCAGCAAGGGCACGCCCTCGTGGGCGGCCCACTCCTCGGCGGGCAGTGGCAGGAAGTCGTCGCTCATGGGGGCGTTCGGGCGGGTCATGCCGCACCGTCCACGGTGTTGGTGCGTTCGCGGCCCGTGGCGCACCAGCCGTGAACGTCGCATGAGCGGCAGTCGGTCCCGGAGGAGGGCGCGGCCTGGTAGCCGCGGTCGGCGGCCCAGTCGGCAACGAGCTCGCGGAGCAGCGCACGGGCGCGGCCGACGGTACGCGAGTCGTGGGGGTCGAGCTCTTCGAGGCGGGCACCGTCGGGGCGCAACACCTCCAGTTCGACGCGGGAGCGGAGGGCGTCGCCGCCGAGGGCGCCACCTTCGACGAGGAGGACAGCGAGGGCCAGTTGTGGGTACTGCCGCATCAGTCCTCCGCCGTGGGTGTAGCTGCTCGTGGTCGTCTTCGTCTCGCGGACCACCACGCCACCCCGGTCGGTGTGGATCAGGTCGCAGTCCGCGACGAGCACCACGTCGGCCTGTGGGTCGTAGGCGACGATCCGCCGTTGAGGTTCGACCGTCTCGTGATCGGCCAGTCCGTCGAAGGGGCAGTGGGCCCGGTGCTGGTGGAGCATGGCGAGGGCTTCGTACTGCTCGTCGGCTGTGAGACCGGGCAGGTGCTCGGGCAGGGGCACCGCACGGCAGGATCCACGGGCGGGATCTGCATGCCGCCCGTTCAGCCAGGCGTCAACCGCCCTTCCCCGGCGGATGGCAGCGCTCTCAGTGCGTCCGTCGCGGAGCTTGAGTACGCGGGTGGCGTGGTACTGCTCGGCGCAGTTCCCGTAGGCCCGAAGGTCGCTGACGGACAGACTGCGACGTTTCCTTGGAGTGGCGGCCACGCCGAGGAGTCCCGGAACCCGCGGGACGGCCACGCAGTCGGGCAGTCCCACACAGCGGACGCAGTCGGCGCTCGGGCGGGCCTCGGTGGCGTCGGCGAGGTCGGCCATCGAGGCAGCGACCTCGGCTCTCAGATAGCGATGCTCGGTCTCCTCCGCCGTCCAGTCGGCGAGTGTCTCCGTACCTCCGTCGGCGAGCCCTACTCCGACCACACGGATCCGCTCCGGCCGGACGTGAGGTCCGGGGAGGGGACTGGAAGGGGCGCCGAACGGCGTCAGGGAGGGTGTGCCGGTCAGCAGGACGTGGGCGACCGCGGCGATCTCCACCGCCGGCCTGTCCCGCTTCACGGTGCCCAGGGAAGGGATCCAGATCTCGCGTACACGCCCGTCCCGAGAGGCGTACCCTCGCCCCCACACGGTGCGTTCGTACTGCGTCACCCCACGGGCATCCGGCTGCGCCAGCTTCTTGCTCCCGGCGACCCAGGCAGGGGCGACCGGCAGGAGGGGGGACTGGCCTGCTGCGCCTTGCGAAGCTTCCCGGTCGGTCCTGGCCGTCAGGTAGTGGTGGGCGGCCTCGCGGGCCCAGGCGACATGGACCGGGGTGCACTTGCGGAAGTTCGCCGGATCTGCAGCAGCCTCGACGAGGCTCCGGCCGCCGTGTTCGACAGCGTCGAGGAGAGCGAAGAACGGCTTGAAGGAGAAGTCCTCGACCGGCTTGGCAGGGAGCCGTCCCGGCGCCTTGACCAGGGCCCTGGCCCGCAGCGCGCGGCCCAGGGGGCAGCCGGCAGGGTCGGGGCGCACCAGCGAGGCGCCGATCCGCAGCAGGGTGCTGTCCCCGATGGAGTGTGGCGGCTTGCGGAACGCGGTCATGGGCCGCTCCTCGTGGCTGGTCGTCGGTTGGTCCCTCGGTCGACTCTGGAAGAACCATGGCGTGGTGCTGTGAACAAAGTCAAGCGATGCCGTGAGGGTGCGTCAGTTTCCGCTACTCTGTGCCTCGGTCTGGATCACCCAGGAACGGGGAGGCGTCCACGTGGAGCGCGGAAAGATCGTTGATGGACGTTTCCGGATCGACGGAACCCCATCCGTAGGCGGGATGGGTGCGGTATGTCGTGCGACCGACCTGACGGACAACTCCGTTGTCGCCGTCAAGTTCCTCATTCCCGACGCCGCAAGGTCCGCCCTGGACAGCTGGAGCGTCGAGCCGACGCTCACGGAGTTGCGGCGCTTCGAGCGAGAGATTCGTTTGTATGACCGTCTGGGTGGTGAAGGCGTCCCGTTCCTGGTGCACCACGGCCGTTTTCGGCGCCGCCCCTATCTGGTGATGCAGTACATCGAGGGAACTGACCTGCGGAAATACCTGAATACGAACCGCAGGCACGTCGGAGTGGCGGTCTCCGTCGCTGTCCAGATCCTGGAGACTCTGACCCGAGTACATGAAGCGGACACGGTGCACCGTGACGTCAAGCCCCACAACATCCTCTTGGAAGATGCCACCGGTCGTGCCTACCTGGGTGACTTCGGCATCGCCCTGCTCACCGATCACGACGCGACCCGGTACACCGAGGGGCAGACCCCCGGCACGATGGGGTACAAGGCTCCGGAGGTCCTGGACGGGGAGGAGAACCCCACGGGTGCGGCGGATGTCTATGCCGTAGCCTGTCTGTTCTTCGAACTGGCGGCAGGTCGACCAGTCTTCGTCCACCCGGCAAGTGACATCCAGATGGCGCAGGCCCATTTGCATGAACCACCGCCCCGTCTCGACCGGGTTCTGCCTGGCTTCCCCTCCCAGGTGGCAGATCTGGTCGACTGGATGCTCGCCAAGGACCCTGCTCGGCGTCCTTCTGCGCGCAGTGCCGCCGAGGCGTTGCGGCCGTACCTGCCCCAGCCCGACGACCCCGAGCCGGACCCGGCGGTCTACCCCGACCTCACTCTTCCCTTCCGGCGGCCGGCACCTTTGGCTCATCACCAGCCGAAGCGCGCCGCACGTCAGGGGGGCCGTTCCCGGGTTCGGCGCCCCGGGGGAGCAGTTGACCGGGACGGCCTCAAGCACGCTCTCGCCACGGCCTACGACGAGATCCACGGTGCTGGCTCAGTGCCGGGTCCGGTGGCCGAGCGGCTGACGGAGTTGCTTTCTCCGGCACAGAGGCGCTGGGGAGTGTTCGATTCCGATGTGCTCACGGCGCGCGTCCTCGTCGCTGACCGGGAGCGGATCCATCATGACGGAGTTGGCGCGGACAAGCGGTACCGGGACGTCGTCCGTGACCTGAGGGGAGTGGCTCAGCCCGGCGAGCCGGCGTTCGCGGCGCTACTCGCGGCCCGCCTGGGGTTGGTGGAATGCCGAGTGTCGTTGCCCGGCCAACGGGACGAGGCTCTCGCCGAGTGGGCGCGGTGCGCGGCGCAGGTCTGGAGTGCACCTGTAGACGGACTCCTCGGGCAGCGCCACCTGCTGTCGCTCATCCGCGAGCTCGGTGCGTTCATGGCCGAGTGCCCGGAGAGGGACTGCTCGCACTCCGAATGTCGTCCCCCGGAACTGATCGAAGTCGTCCTGAACGACTTGCCGGAGGCAGGTCAGGGCTGAGTCGACGCTCAGCGATACGCCAGGCGCCCCGTCGCCAGGAGCGCGGACAGCCCGTCGCTCAGCTCTCGTCCGACGCCCCCCAATTCCGCGAGTGCCTTTTCCATCTCGACCAGCTTCCTGTGTACTTGGCCGTACGCCTGCTGTTCTTCCAGCGGCAGCCGCAGCGCGTGGAGTCGGCGGACGTCAACCCGCGAGGTGTTCGAAGCGTGGGTACCGGCTCGCCTGGCATTGGACCTCTCCCGCAAGCAGGCGGCTAGGAACCACGGGTCGAGGCGTTCTGGATCGACCCGGAGGCGGTACACGTGGTGGCCCAGAGCTCGCGGAGCGGCCGTCTCGACCCATGCGTCGAAGCCGTGCGCGGTCGCTACGACGACCACGTCACCGAACGACGTCAGCGGGAACAGCCCCTCCTGGTCCGCTTGTTCGGCAGCAGTCCGGTCGAGCCACTGCTGTTCTTCCGGGCCGATCGCGAGGAGACCTGTGACCAGTCCGACCCCGTCGTCCGGGACGTCGCCCCGCCGTACCGTTTCCTCCGGCAAGGCGATGCCGGAGAGGATGCTGAGGGCCTTCGCCCGTTCCAGTTCGGCGACGCTCACGGTCCCCAGACTGACGGTGCCCTGCACCGCAGAGAGTTCGCGCAGGGACCTCCCCGCGTCCTGGGTGGCGAGCAGCCCCTTCTCGTACCGGGTCCAGAGGCGACGCAGGTCCACCGGCCTCGTCGGTCCAGCGGCCGCGGCGTGCCGGGCCGGCGTGAGGTCGGTCTCCTCGCCGAGCAGGTCGGTCACTGGAACGGACACGCTGCCAGGCCCTTCACCGCCCTGAAGTGCGTTGAGGATCCGGTCTCCTATCGCATCCCAGTCGATGGCCGGTAGGCGGGGGGTCGAGACTGTGGATGGTGTGTGGCGGCAGTCCGACGCGTCCACCAGGACCACCGAGTCTTGGGAGCGCGGCGCGGGCGCGGCGAGGACCCACAGGTGGAGTCCGATTCCGTAGGGCGGCGCGGCCCCGGCCGGCAGAGCGACCACTGCGCGGATCACTCCAGCCCGGAGCAGGCCTGCACGGATGCGCCGCCCGGCGCGGCGGGCTGCCACCCCCGGGGGCAGGAGGACCACGGCCACACCGTCGTGCCCGGTGACGCCGGCGCCCTTCCCTTCGTCCAGCATGGAGACGACGTGTTGTACCCATGCGAGTTCTGATTCCGTGCGGGGCGGTTGTCCGTACGTCCAGCGCCGGTCCGTGGCGAGTTCCGTGTGGCCCCAGTCGCGTTCGTTGGCGGGCGGATTGCAGAGTACGACGTCGACCGGTTCGGACGGCGGACGGAAGGTGTCCCGCAGCGTGTCCATGGCGGTGACCGAGACCAACGCCTGCTGTCCGGCCTCCAGGATCAGCCTGGCGTCTGCGATCGAGGACAGAACCGGGTCGCGATCGTTCCCCAGGAGCCCAAGAGGGCGGAGGTCGCTCCCCGCTTCTGGCTCGGACCATCGGCGAGCCGCGGCGAGCAGCAGCGTGCCGGTGCCGCAGGCGGGATCGGCGACCGTCCGCACCGGCGCCGCCCCGCGCGCCGCAGCCGCGATGGCAGCCATAAGGGTGGCGAGCGGGGCCGGCGTGGTTGCGATCTGCCGGACGTGCGTGCCAAGCCACCGGTCGAGCAGGAACCGGAAGGTCTCGGCTCCGCCCTCGGTGCCAGCCATGCGCACGGCCTCGTCCACGAGCGCCTGCTCCGCCGGGTCCAGCGCTACATCCTGCTCCGTGCGGCCGGTCACCAACTCCCCGTCAGCCGCCGGAGCACTTGCGAGTCGTGCGCCGACACCCGCGACCACTCGGCCCATCCGGTCCCGATCACTCAGGTCCGCGACCCGCGGCCACAGCCGATCCAGCGGACCGGCGGTCGCCGCGATCTTGTCGTTCTGCTTCAGCCATTCCTCGACAGCCTCGAGGGCGAACTGAGGGCTGGCATCGGTGCCGCCGACGGGCTCGGGGAAGTCGGGGTGCCTGCGCCGCCAGTTGCTCACCGCCGCGCGACCTACCCCCGCAAGGCGGGCGATCGCCGCTAGGGTCACCGACACTTGATCCGTACGTTGGGCCATCTCGCTCCTCCCGGAACGCCAGGTGCCGACAGCCGTCCGGCATGAGCAAGAACCGGCACGTAATCTGTAGCTTGACTTTGCTTTCAGTATATCGATCCAGGGTGCCGGGCACATCTACCGGATCCGGTGTTCCGACTCACCCGCTCGTTGTGTGTGCCCTTTTCCCATACGGGTGTACAGGATGACGCAGAGACGCCGCTGAGTGGTCGGATGGTGTCCTGGAACCGGCGCAGACTGCGATCTTGGACAGCGCCACGCCAGCCGCCGTTGGGTCGAGCGCCTGCCGCGCGGTGCCCCGACTTCTGCCGGTCCGTGGGGTGCCACTCGTTCACCGGCTTCGCCGCGTGCACCAGCGAGCGGTGATCGCTCAGGCTGTCGTGTCCATCGCCGGTCAGGTCGGCGACCGGGAGGGGGGTCGGCAGCAAGCAGACGGGTGGTGCCATGCGGATGATGGCCAGGGGAGCGACAAGTAGGCGCTTGACGCGATGCAGGGTCACCACCGCTCGGCCTGCTGACGAACCAACCAGAGGTCTGGGAACCCCTTTCGGTGCTGATGGCCGATGATGCCTCGGGTGCTGGCGGTGTACGACGGGAGATTCTGGCCGAAGCGAGGGTCCACGAACGAGCCGGTTCTGTCCCCGTACCTCAGTTCCGTCTGCCAGGCTCGGAGTTGTGACGTACGTAGTGACGGCAGACATCTGTAGCCCGGAAGGCGCGTCGGCGATGGATCCGCTGCAGCGTGCCGGAGCCGCGGCGCTGATCGAGAACGGCTTCGCCTCGATCGACGGCATCGAGGGACCAGACGGCATGGAGGTGGACCTCCTCGACACGATCGTGGCCGTACACCCGAGCGGGGCAGTGCTCAAGGTGTTCGTCGACGCCGAGGCGCTCGAGTTCGCGGAGGACGCGGTCCGGGAAGTGGTAGGCGAGGTGCTGACGCGGTCCGAACTGCTCGCAGACTGGGAGGTGAAACGGTGCGAGGTCGACCTGCATCCGGAGCTCGCCCAGGAGAGCCTCACTGGGGCTGACGGCCCCGACGTTCCGCCAGACGATCCCGCGGCCCGGAAAGCACGTCATTCCGAACCACCTCCAGCTGTCGAGGGAAGCGAATACGACGCTCCGGCGAAGGTTGAGGAAGTGCGTGCCCGGATGCTCGTATTGGCAGACGAGCTGCGTTCCTTCCCACCCGTCATGTTTGGTGTACCCGATGACCTCGAGGGCGAGGACGGCAACGATCGGGACTTCGTCGTATCGCCCGAGGACGCTCGCTTGGCTGCCGGCGCCCTGGTCTACGCCATCGATGTCGTGATCGACGAGTTGTTCGATGACGTGCACACCCTGGAAGGGGAGGAGAGCACCGTCGGGGAGTGCGACGGCTCCCTGTGGCACCTGGAGGACCTGCCCGAGAGGTACGTCCTGCAGTACGACACCCGATTCGCCCGCCGCTTCCTGGTGACAGTGATCGCCATGACCACCCGGTTCACGGCCGGGAACTTCGGCCAGCTGAGTTGCATCGCCGAAGAGCTGGCCCTGAGACTGCTGCTGCGTCAGGCGAATGCGAACCTCGAGCTGTTCGGACTCCTCGAAATGGGCGTTTCGGCTGCCCTTGCGACCTTCGCCGACAGCGTGTACGAGGACATGGACCACGAGTGGCTGTACGACGATTCGATGGACGGCATCGACGAGAGCGTGGTCGGCTCCACCCTGGGGGTGGCGCCCATGTCGTTCGATGCTTGGTTCACCCCGTTCAATGAGGGCAGGTACGTGCACCCGTCAGCGGCAGACGAACCGGGTGCTTCAGCGGGAGCCGTATCGTCCTAGTCAGGGCGATGACGCCGTCGTCCGTGGTGGTGCTGTTCCGGCCTGGTGTCACGTGTCGACGTCCCGGGCGTCCAGCCGCAGGGCCAGGGGATGGCCCCGGGTGGCGAGGGCCGCCGTCACGCGCCGAACAGCACCGTCCACGCTTTCGTGCTCCCAGATGCGGAGTGGTAGCCAGCCCAGGAGCGCGAGGTGCGCATCGGTCTCCTCGTCCCGGTGAACGTTGGTGTCGAACTTCCTGCGCCACCACTCGGAGTTGTGCTTCGGAGCGTGCTGATGTGTCGGGCAGGCGTGCCAGAAGCACCCTTGGACGAACACCGCCGTCCGCCAGCGTGTGAAGGTGACGTCAGCGCGCCGACGCGGCATTCCTGGGATCGGCAGGTCCACGCGGTAACGGAAGCCCAACGCGTGAAGGGCGCGGCGCAGCGCCAGCTCCGGCGCAGTGTCCCGGTTGCGTTGGGCGGTCATCACCTTCCGGACGTTGGCGTCCCGCGGCGCTGGCACGCCCCTACGACTGCCTCTTGTTTCCACCTCCGGACAACTACTCATTGTTCATTCGGTAACCCCGCGGGGTCGCGCTCCCGTGCCTGGTCGGGGTGGAGGCCGCCGCACCGCTGCCGTGGCGTATCAATTCGGACCAACGCAACAAGAGCGACGCGCTACAAAGGACCCTCAGTGAGTTGACGCCTGCGTAAGGCACGCGGACGCAGTTGCAGTCAGGCTTGGATCCTCGGAACATCCACCGGGAATGCGCTGAGACGGTAGCCGTTGCGGATCTCCGCCAGGGGTTCGCGGTCGCGGTTGTAGCGGAGCTTGTTGGTGAGGAGGACGGCCCAGCGGTCCTGGGCCGGGCTGATCCACATGCCCGTGCCGGTGAAGCCGTAGTGGACCCAGATGTCCTCGGCGGGGTCGGTGCCTGGGGCGGGGTGCCAGAAGAGGCCGCGGGCAGGGGTGAGGGCTCCGGTCTGGAGGCGGAGGGAGTCCTTGATCCAGGTGGGGCCGAAGGTGGCCTGGGTGGGGGCGAGCATGTGGTGGAGGAAGAGGGCGAGGTCGTCGAGGACGGAGAAGGTGCCGGCGATGCCGCAGACGCCGCTGAGTAGGCGGGCGGAGAAGTCGTGGGCGGTGCCCTTGAGGTGGGTGCCGGTGGTCTCGTCGTACTCGGTGGGGGCGCAGCGGGCCACCTCGGTGGTGGGGAGGGGGCCGAAGCGGGTGCGGGTCATGCCCAGGGGGTGCCAGACGCGGGCGGTGGCGAGCTGTTCCAGGGGCTGGCCCGAGAGGTGTTCGGCGAGGTAGCCGAGGATCAGGGCGGCCCGGTCGGTGTACTCGACGGCCTCGCCCGGCGGGCGGTGGAGGGCTTCGTGGAGGACGCCGTCGCGGATGTCCTGGGGGTCGGTGCCGTAGAGGTTCTTCAGGTTGGCGCGCAGGGGCAGGCCCGCGGTGTGGGTCAGGAGGTGGTGGGCCGTGGCCCGGGCCAGGGGGTGGCCGGCGACCTCGTCCCAGACGGTGCCCAGAGGGGCGTGGAGGTCGAGCTTGCCGTCTTCGGCGAGCGTGCCGATCGTGGACCAGACGGCGAGGATCTTGGTGAGGCTGGCCACGTCGAAGACGGTGTCCAGCCGCATCGGTTCGTCGGGCCGGTCGGGATCGAGGAGGCCGACGGCTCCGCTTGCGCGGATGCCGTCGGCGTCACCGACCGCCCACACTGCGCCGGGGTAGACCTCCTGGTGAACGCCGGTCTGCAGTAGGTCCTCGATCCGGGCGGTGGAGCGCGTCGTCATGGTCTCCCGATCGTCGTGCGGCCGCGGGTGGTCCGTCGGTCAGGGTAGTGAGGCCGCCAGGACTGTTCCGGCTCCGCCACGGGCGGAGTCAGGCGAGCTGGTGACGGAAGCGATCTCGGCTCGCCTCTCCCTCCGAACTCTCCGTCTCTCCGTGGGGATCCGGGTGACGAATTCGGGTGCGGGATTCGGTGTCGGCGTACCGTGCTGGGGGTGACGGATACGACTCGAGAAGATGCTCTGACGGCAGTGCTGCCTAGCCTGTCCGACGCGTTCGGGCTGGGCGCGGTAAGTGATCGGAGGTTCCTTGCCCACGGCCTGATGAACCAGAACTGGCGGCTTGTGACCGCTGCTGGAGTGTTTGCGCTCAAGGAGATCACCGACGTTCCTCTGCCGAAGGTCCGCAGGAACCTTGCGGTCCTCCTGGACCTGGCTCGCGAGGGCATCCCCGTGCCGGCGCCGCTGAGCGCGGCCAATGGTGACCTCGTGGCGGAAGTCGGTGGTCACGGCTACTGCGTCCTGCCGTGGGTGGACGGCGAGCACCTTCAAGGGACGGATCTCCCGCTCGACCAGGTGCGCGATCTCGGTGCTCTGCTGGGCCGCCTCCACGAGGGCTTGCGGCGGCATGGTCCCGGCCCACTCCCGGAGCAGGCGCCAGTGGCGAAGGTCCGCGATGTGACCGAGGCCGACCGTGCGGCTGCTGCCCTCCTGAGCCGCTTGCCTTCCGCTCCGGTGACGGACTTCGACAAGGCCGCCGCCGAGGCCCTGCACGGCCGCCGCGGCCTCCTCGCCCGGTACGCCGATGCCCGACCGGACGGCGAGGTGCCGGCCGGGCCCTGCGGGTGGACGCACGGCGATTTCCAGTACCGCAACCTGCTTCGCCGCGACGGCCGGGTGGTGGCGGTCCTGGACTGGGACCGGCTCGGGGTCCGTCCGTACGGGGAAGAGGTCGCGCGGACCGTGCAGGTGCAGTTCGGGGTCGGTGGTGTCTTCGACCTCGACCGCATCGCCGCGTTCTGCTCCGGATACCGGTCCGTGATCGATCTGTCCGAGGGGGACCTCGCCGACGCGGTGCAGCGGCTGTGGTGGAAGCGGATGACCGACTTCTGGCAGCTGGAGTTCTACCTCGACCGCCAGGACCCCACCTTCGGCGAGATGTTTCTGACGGACGAGGCACTGCTGAACTGGTGGACCGACCGCGCCGACGAGGTGCAGGCCGCCTACGCGGCCCGTTAGCCGGCGGCTGCTGCCGCCGGGATGAGTCCGGCGGCAGTCAGCTCGGGCAGGCACGGCCGGACCAGCGGCGCTGCCCCGGCGCGGGCCCTCGAGCGGAGGCCGGTCCGGTCGGCCGACTCGATCGCCTGCAGCCAGCCGTCCACGTCGTCGGGGTGGAGGATCACTCCGCCGTCCCTGACCGCCTCGGGAATGCCGCCGCGGGACGAGCCGATCGTGGGGACGCCGTGGAGCCCGGCTTCCACGATCACCCGGGGGAAGGCGTCCTCGACCTGGGAGGGCACGAGCAGCAGGTCGTTCGCGGCGTAGATCGGGCCCATGGCGTAGGTGCGGGGCACCCAGTGCACGTTCGGGTACGCGGTGAACTCGCTGGCCGTGTCCCACCAACCCTCGACGAGGGTGAACCGGAGGGCGGGCAAGCGGCGGATCAGCTGGTGCAGGAGGGCCGCGCCCTTGGCGGGGATGGGATTGACCATCAGCACGCCGCCGGGGACGCGGCCGGCTGTGCCGCGCCCCGAGGCAATGAGGGGTCCGGCGCCTTC
Organism: Streptomyces sp. NPDC026522; assembly: GCF_055567555.1. Classification (NCBI taxonomy): domain Bacteria; kingdom Bacillati; phylum Actinomycetota; class Actinomycetes; order Kitasatosporales; family Streptomycetaceae; genus Streptomyces; species Streptomyces sp. NPDC026522. The sequence goes on from NZ_JBVHQF010000001.1 coordinate 82,415, forward strand.
GGCCGCCGCGAACGGCGGGTAGAAGACGACTACCTTCGTGTCGGTGTGGGCCTGGGCCCGTCCCGCGACGAACTCCGATGTGGCGAGGGCGACGTGCGGTCGGCCGTGGAGGACTCCCATGCTGTTGGCCGAGACCGAGTGCAGCCATCCGGCGACGCGCGAGGACCGGCGGGCAAGTGCGGCGAGGTCGGCGGCCCGTTCCTGCGAGGTCACTACCAGGTCCGGCCGGGCCTCGGTCAGGAGGTCCTTGAGGGTCGCTTCCACCCTGTCCTGCGGCACGGCCCGGCACGAGACGCCGTTCCACCGGTAGCGGACCTCCCCGCCGGCCTCCTCCCACACGGTTCCGTGGGCCCGGAGGTGGGCGCGCAGGTGGCCGATCTGGGCGGACCCGTTCCAGGGGGCCTGATGGCTGCCGAGGTAGACGACCTGCCACCCGGCCCGGACGAACTCTTCCGCCAGAAGCTGCTGGGAGACCTCCGCGCCCCCGATCAGTAGCGGTGGCGGGGTCCGCCGCCATACGAACACCACCGTCGGGCCGGTCACCGGACACCCGCCCAGTACGTGAAGAGGGCCTGCACCACGGCGGCCGTCTCCTGCCGGTCGCCGTCCCCGGAGGCGATGGCCAACTCCGCAGTCGCCGGGCGGTGGGCCGGGCGGCAGAAATAGTCGCGGAAGTGCGTGAGGAAGGTGGGGTCGTGGAGGAAGTAGTCCGGCTCGACCTCGTGGTGTCCGGCCGCCTTGCGCCGCAGGTGTAAGAGCTCGGGCGTCACGTCCAGGTACAGGGTGTGGTCGGGCCTCAAGTGCGGCATCTCCTCGGCCTGGCGGGTCAGTTCGGGCAGGACGTTGAAGCCGTAGATCTCGTCCATGGCGTGGGCGTGGGCGAGGAGGGTGTCGACGGTCCGGTCCAGGACGACCAGCCCGCCGTGGCGGCGAGCTGCGTCCACGCGCTCGCCCTCGATCTCCATGAACGTCATGAACGCCTTCACCTGCTCGGCTGCCGACCGGGTGGAGGGAGTGGGGATGTCCTCGCGGCGCGCGAACGACTTCACGTAGCAGGAGATGAACAGCGCGTCCTGCATCGCCGCCACCCGGCGCAGCCGCCCCAGGGCAGAGGTCTTGCCCCCGTACGAGGGGCCTTCCAGGCCGAGGATCACCACGACCCCCCGAGCCGGTAGAAGCGTTCCGCGAACTGGCCCCGCGGGCGGCCGTCCGGGTCGGGCAGCAGGTTGGCGGCGACGGTGTGGGCGTGCCGGATCGGCCGGTACATCTTCCGTGCGGGGTGCATCTGTGAGCCGTGCATGTGTAGCAGGGTCACCTTGTCCAGGACGGTGGCCGTGATGTCCTCCAGTTCCGGTTCGAGGACGTCGCGTACCCGCTGGCGGAACAGCTGCCGGTCGCATCCGGACAGACCGTAGGTGGACCAGAAGGCGGCGTCCTCCCAGAACCACCGGCAGCCCAGGCGCCGCGCCGCCTCGTGAACGGCGAGGTGGTCCGGGTGGCGCGTAACGGCGGCCGGTGCGAGCAACTCCGCGTCGCCCATCCCGTCCAGCACCTCGGCGAGCTCGGAAGTGATCCGGTCCACCTGGGCGGGCTCGGGTGCCCGATAGGGCTTCTCGGCGTCCTTGTGCTCCAGGCCGACCCGGGCCGCCCCGAGGGGCAACAGGGACTGGGCGGCTTCGCGGTCGCGGAGTCCGGAGACCACCTCCACGCTGTTATAGGTGTTTTCGAGGGAGGGGTGGACGCTGCGGGAGCGGGTAAAGACGGTCACCACGGTCAGCGGTCGGGGACGGGCGAGGAAGGTTCCGGAGGCGGACAGGACGAAGTCGTCGTGGTGGGGTTCGATGACGACCACCGGCCGCCCGGACGGCTTGCGCGGCTCGATCCAGTACGGCGCGAGGGTCAGCGGCGCCGTCAGCGTCATGATCTCCTTCGCCCCGGCCAGGGAGTCCATCCAGGCCCGGTGCGCGGTCAGGAGGTCGGTGGGGAAGGTGTAGATGCCGTCGGCGTCCGGCAGCGGAAGGCGGGTCACCTGGGGTTCTCCGATCATCGGACGGTGGTGGCGTACCAGTTGCGCCAGAAGCGGGGCGAGGTCAGGCCGAGGCGGACGATCACGGGGTTCTGCCACCAGAGCATCCGGGCCGTGGACCAGGCGTCGTAGCGGCGGGTGGAGGGCCGCACGCGGAGGTCTTCGAGGACCGCGACCGGCCCGCCCGTGCGGTGGCCGTAGGCGGTCAGGCGGGCGAAGAACTCCATGTCCTCGCTCATGAAGTAGTCGGGGCGGTAGCCGTGCACTGCTTTGAAGGCGTCCCGGGTGCAGAACTGGTTGACGCCCTGGGCGCCCCCGTGGCGGGAGCGGTGGTGGTCCCAGTAGGCGCAGAGCAGGCGGGCCCCGAACCGGACGGGGGTGTAGAGCGGTGGGATCGCCCCGCCGACGGCCCCGGCGTCCATCGCGGCGACGGCGGCCGTGATCCCCTCCAGCGGCAGGGCCACGTCGGCATCGACGAAGAACAGCATCCGGCCCTCGGCCTCGCGGGCTCCGGTGTTCCGGGCCAGGCCGATGCTGCGGACCAGCTCCGTCACCACCCTGGCCCCCAGTTCCTTCGCGACGGTCGTGGTGTCGTCGGTGGAGGCGTTGTCCACCACGATCACCTCCCCCACGAGGTCGGAGGTGGCTTCCCAGGCCCGGAGGGAAGCGAAGACGGTGGGCAGGTAGCGGGGCAGGTACTCGGCCTCGTTGTAGGCGGGGATGATCACCGACAGATCGGGGTCGGTCACAGCGCGGTCCTTCCTGAGTGTGGGGACAGGGCAAGGTGCAGGCGGGCCGCCCAGGCGTCGCGGTCGCGGCCTTCCCGGTGGGCGGCATAGGTCCAGCCGCGTACGGCCTGGAAGGCCACGTAGGCGTCCAGGAGTCGGGTGTCGACGGGCCGTCCGTAGCCAGCGGCCACGAACAACCGGTCTGAGGGCTCCAGGGCGTCGCAGGTCACGAGGGTCTGGGCGAGGTCGTACTCGGGGACCTCCACGGTCGCGGCCTCGAAGTCCACGAGGTAGTCGGGGAGGCGGGCCCGGCCGTGTTCGCCGACGGTGAGGCGTCGGTCGCCTCCGCAGATCACGTTCTCCAGGTGGAGGTCTCCGTGGCACCACACGAGTCGTTCCAGGCATGCCCCGGCCGCGATGACCTCCAGGGCGGGAGCGAGCCGGACGAAGACCTGCTTGGGGCAGTGGGCGGCCAGAGCACTGACCTGCTGGCCGATGCCTGGCGCCAGGGGGACCCCGGCCGGGGCCTTGACGCTATGGAAGGCAGCCATCAGCAGGGCTAGCCTCAGCAGTGCCGCCGGACGCGGCATCTGCCCGGCTCGGACGGCATCCCCCAAGGTGCTCGTTCCGGCATCGGTGGTGACCAGGGCAGAGACGGTCAGGCCGGGAACCGGCCCGTACCCGATCACGGTCGGCACCCGCACCCGCCCAGCGGCGGAGACCGCGGCCAGGAGGCGGGCCTCGTCGACGGCGCCGTGGGTGCCGTCGACCGTGAACAGCTTGACCACCACAGGGCGGCCGTCGGCGAGCCGGACCCGGTAGACGGCCGTCTTGGGTCCGCTGCGGATGCGGACCGTCTCAGCCGGAGCCGACCCGGCCAGCTCCGCGCAGGCCCGCTCTACTGCTAGGAACGTGCCGCCGCCGGTCACCGTACGCCCGCCCCGGCCAGGTGCCGCAGCGTGCGGTGCATTTGCTGCCGGTAGGCACGCACGTCCTCCGTGCCGGGGCACGAGCGCATCCACGGCTTCTGGCCCCCGACGAAGTGCACCACGTGCCCGTCCCGGCGGGTGACCGGGCGTCGGAGGACCCGGCGGACCCAGTCCCCCCGCTCGAGGAACCGGTCCACCTCGAACCGGTTGAACACCGGCCTGACCGGGTGCGCGGCCCCGGAGGACAGCAGCCACAGGTTCAGGGCGCACTGGTCGTTGTGCTTGATGTACTGCCGCCCGCCGACCAGGGCCCGCTGGACCCCGGCCCGCATGGGGGCGAGCATCGGCGCGGGGACCCACAGCATCCCGGCGTTGAAGTAGGTGCGCCCGACCAGGTGGGGCCAGCGCTCGGCGACCCCGGGCAGTGCCGGGCACTGGCCGACGGCCGGGTTGAACTCGTCCTGCACTGCGCCGACCCGATTCGCCAGCAGCCCGTTCAAGGGCGTGGAGAGGTCGCCGCGCACGTGCACGTCGGCGTCCACGTAGATCAGGAACGGCCGGTCGAGGAAGCCGGGGGTGAACCCGAACCTCAGGTAGGTGGCGACCGAGATGTAGGTGGTGTCCGCCATAACGCTCTCGGGCGGCGGGGCCTGCCAGCGCAGGTCGAAGGAGCCGAACCCGCAGCGGCGGGCGAAGGACTGCATCACGGCGGCCTGCCCCGGGGACAGGCCGTTGGTCAGTACCCGTACCGCGCTCTCGTGGCGGTCGGCCACCGGCAAGTGGTCGGCGACCGATCCGAGCGTGACCAGGGCGGGTAGCAGGTAGCGGGCATCGACGCACATGCCGATCGCGTACACGCGGGTGCCTCCAGGGCGAGGTTCGACGGGACTGGCCGGCAGGGCCGGGGCATGGTGGCCGACTCCTCGCCCGTATTTGGGGGAGCCGACCGCCTCACCGGTGTCGGCGAGGTGCTGCAGTCATCTGCTGTGGCCGGGCAGGTGGAGGGCTTCCGGCGCCGACGCCCCAGGCAGACCGGCGCCGGAAGCGGTTCAGACAAGCCGCAGGAGGTCCGTGTTCCGGGCGAGGTGGGCCACCGACTTGGCCAGCAGCCGCAGCGCTATCGCCGGATCGCTCCCGCAATCCCGGGCGACCTTGCGGGCGAACCGCACGGTGCCGGCCGCGATGTCCTTGTCCCGGCTCTCCGGCAGCAGGGCCGCGTACCGTTCGGCGGGCACCGCGAGGGTGTGGACGTGCTCGCGCAGCCGCTCCCGCAGCCGTACGGCCGCCTCCCCAGCCGGGTGGTGGTCGGCGAGGGTGAGGGCGGCCTCGACGTCCCCGGCGACGGCGGCAGCCGCGGAGGCGATCACGGTCTTCTGGTTGGCGGAGGTGACCGTGGGCACCTCCGCCGGGGCTGCCGCCATTTCGTGCGCGAGTACGGTCACGATCCCGCTCCCATCCGCCTGCTGCCGGTTCGGCTGTGCGGACAAGTAACCCGTGTGCGAGCCGTGTTGGACATGACGAATCCGCTCGCAGCTACTCGCGTGACCACTGACGAAAAGTCCCGACCTGCGCTACCTCGGATGGCGGCCCCACCTCTACCGTGACTGCATGGTGCGGAAGCGGAACGCGGAATTAGAGACCTGGATGAAGGAACACGGGCTCAGTGCGGGCGCTCTTGCCGAGCAGGTCAACGACGCCATGGCAGACCTCAACGGCCATCGCGGCGTCGTCACCGAACGGACGGTCTACCGGTGGCTGTCGGGAGAGAACCGCTCGCCACAGGACCGCCAGTGGCATGCCCTGGAGGTCGTCTCCGGGCTTCCTGCGACCGACCTGGGGTTCGTGCCCCGAGCCCGCCCCCGCCCCGCAACGCCCTCAGCACGACTGGAGAACCCTGTGCTTGGCCGTCGAAGCTTCATCTCCGTAGCCACCGGCGCCGCCGTCGCCGTGTCCACCGGCACCGCGACCGCAGCCACCCGACCCACCGTCGGGCACTCCGACGTCGACCGCCTGCGCGGTCTGTTGGCCGAACTGTGGCTCCTGGACGACCAGAACGGCGGCGGTCCCGTCCTGGAGAAACGCGCCGCCGACCTCGCCGCCCGCACCATCAGCCTCCAGCAGCACGGCTCCGCCAGTCAGCGCGTCCGCTCCCGCCTCTACGCCGTCGCCGCGTCCTTCACGGCCTTCGCCATGTTCTCCGCCATCGACGCCCGCCGGCTGGGGGAGGCCCAGCGCTACCTGGAGCAGTCCGTCACCCTCGCAGGGCTTTCCGGAGACGGTCAGGTCCAGCACCAGACCTGGCGGTACGCCGCCATGCTCGCCGGACAGCGCGGCCGGTACGCCGACGCCCTCGCCGCGGCCGAAGCCTGCACGGGCACTCGGGTGCACCGCACCGACCCCCTCTACGCCTCGCTGACCCACTCCCGCATCGCCCTGACCGCCGCCAGCCTCGGTGACAAGACCCGGGCCCTCCGCGCCCTGGACCGGGCCCACGGTGCCTACGATCGAGCCGACCCCGCCGAGGCCCGTCCGTCCTCCGTCGCCTTTTACACCCGGGGCGAGCTCCACGGCCTGACCGGCATCACCCACTACCGGCTCGGCGAGGCGGAGAAGGCCGAGTTCCACGCCCACCGGTGCATCGCCGACCTCCGCGACGACCAGCACCGCAACCGCGCCTACTACCTGTCCCAAGCGGCCCTCGCGCAGGTCGCGCAGGGGGACGTGGAGCAGGCCGTGGCCACCGCCACCCGCGTCATCGCCCCGACCGGCGCCGACGCCGGCCGGGTTCCCCACCTCCTGGGCAGCTTCACCTCCGCACTCAACCAGGCGGCCCCCAAGGCCGCCGTCACCCGCCAGTGGAACGACCGCACCCGCACTGCCTGAACCGTCACGCGACAAGGAGCACCATGCCCGCCCCGGAGATCACCCTTCACCGCTACGGCACCGACCAGCTGCCCACCATCCGCCCCACCCTGGTCGGCGTGTACGCCGAGGTGTACGAGAAGGAGATCGGCGAGGACCCGTTCTTCTCCGTCGACCGCTTCGAGGGTCGTCTCACCGGCCACTCCTCCCGCCCGTCCTGGGAGGCCGTGGTCGCCTACGACCGTGGCGAGGCCGCCGGCTACGCCTACGCCGCAGCCCTGCCCCAGAACACCGGCTGGTGGGCCCACATGCTCCAGCCCCTTCCCGAGGCGGACACGATCGAGGACGGCACCCGCACCCTCGCCCTCTTCGAGATCATGGTCCGGGCTCCCTGGAGGGGCACGGGCCTGGCGCACCGCATCCACGAGGAATTCCTGGCAGGCCGCACCGAGGAGCGCGTCACGCTGCTCGTCGAGCCCGGCCACCCGAAGGTGAAGGCCCTCTATGAGGGGTGGGGGTACCAACACATCGGTGACCAGCAGCCGTTCCCCGACGCCCCGGTGTACACCACCATGCTCCGCGCGCTCAGGTGTGATGGCAGTACATCTGCAGGGCGATCCTGAGGCCGGGGACCGCCTTGTGGGTCGCTCGGGCGAAGAAGCTGGCGACGCCGACGGTCGACGGCCCTGGCGGCGGTCGCGACGAGCGCGTGCTCGGCGTCGTGCAGACAGACGCTGCACGCTTTGGAGCGCTGGTCGTCCCTGTGGTGCGTCGTCGTGCACGCGCTTTGGCGGGGTAGCGGAGGTGACGCGGCTTCGCACGCAGGCTGCTGCTCTTCCCTCGGCTGCGATCCGTCCTCGGTCGCTGCCTGGTGGTGCCCCCTGGCTCCGGTCCGCTCCCGCCACTCCAGGGGCGGGATCGGCCGAGATGCTCTCCCCCGACGGGGAAGAGCGTCTTGGCCGATAACTTGCTCCGTCTCGGGCTCGGGTAGGGGTCGCCTGCTGGTGGTCGTGGGGTCTCGTGGTTGTGGGGTCGTCGTGCAAGAGCGTGCCTCCTGGTAGTCGGGCTGGAACGGCTTCGGTGCTGTGGGGATGGGGCGTACGAACGCCAGCTCGCCCCGCGACGGATGCACGGGTGAGCAGCCTGACTTCGGACGGGGCTCACGCGGCATCCGCCCTGCCGCTGTCGAGTTCGACCTGGACCTGCCGGGTGATCTTGTCCCGGCGGTCCCTGCCGATGGAGAGGCCACATGCGCGGACAGCCGTCTCGATGTGGCGGCTTGACGCGCGTCCATCGCGTCCGAGCGGGGCGGTGCGGGCGATGGCGCGGAGTTCGTCGTCGGTGGCGGCGGGCTTGCGACCGGTGCGCTTCTTCGGCGGGACGTGGGCTTCCGCCACTTGAGCGGCCTCTTCCGCCACATCGCCTGATGCGTCCTGTAGGGCGTCAGCCGGAGCGAGGCGGCCACCCTCGCGTGGAGGGCTGTGAGGGTCCACGGGCCCTTCTGGGTAGGGGAGCTGCTCCGTGGCGGGGTGCGCGCGAGGACCGTCCAGGTCCGCGGGATGCGCTGACGATTCCCCTGCCGGACGGCGACTGTGGCGGGAATCGTCGGCGGCGACGTGGCGGTGGATCTGCCGCATGAGGACGCCGAAGGCGAAGAGCGCGGCTGCTGGAGGCACGGCGGCGACGACGTAGTCGAGGGCCGGGGCCGGGACGCCGTTGGTGCTGCTGACGCCGGCGACGTTGAGGGCGATGGACCCCAGCGATCCGGCAGCGGTGAGGGCGATCGCCCACCCGTCGGTTTCCCGGCGGAGGCTGGCCCGGAGCATGAGTACTTCCCCGGCGACGATGAAGGCATCGAGCGTGGCGGGCCACGCCCACTGGCGGGCTGGGGAAGCGCTGAGACCGTGCTGCCCCGCGACTTCGGCGAGATGGGCGTAGGAGAGCCAGAATCCTGCTGCGGTGAGCGCGACGATGACGCAGCCTGCGACGGCCAGGGCGTACCGCTCAGCCGTGTGCGTGCGGTGGGAGGTGGTGGTCAAGCGGGTGGTGCTCCAAAGGGTGGGCGCGTTCAAGCGGCAGGGGAGGTGCGGCGGCGGTCGGCGCCGTCGAGGACGATCCGGTGGGTCATCTCGGCGAGGCGGGACGCGACGCGGTCGCCGAGGGCGGTGCGGAGCTGGGGGATGGGAAGGTTGGTCGTGAGCAGGGTGGGGCGCAGGTACTCGTACCGGTGGTTGATCAGCCGGTAGGTCAGCTCCTCCGTCCACTCGCTGCCCTTGGCGGCGCCGATGTCGTCCAAGAGCAGCAGTGGGCAGCGGGCCAGGGTGTGCAGCTCACGTTCCGCGTCGAGGCCGGGGCGGGGCCTCAGGCGGGCGTACAGGTCAGCGGCTGTGACCGCCTCCCAGCGCAGGCGGACGCCGGCAGCGAGCAGGGCACGGACGGCCCCGTAGGCCTGGTGGGTCTTGCCGGTGCCAGTGGGACCTGCGATCAGCAGCGACGGGCCCTCTGCGATGCCCCGCGTCCCGCTCGGGCCGGGGCGCCCGGCACACACGATCTCGTCCACCCAGGCGGTGACTTGGGGGTGATCGGCGCGGGCGTGCCGGTATCGCGGAGGGATCCGGGCGTCGGCCAGTTCCAGTGCGCTGACAGGTTCGGGCGTGGGCTCCGGTTCCTCCGAGCCGATGACGGGGTCCATGCCCCGGCGGGCCAGGATGCCCGCCACGGCCCGGACGGCCTGACCGGAGGGCTGGGGCAGGGTGGTGGCGGTCAGAGCGCACCCCCGTAGGCAGCGGCGACGTCGATGGGGTTGGTCCAGGGACGGTGGGGGACGGCGGTCGTCGGCGCCCCCGCGTTCATGACCTCGTGCACGACACTGGCCAGGGTCTTCGGGTGAAGGCCCTTCGTCCGCTGGCGGTCCAAAACGGCTCGTACGTGGGCGGGGTCGATGCCCTCGGCGAGGAGCTTCGCGGCTTCCCGTCCGAGTTGCCCGAGCACGCTTGCGGGCGGACGGTGTTCGCAGGCTGCGGCGTACTCGGTGAGGAGGTCCTTCGCCGAGACGGTCTGGGGCGCGGGGGCGCTCGCGCCCCCCAACGGGGTAGTTCCTAGTTCCCTGTTCCTAGGTCCTAGATCCGGACGCTGAGGGTTCACCGCGGCCTTTACGAGCCCTCCCTGAGTATGCGCTGACGACTCACTGAATCGCCCCTGACCAGCAGAGTCTCGGCTCATGGTGGGCTCCGTGTCTTCTCCCGGACCTTTCACGGAAGCCTCAGCGACTGCTCCGCGCATAGGCAGTGAGGTCTCACGAGGAAGGCCGAGGTCGTGGTGCGGGCAGTCCGAGATCCTGCTGGCGCTGGGGCGGTTGATCTTCTGGTGGCGGCCGAAGGCGACGATGTGCAGGTACTGCCTTCCGTCCTCGCCTTCGTAGCGGCAGATCAGGCCGGCAGCGTCGAGCTGCGTCAGGTCGTCCTCGACCTCCACCGGGCCGTGCTCGCGGCGCAGCGACCACAGCTGTCCGGCGATGACGGCGGCCTGGTCGCGGATGCGGCCTTTGTCGTCGGCTTGGGTGAGCAGGCCGAAGAAGGTCCGCTCGGCCGTCAGGGACACGGCCGCCAGGGACTCGGAGGCGAAGGCCTCGGGCTTGATGGTGCGGATACGGGCGATGAGGACCGACCGCCTTTCGAAATTGTGGGCGTGGAGACAGCGGGGCAGTGGTGCGTGGACAACACAGCCACACCCCTCCCCCGGAAGTCCAGAGCTGGTTCTAGGACTCCTGAAAGGTTTTCGGCTGCAGGGTAGACCTGAAATCCCGGTCGCCGAAATCTCCCCTGAAATCTGCTGGCATCGCTCACAGCAGACAGGAAAGCCTTCCGAAGGCTTGGGCGCGCAAGCTACAACACAGCAATGCCGCCACGCCCCCTTGAAATCGGACCCGCCGGACGGGCCGCCGCCCACGCCATCGAACGCACCCGCGTCGCCCGTGGCTACTCCCAGCGCCAGCTCGCTGCCCGCGTCACCGCACTCGGTCGCCTCATGACCTTCACCGCGCTCTCACGTATCGAACGCACGGTCCGGCGCTGCGACATCGACGACCTCGTCGCCATCGCTGCCGCCCTCGGAACCCCTCCGCAGATCTTGCTGGCGACGGTGCCGATCCACCCGGCTCCCGTCGGGGTGGGCGGAATATAGCCGACGATCCCCGATTTCCGAAACCGGGAATTCTCCGGACCATTCGTGGTCCTGTACGTCTTCGCCGCCCATGGCGGCGGGGCGCTTTCATCCCCTTCGTCTGCCTTAAGGATTCTCGCTTGTCTCCTGTTGATCCGGTCTCCTCCGTCAGTGCTGCCGAATTCTGTCACCGTCCGCCCATCAGTCGCGCGTTTCTCGGGGTGCAGGACGCGGCTGAATATCTCGGTATTTCGCCCAAGACGCTCTACGTATGGCGTCACCGGCGCCAGGGTCCGCCGAGTTTCCGCATGGGTGCCCGCGGGCGAGTGACGTACCGGATCGATGCGCTCGATGCCTGGATACGGGAGCAGGAGCAGGCGGATTCCCGATCCAACCCCGCCCTCAACCCGGTGAGCGCCGCACCGCAGCGGCGCGCCGCCTACTTGGCAGTCGTCTGACGCCTCCCGGCCGCCCTCCCGCCCCCTACCTGCAAGGAAACACTTGGCCGGCTACATCGAAGACCGCTGGATCAACAAGAAGAAGGACCCCGTCACCGGCAAGCGCGAGCGCACCGCCCGGTACGGAAAGGGGAGTCGCTACCGGGTCGCGGGCACCCCCGGTGTCCGCGGCATGTCGTTCGACACTCTGGAGGACGCCAAGACGTGGCTCCGCAGGGCCGGCACCGACAGCGAGCGGGGCGAGTTCGTCGACCCGCGCGACGGCTCCATCACCCTCGCCGACTACGTCACGCGCCACTGGCAGGCGGGCGTCCGTGGAGCACCGGGCACGGTCAAGCGGGTCGATGAGCGCGTGCGCCTCCACGTCCTTCCGCACATCGGCGACGTAGCGCTGCGGGACGTCTCCGCGGCCGTCCTGCGCGGCTACATCGCCACGCTCGAAGGCGAGTGCGCACCTCGCTACGCCCGGCAGATCCTCACCACCCTCTCGAACGTCTTCGAGACGGCGATCGACGACAAGCGTCTGGTCCGCAACCCGATGCGCGCCAAGTCGGTGCGCTGGCCCAAGGCTCCCGAGGACCAGCGGGAGGCGTGGCTGCTGGAGACCGCGCAGCGGGTACGGGACGTCATCAACCAGCAGTACCGGATCGCCGTCGTTGTCGCCCTCGGGTGCGGGCTGCGCCAGGGGGAGGTCTTCGGGCTGCCGCCGGCGGACGTCGACTTCGAGCGCGGCCTCATCCGCGTCCGCCGACAGGTCCAGCTCCTGTACGGCCGCTTGTACTTCACCTTTCCCAAGGGTGGGAAGACGCGGGTCGTCGACATGCCACCATCGGTCGCCACCGAGCTGCGCGCACACGTCCTGCAACACCCGGCTGTTGAGGTCGAGCTGCCCTGGGGCGGCCCCGAACCCGACCGGGAGAAGTGCACCTTTCCGCTGGTCCTGACCACGACCTACGGCAACGCGATCCGCGCCAACATCTTCAACGACGAGGTGTGGAAGCCCGCCCTCGCGAAGGCCGGAGTGATCCCCGTGCGGGAGAAGGGCCAACGCTGGAAGGCGTCCCGCAAGGACGGCTTCCACGTCCTCCGGCACACCTACGCCTCGGTCATCCTCGAAGCGGGCGAGTCCGTGGTCACCCTCGCCCGGTGGCTCGGCCACTCCAGCCCAACCATCACCCTCGACCACTACGCCCACTTCATGCCCGAGGCCGGAGGCAAGGGTCGCGCGGCCATCGACGCACTGCTCGGAGTGGCCCCTCAGTACGTCCCGGAAGACCTTGCCCTTACCTGAGAACGGGTGGCACAGCACATACTGTGCCACCCGTTCTCGTTGGCGGGTCACGCGCTGAGTCTTATGCCGCTCGACGCCACGGCAGGCGCGCGCGTCTTGCGGGCAGGCAGAGGAGTTCGTGCAACGCCTTGCCCTCGTGGGCCCAGTGGTTCAGTCGGTCGCGGTCCACCCACCGCACGCCGTGACGGTCGCCCCACGCCATGGCGTCGCGGGTGAATGCGCCGTTGGTGACGACGACCGCGTGGTCCGCCCTGTGTGCGGGACCCGCCGTTCCGTTCACCTGGTACATCACCGACGAGCCGACCTTGCCGCCGACGCGGGTGTGCTTCGCCTGCACCACGATCCGCCCGAGGGGTATCCGGACGCCGATGACGTCCGCGGCCTGGTCTCCGCCACCGCCCACCCTCCTGGCCGCCCAGCCGTCGCGGACGAGGAGGTCGCGCAGCGCGTACTCGAACTGCTGGTCGTCCATCGCGTCCAACTCGGACAAGGTGATGCGCAGACGGGCCAGTCTCTCGCTGTCCGCGCGATGCCGACGGGAGCCCCGTACCCGGAGGCAGGCCAAGCCGACGGCGAGGGCGAGACCGGTCAGGACCAGCAGCGGCCAGGCCGCAGCGACCCTCGTCAGGAGGCGCGATGCGGCCTGTGCGATGGCGACCGCGAGAGCGAGGGCAACGGCTGCCGCACCCAGGACGTCTGTGGTACTGCGCGGTCGCCACCGGATGCTTCGCCGCCGTCGGGCCGTCACTGTCCGCCCGCTGGCGCGGAGACGGCGGGCTTCGGCGCGGGCTGCTGCTCGGCGGAGCTGTCGCCGAACCCGAAGATCTGCCCCCAGAGCCACACCACCGCACACAGGCCGGCCACGGCCCAGACGCTCAGGCCTTTGGCCTTCCTGGGACCTGGCTTGCGGCGGATGTAGCTGCTCACGCGCACGTATCCGTCCGGAACCTTCGGCATGCTGAATCCCTCCCCATCGGTCCGCGCCGTGCGGACCTCCAGATCGGTTGTAGCCGCGGCCACTGACAGAACCTGATGCACCGTCATGATCGTGTCGGCGGCAAGGGCGCAAGTCGGCCATGCCTTCGCGAGTCCCCGGCTGACTGCATGGCCCGCTGGCCTGCGACTGGGCTTTCCGGCTGTGTGTCACGTAGCGGAAATGCAGGGCGGACCGAATGGCCAGTTCCTGCGGAGCGCGGCAGGCGACGACTGCGCCGGGCGCCGCCCCCGTTGAGGCGGGGCCACTGAGCGTGGCCGATCTTCTGCCGCGGATTCTCCCCAGATTCTCCCCACGAGGCCACCGAGGGCTTGATTCGTGGTTCGCTTGCGCTAAGTCGATCAAGCTCGTGCGGTGGATCGCTACAGCCAGTCGCGCTTCTTGAAGATGATGTACAGGCTCACACAGACCACTGCCATCAGCAGGATTGCGAAGGGGTAGCCCGCCACCCAGTGCAGTTCTGGCATAGTTTCGAAGTTCATGCCGTAGATAGTTCCCACCAACGTGGGTGCAAACAAGATGGCGGCCCAGGAGGAGATCTTCTTGATCTCTTCGTTCTGTTCGAAGCCGGCCTCCGCCAGGGCGCGCATTTCGGCGTTCTGCTGTTGGGAGACCAGGGTGGCGTTGACCGTCAGGATTTCGGTCAGGGCCTGGCGGAAGCCGTCCACGCGTTCGCTGGTGTGGGTGACGTGGTCGGCGACGTCGCGGAGGTAGCGCTGGAGTTCCTCGTCCGTGCCGTACTTGGCGAAGCCGGCCATCAGGCCGTGGAGCATGCCGACCAGGGGGCGGGTGGCGCGCTGGAACTCGACCATTTCGCGGGAGAGTTCGTAGATGCGGCGCGAGACCTCGGGGTCGCCGCGGAAGACCTCGGTCTCGATCTCGTCCATGTCGTTCTGGACGCCCTCCACGACCGGGGCGTAGCCGTCGACCACCGCGTCGAGGATGGCGTACAGGGCGGCCTCCGGGCCCAGGGAGAGGAGTTCCGGGGCCGCCTCCATGCGGCGGCGCACCGCCGAGAGGTCGGGGGCGGCGCCGTGGCGGACCGTGATCAGGAAGTCCGGGCCGACGAAGACGTGGAGTTCGCCGAACTCCACCTCCTCCGGGGCGTCCAGGTAACGGGCCGCGCGCAGGACGACGAACAGGGTGTCGCCGTAGCGCTCCAGCTTGGGGCGCTGGTGGGCCTCCAGGGCGTCTTCGATGGAGAGCGGGTGCAGGTTGAACTCCGATGCCAGGGAGTGCAGTTCGGCCTCCGTCGGGCGGTGCAGGCCGATCCAGGCCATCCCCTCGGGCTGTGCGCGCAGCTGCCGGAAGGTGTCGGCGAGGGTGGCGGGGGAGGCCACGCGGCGGCCGTCGCGGTACACGGCGGAGTCGACCACGCTGCGGTGGTCCGACGGTGTCGGCGCGGAGGGTCGCGGTCGGCCCGTGCGCGGCGGGGGGCGGCGGTCTGGGCGCTCCGGCATCGCAGTCAGCTCCCGTTGCTTGGTGAACATACGTTTACGGGCAAGAAGCAGGATATAGGGGCGAAAGGGCACCTCGGGGGCGGTGCCGCCGAAGTCGCGGACCGAAGGTGTCCGCAAGGCGCGTTAGCGTGCGGCCATGGCCTCCACGACCACGCATCCGGTACTCGGCACCCGTGCGCTCAACCGTGCCACGCTCGCCCGCCAGCTGCTGCTGCACCGCGCCCCGATGCCGGCGGCCGAAGCCGTCGCGCACCTGGTCGGGCTCCAGGCGCAGAACGTCCGGCCGCCCTACTTCCAGCTGCACGCCCGCCTCGCCGGCTTCCGTCCCGCCGAACTGGCCGGGCTGATGGAGTCCCGGGAGGTGGTCCGTATGGTCACGATGCGCTCCACCCTGCACACCCACACCGCACACGACGCGCTCACCCTCAGGCCGCTCGTCCAGGCCGCCCGCGACCGGGAGATCGGGAACTTCCGCTCCGGCCTCACCGGGGTCGACCTGGACCGGCTGGCGCGGACCGCGCGCGCCTTCGTGGAGGCCGAGCCGCGCACCATGGGGGAGATCCGGGAGGAGCTCCTCGCCCACTGGCCGGGCGCCGACCCGCAGGCCCTGTCCGTGGCCGCCCGCTGCCGGCTCCCGCTCGTGCAGGTCACGCCCCGCGGCGTGTGGGGCCGCAGCGGCCAGGTCCGGCTCACCACCGCCGAGCACTGGCTCGGGCGTCCGGCCGGGGAGCCCCAGCGCCTGGACGACGTCGTGCTGCGCTACCTCGGCGCGTTCGGGCCCGCCTCCGTCAAGGACATGCAGACCTGGGCGGGCCTGACCCGGCTCCGCGCGGCCTTCGAGCGGCTGCGCCCGCGCCTGCTCGCCTTCCGGGACGAGAACGGCGTCGAGCTGTTCGACCTCCCCGACGCGCCCCGGCCCGGTCCGGACACCCCGGCCCCGCCCCGCTTCCTCCCCGAGTTCGACAACCTCCTGCTCTCGCACGCCGACCGCACCCGCGTCGTCCCCCCGCAGCTCAAGGGCCGCAGCTGGGCGGGCAACCAGGCCTTCCGCACCCTCCTCGTGGACGGGTTCCTCGCCGGGCTCTGGGCGGCGGACGCGGGGGTGCTCACCGTCGAGCTGCTGACCGCGGTGCCGAAGGCGGCCGAGGAGGAGATCGTCGCCGAAGGGGAACTGCTCCTCACGGAGATGGCGACGGCACCGGATGCGTACGGGGGCCCCGCCGGCCCGGGCCGCGTCCGCGTGCGCTTCGGGTCAATCCGCGGCTGACGCCGTCTAGTGATCCACAGCGCCACGCGGCACGATTCCTCACATGACGGAGAACAGCGCCACCGCACAGTTCCTGGCCGCCCGCGACTTCCTGCTCGAACGCCGCGGGGACTACGAAGCCGCCCGGGCCGGCTTCACCTGGCCCCGCCCCGAACGTTTCAACTGGGCCCTGGACTGGTTCGACCACATCGCCGCGGGCAACGGGGCCGACGCCCTGCGGATCGTGGAGGAGGACGGCACGAGCCGGGGGGTCTCCTTCGGGGAGCTGGCCCTGCGCTCGGACTCGGCAGCGAACTGGCTGCGCGCCCAGGGCGTCGCCGCCGGTGACCGGATCCTGGTCATGCTCGGCAACCAGCGCGAGCTGTGGGAGGTGATGCTCGCGGCGATGAAGCTGCGCGCGGTCGTCATCCCCGCCACCCCGCTGCTCGGCGCGGCCGACCTGCGCGACCGGGTCGAGCGCGGGCAGGTGCGCCACGTCATCGTGCGCACCGAGGACACCGGCAAGTTCGACGAGGTGCCCGGCGCCTACACCCGGATCGCCGCCGGTCTCCAGGTGCCCACCGGGTGGCGCCGCCTGGCGGACATGTACCAGGCGGCCGGCGGGTTCACCCCCGACGGCGAGACCCTGGCCGACGACCCCCTGATGCTCTACTTCACCTCCGGCACCACCGCCCGCCCCAAGCTGGTCGAGCACACGCACGCGTCCTACCCGATCGGACACCTGTCCACCATGTACTGGCTGGGGCTGCGCCCGGGCGACGTCCACCTCAACATCGCCTCGCCCGGCTGGGCGAAGCACGCCTGGTCCAACCTCTTCACGCCGTGGAACGCGGGCGCGACCGTGTTCGTGCACAACTACACCCGCTTCGACCCCGAGCGGCTGATGGCGGAGATGGACCGGGGCGGCGTCACCACCTTCTGCGCCCCGCCCACCGTCTGGCGGATGCTGATCCAGTCCGACCTCGGCCTGCTCCGCAACCCGCCGCGCGAGGCCGTCGCGGCCGGTGAGCCGCTCAACCCCGAGGTCATCGAGAAGGTCCGCGAGGCCTGGGGCGTGACCGTACGCGACGGGTTCGGGCAGACCGAGACCACCCTGCAGATCGGCAACTTCCCGGGCGCCCCGGTCAAGCCCGGCTCGATGGGCCGCCCGGCGCCCGGCTACGAGATCGTGCTCCTGGACCCCGTCACCGGCAAGGAGTCCCCCGACGAGGGCGAGCTCTGCGTGGACCTGCGCACCCGCCCCGCCGGGGTGATGACGGGCTACCGCGACGACCCCGAGCGGACGGCCGGGGCGATGGCGGACGGCCTCTACCGCACCGGGGACATCGCCTCGCGCGACGCCGAGGGCTACCTCACCTACGTGGGCCGGTCCGACGACGTCTTCAAGGCGTCCGACTACAAGATCAGCCCGTTCGAGCTGGAGAGCGCCCTGCTGGAGCACGAGGCCGTCGCCGAGGCGGCCGTCGTCCCGGCCCCGGACGCGCTGCGGCTCGCCGTCCCCAAGGCGTACGTCACCCTCGCCGCCGGCTGGGAGCCCGGGGAGGAGACGGCCCGGGTGCTGTTCGAGCACTCCCGGGCCGTGCTGTCCCCGTACAAGCGGATCCGCCGCATCGAGTTCGGCGAGCTCCCGAAGACCGTGTCCGGGAAGATCCGCCGGGTGGAGCTGCGGGAACTCACCGAGGCCGGCTCGACCACGGAGTACGACGAGGCCGACCTCCGCTGAGGCGGGAGCAGGCCGGATCAGTCGGGAGCAGGCCTGATCAGTCCGGATCAGTCCGGATCAGGCAACGATCAGGCCGGCAGCTGCGCCTCGATCGCCGCGATCACCTCGGGCGCCTCGGGCTCGGTGCGCGGGCGGAAGCGCGCCACGACCTCACCGGCGGGGGAGATCAGGAACTTCTCGAAGTTCCACTGGATGTCCCCCGCCTCCCCGTCCGCGTCCGGGGTCTTCACCAGCTCCTGGTACAGCGGGTGCCGGTGCTCGCCGTTGACCTCGGACTTCTCCAGCATCGGGAAGGTCACCCCGAAGCCCGCCGCGCAGAACGTCTGGATGTCGTCCGCCGAGCCCGGCTCCTGGCCGCCGAACTGGTTGCACGGGACGCCGATGACCGTGAAGCCCTTGTCCTCGTACTTGAACTGCAGCCGGGCCAGCCCCGAGTACTGCGGGGTGAGGCCGCACTGGGAGGCGGTGTTCACCACCAGGATCGCCTTGCCCTTGTGGGCGGCCAGGCTGGTGGGCTCGTCGGACAGCGTGGTCAGCGGGATGTCGTACAGGCCCATCGGGTTCTCCTCGGCAGACGCGGATAAGCAATACCCCCGAGATTAGGGCCCCGTGCCGACAAGTGCGTCGGCCGGGTCGTTGACCGGCTGCGGCATGCCCGTGAGGTCCATGACGAACAGCGGTATTCCCAGGTCGTCGGCGCGCGACCGGGCGTCGGAGGTGTACCCGGCGAGGGAGAAGTAGACGCTCGTCGCGGAGGCCGTCAGCCCGTTCAGCCACACGCACTCCACCGCCCGCAGCCCGGCCGGCGCCGTACTCGGGTCCACCTGGGCGACCACGCCGGGAGCCCGCAGGTCCACCGCCGCCGACGGGATCGGCGGCCCGTCGGGCTGCCGTACGTCCTGGAAGCCGAGCCAGCGCAGGTACAGCGCGGCCGTCGCCACCGCGTCCCGGGCCGTACGGATGGTCACCGGCCGGAACGGCGGCCGCGACACCGGAGTCCCCGGCAGCGGGTGGTCCGGATCCGGCCCCAGGTCCGTCCCCTGGTCCGGGCCCTGCCCCTGGTCCTGCCCGGACCCCGGCCCCTGCCCCGGCTGCCGGTGAGCCGCCGGACCGCCGGCGCCGCGCGCCCGGCCGCCGTCGGGCCGTACGCCGCCCCCCGCCCCCGCCGCGCCCCGCGCAGCGGCGTCCGCCCGCGGCGGATCCGGCGCGTGCACCGGAACCAGCACCACGGTCCCGCACGAGCCGCACCCCACCTCCGGGTGCGGCCACTCGCTCTCCCGGCCGCAGGCCCCGCACCGCACGGTCACCCAGCTGTCGCTCCAGGTGCGGTGGGTCAGCGGCAGCGCGGGCGCCGCGAGGTCCAGCGGCGGGGTGATCGGGCTGCCGCAGGCGCACGGGTAGACCGGCGCGGTGTACCCGTTCTCGCGCTGGCACGCCGGGCAGCGCACCGGTACCGCTTCCGCCATGAGACCTGGACCCCCTCCGTCGCTGTGCGTGCCCCCATGCTCCACCACGTGCGACCGGCCGGAGGGGAGCGGGCTCGATTTCCCGCCACCGAGGCAGCTATTTGTGCAACCGACCGACCGACAAGCGGCTTTTGGTGGTTTCCGGGGTGCCGAAGCGCCTTGACGTGCGCAGAACTCGCCGCTTAGCTTGTTCCGTATAGCAGAACAAAACTTCCGTATGACGGAAACTGCCTGACCGCCACACCGCAGGAGACCTCGATGCCTCGTATGACAGCCGCCGCCGCTGCAGTGGAGATCCTCAAGCGCGAGGGTGTCGCGCACGCGTTCGGCGTCCCCGGCGCTGCGATCAACCCGTTCTACCGCGAGCTCAAGAACGTCGGTGGCATCAAGCACACCCTCGCCCGCCACGTCGAGGGCGCCTCGCACATGGCGGAGGGCTACACCCGCACCGCGCCGGGCAACATCGGCGTCTGCATCGGCACCTCCGGCCCGGCCGGCACCGACATGATCACCGGCCTGTACTCGGCCATCGCGGACTCCATCCCGATCCTGTGCATCACCGGCCAGGCTCCGGTCTCCAAGCTCCACAAGGAAGACTTCCAGGCCGTCGACATCGCCTCGATCGCCAAGCCGGTCACCAAGAAGGCCACCACCGTCCTGGAGGCCGCGCAGGTCCCGGGCGTGTTCCAGGAGGCCTTCCACCTGATGCGCTCCGGCCGTCCCGGCCCGGTCCTCATCGACCTGCCGATCGACGTCCAGCTGACCGAGATCGAGTTCGACCCGGAGACCTACGAGCCGCTGCCGGTCTACAAGCCGCGCGCCACCCGCGCCCAGGCGGAGAAGGCCGTCCGCTTCCTGCTGGACTCCGAGCGCCCGCTGATCGTCGCCGGTGGCGGCATCATCAACGCCGACGCCTCCGACCTGCTGGTGGAGTTCGCCGAGCTGACCAACATCCCGGTCATCTCCACCCTGATGGGCTGGGGCGTCATCCCGGACGACCACGAGCTGAGCGCCGGCATGGTCGGCGTCCAGACCTCGCACCGCTACGGCAACGCGACCTTCCTGGAGTCGGACTTCGTCCTCGGCATCGGCAACCGCTGGGCCAACCGTCACACCGGCTACAACCTGGACGCCTACCTCGGCGACCGCAAGTTCGTCCACGTCGACATCGAGCCCACCCAGATCGGCAAGATCTTCGCCCCGGACTACGGCATCGCCTCCGACGCCAAGGCGGCGCTGGAGCTCTTCATCGAGATCGCCAAGGAGCTCAAGGCCGCGGGCGAGCTCCCGGACTACAGCGCCTGGGTCGCCTCGCACCTGGAGCGCAAGGGCACGCTGCAGCGCCGTACGCACTTCGACAACATCCCCATGAAGCCGCAGCGCGTCTACGAGGAGATGAACAAGGCGTTCGGCCCCGAGACCCGCTACGTCACCACCATCGGTCTGTCCCAGATCGCCGGTGCGCAGATGCTGCACGTCTTCAAGCCGCGCCACTGGATCAACTGCGGCCAGGCCGGCCCGCTCGGCTGGACCATCCCGGCCGCGCTGGGTGTCGCCTCCGCCGACCCGGAGAACCCGGTCGTCGCGCTCTCCGGTGACTACGACTTCCAGTTCATGCTGGAAGAGCTGGCCGTCGGCGCGCAGCACAAGATCCCGTACGTCCACGTCCTGGTGAACAACGCCTACCTGGGCCTGATCCGCCAGGCGCAGGGTGGTCTCGGCATCAACTTCGAGGTCAACCTGGAGTTCGAGAACATCAACGCGCCCGAGCTGGGCGTCTACGGCGTCGACCACGTCAAGGTCGTCGAGGGCCTCGGCTGCAAGGCGATCCGCGTCACCGACCCGAACGAGCTGGGCGCGGCCTTCGAGGAGGCCAAGAAGCTGGCCGCCGAGTACAGCGTCCCGGTCGTCGTCGAGGCGATCCTGGAGCGCGTCACCAACATCTCGATGAGCAAGACGGTCGACATGAGCGACGTCACCGAGTTCGAGGAACTGGCGACCGAGCCGGGCCACGCCCCGACCGCGATCCGCCCGATCTCGGCCTGATCCACGGGCTTCACCGCACGGCAGTCCACGCGCCCGGCTGGGGTTTCCCAGCCGGGCGTTTGCGTGGGCGGCCGTTGAGCTGGGCGGCGACCGCGTCGAGGGGGCGCGGGCGGACCTGCTCCGCGCTGCGGCCGGCGGGTGCGGCGGGCGCGTCCCGAGCACAGGGCACGGGCCGGCTCCCGGCGCAGTCCGCCGCGGCCTTGGGCGTGGCGGGACGAAGGCCCGCAGCGCGGGGTGCCGGCCGGTCCTGCCGGAGGGAGCGCGGCCGTTGCGCCACCGCTTCCCCGTCCGGAGGTTGACGCCGACGATCCGGCACGCTTCCCGACTGCTGACGCCTCGCCGCATGAGCGGCAGGTGGGCACGCCGGTCCCTCGGTCAACGAACGGCGTCCCCGATGGACCGAACGGTCCCGATCAGGCGGCTGCGACAGGGCCGGTTCCCGGGCGCGTACGAGGGCCGGGGGCCGGAACCGGCTGATGGGGCCGTCGGGCGCGTGAGCGCTACTGGCGGCGCTGGCCGAGGACGCAGAACTCGTTGCCCTCGGGGTCCGCCAGTACCACCCACGACTGGTCACCCTGGCCGATGTCGACACGCTGTGCGCCATGAGCCACCAGACGGGCCACCTCGGCGGCCTGGTCATCGGGCCTGAAGTCGAGGTGCAGTCGGCTCTTGGACTTCTTGGCCTCGTCGAGCCGGACGAACTCCAGCCCGGGCAGCCGGTCCGGCGCCGGGCGGATCTCGAACTCGTCATCGGAGGAGTGGACCACTACCCAGCCGAGGGCCTGCGCCCACCACTGCCCCAAGGCCGCCGGGTCCGCCGAGTGAACGATTACCTGTTCCCATTCCAAGGTCATCCGCCGATGTTAGAGCTGCGGGGGCTTCGAAAAACAGGCCCTCAGCCCGCCGTTCGGCGCCCGGAGCCGATCCCGGACGGCCGTTCGGCTCGAACAGCCGGCACCCGGCCACCCGCCGCGAAGTGGTGCGGTTCCCGATACCGGCCAAGCCGGCGCGCCCCGCCGACACACGACGGGGACCACATCACGATGCACTGGGTGAGCCGTAAACCCTGTCGTAGCGAGGGCCGCCACCAGGCAATATGAGTCCGGTGAAGGACCTACCCCCCCGGCCTGCCGCCGGCAGACTCGCGCGAGTGGCACAGCCGCCGTTGGTGGGACCAACTGGGATATCTGCGGGTGCGTTCCCCGGCGAACCCGAACTGGCCCCGGGACATGCCGTGGCTGATCGCGCGGTTGCGACGTGAGCGGTCGGCGGCGCTCCCAGCCGATCACTACCTCTACGACAGGGCGATCAGCGCCGCTCAGGGCTATGCACGGACTTCCCGCCCGTCAGGGGACGCCGAACTGCTGTGGGACCGAGTTCTCGAACCCGTCGACGAGTTGCTTGCGAGGCGGCAGGCAAGGCACCTCGACGATGTCCGCAGGGACTCAAGCCGAGCAAGGCGGTGCGAACCATGACCGGCCTCGGCCCGGGGCCGAGGCCGATGATCCCGCCACGGCCCCGACGACCCCGGCCGCCATACGGCTCGCCGCCCGGGCACGACAAAGCGCCGGGTCAC
This sequence comes from Streptomyces sp. NPDC026522, assembly GCF_055567555.1. NCBI lineage: Bacteria > Bacillati > Actinomycetota > Actinomycetes > Kitasatosporales > Streptomycetaceae > Streptomyces > Streptomyces sp. NPDC026522. Next base: position 105,402 of record NZ_JBVHQF010000001.1, read on the forward strand.
GGGACCGTCCGTGACTCGGCGCTTTGGGTTTGACCGCCCGACGGTGCGAGGCTGGCGCGACAGGACGTTCGCGCCGCCGGGCGGGGCTGGGACTCGTGTACAGGGGACTCTGTGCGTAGCCCCTGTACACGAGTGGCTGGGACCGTGGCGGGCGGGCGACGAGAACTCCGGCGCCGTCTCCCTCAGGTCAAGAGACGGGCCTCGGAACCCATTACCACCGCACTGGCTCGCACGCTCGCCACGGTCCTCACGCGGCGCCGGCCACAAGGGCCGGCGCTGTCCGCCCGTACCGCGTACCACCCCTCATCCGGGTCCGCGGTCCGGGCTCAGCACCCGGGGCCTGACCTCCCGTCAGACCCCCGGTACAGCTGGGTGGCTCAGGCGTCGCGCAGGGCGCGGACGGCCTCCTCGACGCGCTTGCCGTAGTCGGCGTCCGCGGCGTGGAAGTGAGCCAGGTTCTTCTCGATGACGTCTTCGAGGGTGACCTGCGACAGGCCGCCCGCGATGTTCGCCACCAGACGCTGCTTCTCGGCCTCCGACATCAGTCGGTAGAGCTCGCCGGCCTGGAAGAAGTTGTCGTCCTTCGTGTGGGCCGGGGCCTCGTGGGTGCCCGTGTAGCCGGAGACGGCCTTCGGGGCGCCCAGCGCCAGGCCGGTCTCGGCCGGACCCTGGTACGAGTTGGGCTCGTAGTTCTTGTCGTGGCGCGAGCCGTTGCGCAGCGCCATGACGCCGTCGCGGCCGTAGTTGTCGGCCTTCGTCGCCTTCGGGGCGTTGACCGGCAGCACGGTGTGGTTCACACCGAGGCGGTAGCGCTGGGCGTCGGCGTACGCGAACAGGCGGCCCTGGAGCATCTTGTCCGGCGAGGCGGTGATGCCCGGGACGAAGTTGTTCGGGGAGAAGGCGGACTGCTCGACCTCGGCGAACACGTTGTCCGGGTTGCGGTCGAGGACCAGCCGGCCCACGCGCTGCAGCGGGTAGTCCGCGTGCGGCCACACCTTGGTGAGGTCGAACGGGTTGAAGCGGTAGTCCGCGGCCTCGGCGGCCGGCATGATCTGGACGTAGAGGGTCCAGCTCGGGTTCACGCCGCGCTCGATGGCCTGGAGCAGGTCCGTCTGGTGCGAGTTGGCGTCCTTGCCGACGAGCTCGGCGGCCTGCTCGGACGACAGGCAGCGGATGCCCTGGTTCGTCTTGAAGTGGTACTTGACGAAGAAGGCCTCGCCGTTCTCGTTCGTCCACTGGTAGGTGTGGGAGCCGTAGCCGTTCATGTGGCGGTACGACGCCGGGATGCCGCGGTCACCCATCAGCCAGGTGATCTGGTGCGTCGCCTCGGGGGCGTGCGCCCAGAAGTCCCAGACGTTGTCCGGCTCCTGCTTGCCCGTGAAGGGGTCGCGCTTCTGGGAGTGGATGAAGTCGGGGAACTTGATCGGGTCCTTGATGAAGAACACCGGGGTGTTGTTGCCGACGAGGTCGTAGTTGCCCTCTTCGGTGTAGAACTTCAACGCGAAGCCGCGCGGGTCGCGGACCGCGTCCGCGCCGCCGAGGGAGTCCGCGACGGTGGAGAACCGCAGGAAGGTCTCGGTCTTCTTGCCGACCGTGTTCAGGAAGGCGGCGCTGGTGTACGCGGTGACGTCGTCGGTCACCTCGAAGTAGCCGTACGCGGCCGAGCCGCGGGCGTGCACCACGCGCTCCGGGATGCGCTCACGGTTGAAGCGGGCGAGCTTCTCGAGGAGCTGCTGGTCCTGGATCAGGAGCGGGCCACCGACGCCGGCGGTGGCGGAGTTCTGGTTGTCGGCGACCGGGGCGCCGGACTCGGTCGTCAGCGTGCGCTTCGACATGGTGACCTTCCGTACGGGTAACTGCTGAGACGGAAGGCGTCTTCCGTCATGCGGAACAGCCTAATTTCGGCGTGAACACGACGTCAACAGTTTGTTGAAAGAAAGAGTGGGGAGGTGATCCGGACGGTGCCGGCGCTTGGGCGCGACAGGACAGGTGTCAGCACCGGCACCATCCGGAAACTCGGATCCCCGCGAACGGGGAAGCGTGCGGCCCGGCGGGCGGGCCGCGGGCTCGTCAGACCTGCGAGCCGGAGAGGCGCTCGACCGCGCGGAGCAGGGCCGAGTGGTCCAGGCCGCCGTCACCCTGGGCGCGCAGCGAGGCGACCAGCTGGGCGACGACCGCGCCGACCGGGAGGGCCGCACCGACGTTGCGGGCGGCGTCGGTGACGATGCCCATGTCCTTGTGGTGCAGGTCGATCCGGAAGCCGGGCTTGAAGTCGCGGTTCAGGAAGTTGTCCTTCTTGCGGGTCAGGACCGTGGAGCCGGCCAGACCGCCGTTGAGGACGTCCAGGGCGGCCTGGAGGTTCACGCCCGACTTCTCAAGGAAGACGACGGCCTCGGCGCACGCCTGGATGTTCACCGCGACGATGAGCTGGTTGGCGGCCTTCACCGTCTGGCCGGAGCCGTGCGGGCCGCACAGGACGATGGTCTTGCCGAGCGTCTCCAGGATCGGCAGGGCCGCGTCGAAGTCGGCCTGCTCGCCACCCACCATGATCGACAGGACGGCCTCGATGGCGCCGGCCTCGCCGCCGGACACCGGGGCGTCGATGACGCGGATGCCCTTCTCGGCGGCGTTCTTCGCCAGGTCGACCGAGGTCTGCGGGGTGATCGACGACATGTCGATGATCAGCGCGCCGGACCTGGCGTTCGCGAGGATGCCCTCGGGCCCGTAGTTGATGGCCTCGACCTGCGGGGAGGCGGGCACCATCGTGATGATCACGTCGGCGTCCTTGACGGCCTCGGCGATCGAGCCGGCCGCGGTGCCGCCGGCGGCGGCCAGGCGCTCCAGCTTGTCCTGCTCCAGGGTGTAGCCGGTGACCGAGTAGCCGGCCTTGATGAGGTTCTCGGACATGGGGGAGCCCATGATGCCGAGACCGATCCAGGCGATCGAGGGAAGCGCGGTGGAGGTGCTCATGATGAGGGTCCTTCTCTTAATGCTTTGTACGAAAAGTGCGGGGGGTGCCTGGCTGATCGCCCGGACTTGGTCCGCCTACTCGGCGGCGCGGGCCGCCGCCGGCAGCCACTCGAAGGACGCGGCCGCGTCGGCGGCCTTGTACTCCAGGCCCACGTAGCCCTCGTATCCGGCCTTCTTCAGCTGGTCGAGCAGCTCTTCGAGGGGCAGCTCGCCGGTGCCCGGAGCGCCGCGGCCCGGCTTGTCGGCGATCTGGACGTGCCCGGTCTTGGCGGCGTACTTTTCGATGACCTCGGAGAGGTCCTCATCGTTCATCGCCAGGTGGTACAGGTCGAGCAGGAACTTGGCGTTGCCGAGACCGGTGGCCTCGTTGACCTTGTCCACGATCTCGATGCCGGCCGGGGCGCTCACCAGCGGGTAGAGCGGCGACTCCGGCTTGTTGAGGGTCTCGATCAGGAGGACCGCGCCCACCCGGTCCGCGGCCTTGGCGGCCGTGACCAGGTTCTTGAGGGCCAGCTCGTCCTGGACCGCGGGGTCCACGCCCTCGACGCGGTTGCCGTAGAGGGCGTTCAGCGCCTTGCAGCCGACCGAGGCCGCGAAGTCGGCGGCCACGTTGATGTTGGCGTTGAAGCGGTCCGACTCCTCGCCGGGGACCGATACCGCGCCGCGGTCCGGGCCCGGCAGCTGGCCGGCGTAGAAGTTCAGGCCCACCAGCTGGGTGCCCGCCTCCTCAAGAGCCTTCTTGAGGGCGTCGAGCTCCGCCTGGGCGGGAGTGGGGGTCTCGATCCAGGGCCACCACAGCTCGACCGCCGTGAAGCCGGCCGCGGCGGCAGCCGCGGGACGCTCCAGGAGCGGGAGTTCCGTGAAGAGGATCGAAAGGTTTACATCGAAGCGCTGGTCCGTGTATCCCATGAGGGGTGTGCGCTCCTTCCGTATTGCGGAAGTTAGTTTCTGCTTGATGGAAGACTGCATCGAGGTTCGCGTGGCTGTCAAGTGCGCACTGCCGAAAAGTCCCAGCTGCGGGGTAGCTTGGCCCGCGTGCGATTGAGAGTGGAGTTCACGACCGAGCCCTTCGACCTCGAAGAGGCTCCCGCCCATGCCGTGGCCGCGCGCGAGGTCATCCAGGAGGCGCGGCTCGACGCGGTGGACGTCGGTCCCTTCGGCAACACCGCGGAGGGCGAGTCCGGCGAGGTGCTGACCGCCGTGGCCGCGCTGCTGCGCAACTCGCTGGAAGCCGGGGCCACGCGCGTGTCGCTCCAGGTCAATGTGATCCCGGAAGGCACCGCCCCATGACCGAGCCCCGCGACCACCCGTTCGTCACCGCCGTCAAGCCGCTGGTCGACGCGATGGGTGGTGAGCTGATGGACCCGGCCCAGGCGCAGCCCGACGACGTCGTGCTCAGCTGGGAGGGCCAGGAGCTGCTCGCCGTACGGCTGCCCCAGCTCTCCGACTCGCTGGACCACATCCTGGCGGCGCTGGAGCGCCGGCACGGCGTACCGTTGGCGCAGCTCGACCGGAAGTCCAAGCAGGACGTGGTGCGCATACTGGAGGCGCGCGGCGCCTTCTCCGTGCGGCACGGCGTGGAGACGGTCGCCGGTGCCCTGGGCGTGAGCCGCTTCACCGTCTACAACTACCTGAACAGGGATTCCAGCCCGCCCAAGGGCTCCGGCAAGAACAGCCGGCAGTGAACGTCCACTGACCCGCTGTGACGAGCCGCCGCCCAATTCACCCGGGCGGCGGCTTTTGTGTACGGGAAGTTTCAACAAAGTGTTGACGGCGTGTTGTCGAGGGCGTTAGCTATGCGCAGCCCGTCAAAAGCAACAACAGGCCACGGAGGCCTACCGTGACTTCGAGTCCGACCCCGGGTCTCACCCGGTTCAACACCTTGGACGACAGTGCGGCCACGGCCGTGCTGCACGAGGTGTGCGCCAGTTCGGCCTGGGGGAGCAAGCTGCTCGCCCAGCGCCCCTTCACCACCGTCGAGGCCCTCTTCTCGGCCAACGAGTCCGCCATGGCGGAGCTCACCGCCGAGGACCTGGCCGAGGCGATGGCGGGACACGCGCCGATCGGCCGCCCGAAGCCGGGAGACCCGACCTCCGCCCGCGAGCAGCGCGGCATGGCCGGCGCCTCGGAGGAGCTGCGGGCCGAGCTCCTCGAACTCAACCTGGCGTACCAGGAGAAGTTCGGCCACGTCTTCCTCATCTGTGCCACCGGCGCGACCGGTGAGTTCATGCGGGACGCGGTCAAGGTACGGATCGGCAACTCGCCGGAACAGGAGCGGGAGATCGCCCGCGGCGAGCTCGTGAAGATCAACCGGATCCGTCTGACCCGACTCGTGGAGGAAGAGAGCGCATGAGCACTGAGACCGCGGCTTCACCTAGTAGCTCGGTGTCCACGCACATCCTGGACACCAGCATCGGCCGCCCCGCCGAGGGCGTCGCCATCTCCCTGTCGGCCCGCACGGGCCTCGACGGGGAGTGGAAGACCCTGGGCGGCTCCGCCACCGACGCGGACGGCCGCTGCAAGGACCTCCCGGCCCTGCCGGAGGGCACCACCCACGTACGTCTCGACTTCGAGACCGAGGCGTACTTCTCGTCCGAGAACGGCTCGGACGAGAACAGTTCGAACAAGCAAGCCGAGGCGCAGCAGGACGCCCCCCGCGTAAGGGACAGCGGTGCGTTCTTCCCCGAGGTCACCATCACCTTCGCGGTGAACCCGGGCGAGCATTACCACGTACCGCTGCTGCTCAACCCGTTCGGCTACTCCGTTTACCGAGGGAGCTAGCAGACATGCCCACGATTCTCGGCCAGAACCAGTACGGCAAAGCAGAGAACCGCGTAGTCAAGATCACGCGGGACGGCGACACCCACCACATCAAGGACCTGAACGTCTCGGTCGCCCTCTCGGGCGACATGGACGACGTCCACTACTCCGGCTCGAACGCCAACTGCCTGCCGACCGACACCACCAAGAACACGGTGTACGCGTTCGCCAAGGAGCACGGCATCGAGTCCGCCGAGCAGTTCGGCATCCACCTGGCGCGTTGGTTCGTCAACAGCCAGGAGCCGATCCAGCGCGCGCGCATCCGGATCGAGGAGTACGCCTGGGACCGGATCCCCACCTCCGACGCCAACTCGAAGTTCATCGGGTCGGACGAGGTGAAGCACTCCTTCGTCCGCAAGGGCATGGAGACCCGGGTCACCCAGGTCACGTACGACGGCACGAACTGGGAGGTCATCTCCGGCCTCAAGGACCTCGTCGTCATGAACTCCACGAACTCCGAGTTCTGGGGTTACGTGAAGGACAAGTACACGACCCTGAAGGAGGCCTACGACCGCATCCTGGCCACCCAGGTGTCGGCCCGCTGGCGCTTCAACTGGTCGGACGACGAGCAGCGGATGCCGAACTGGGAGAAGTCCTACGCCGAGACCCGCAAGCACATGCTCGAGGCCTTCGCGGAGACCTACTCCCTCTCGCTCCAGCAGACCCTGTACCAGATGGGTTCGCGCATCATCAACCACCGTTCGGAGATCGACGAGGTCCGCTTCTCGCTCCCGAACAAGCACCACTTCCTCGTCGACCTGGAGCCCTTCGGCCTCAAGAACGACAACGAGGTCTACTTCGCCGCGGACCGCCCGTACGGTCTGATCGAGGCGACGGTCCTGCGCGACGGCGTCGACGCCCGTATCCCCGTGGACATGACCAACCTCTGATGCGGAACGCGTGTCCCGGGGCTCCGCAGTGGCCCCGGGACGGCGCGACACCTCCACACCTCCTGAATCGGCACCCGGACGCATCACACGGGGCGGCAGTACTGTCAGCTGTCAAGGCCCCCGGCTCCGGCACTCAACTCCCCTGGGTCTTGCCGGGCCCGCACCGCCACTGAAAGCACGAGGACGTCCCATGGCAGCATCGGCAGCCCCGGACAGCGCCGTCGAGCGCATCGTCATCGAGAACTGTGCGATCGCGACCGTCGACGCCAACGACACCGAATACGCCTCGGGTCACATCGTCGTCGCCGGCAACAAGATCGAGTCCATCGGTGCGGGCAGGGCCCCCGAGAACCTTGAGAACGTGGTCCGCCGGATCGACGGCAGCGGGCACCTCGTGACCCCCGGTCTGGTCAACACGCACCACCACTTCTACCAGTGGATCACGCGCGGTCTGGCCACCGACCACAACCTCTTCAACTGGCTCGTCGCGCTCTACCCGACCTGGGCGCGCATCGACGAGCAGATGGCGTACGCGGCCGCCCAGGGCTCCCTGGCGATGATGGCCAAGGGCGGTGTCACCACCGCCATGGACCACCACTACGTCTACCCCAAGGGCTCCGGTGACCTCTCCGGCGCGATCATCCGCGCCGCGTCCGAGATGGGCGTCCGCTTCACCCTCGCCCGCGGTTCCATGGACCGCAGCGAGAAGGACGGCGGCCTGCCCCCGGACCACGCCGTCGAGACCCTCGAAGGCGCGCTCGCCGACACCGAGGCGACGGTCAAGAAGCACCACGACCACTCGTTCGACGCGATGACCCAGGTCGCCGTGGCGCCGTGCTCGCCCTTCTCGGTCTCCACCGAGCTGCTCCGGCAGGGCGCCGAGCTCGCCCGCCGGCTGGGCGTGCGGATGCACACGCACGGCAGCGAGACCGTCGAGGAAGAGCAGTTCTGCAAGGAACTGTTCGGCATGGGCCCGACCGACTACTTCGAGTCGACCGGCTGGCTCGGCGAGGACGTGTGGATGGCGCACAGCGTCCACATGAACGACTCCGACATCGCCGCGTTCGCCCGCACCAGGACCGGGGTCGCGCACTGCCCGTCCTCCAACGCCCGGCTGGCCGCCGGCATCGCCCGGGTACCGGACATGCTCGCCGCCGGCGTACCGGTCGGCCTCGGCGTGGACGGCACCGCCTCCAACGAGTCCGGCGAGCTGCACACCGAGCTGCGCAACGCGCTGCTCATCAACCGCCTGAACCCCGTCCACCGCGAGCGCGCCCTGAACGCGCGCCAGGCCCTGCGCCTGGGTACGTACGGCGGCGCCCAGGTCCTCGGCCGCGCCGACAACATCGGCTCGCTGGAGGCCGGCAAGCTCGCCGACCTGGTGATGTGGAACCTGGGCACGCTGGCCCACTCCTCCATCGCCGACCCGGTCACCGCGCTCGTGTTCGGCGCGGCGGCCCCGGTGACCCTCTCGCTGGTCAACGGCAAGCAGATCGTCGAGAACAACCGCCTGCTCTTCGCCGACGAGGACGCGATCGCCGTGTCCACGCGGGACGAGGCCCGGCGCCTGGCGCGCATCACCGCCCAGGGCTGATCCTCCCGGCTTCCGCCGAGGGACCCCCACCGGCCACCGCCGGGACGGTCCCCCCAGGAGTCCGGCCGGGGGGGACGGCCCCCGGCCGGCGGCCGCGGACCCGAGCGGGGTCCGCGGCAGCCGTTCCCGGGAAGCGCCCGAGGAAAGATTCCGAAGGCGCTCCCGGGCCCGGTGAGTGGTTCACCGGTGACACCGCACCGCACTGAAACCCATTGCGCCACTGCGCCCCCGCCACCCCGCCGCCGTACCGCCCTGCGCGGAACCGACCCGGGCGAACCGTTTCCGCAACTCCCGGGGCACCACGGCACCCAGCACCGACACAACTTAAAACAGGCTCGACTCGCACAGCTTTCGCACCACCTCCCTGACACCCATGTCCCTGCCGACGTGTTTAACCGACCGGAGGAAGCCGTGGCCAAGGCGCCCAGGTTTCGCAAAGATGCAGTCGCAGTAGCGGAGGAGAAGCACCCGGTCGACGAGACCTTGCCTCCGCTGAAAATGTTCACGAGCGGTCTGCAGCACGTGGCCGCGATGTACGCGGGTGTTGTCGCCCCGCCCATGATCGTCGGCCCTGCCGTCGGTCTCTCCGCCACCGAGACGGCGTTCCTGATGGGCGCCTCGCTCTTCACCGCAGGCCTCGCCACCCTCCTCCAGACCCTCGGCTTCTGGAAGATCGGCGCCAAACTCCCCTTCGTCAACGGCGTCTCCTTCGCCGGAGTGACCCCGATGATCGCCATCGGCAAGGGCGAGGGGGTCAATGCCATCCCCGTCATCTTCGGCGCGATCATCGTCGCCGGACTCGTCGGCTTCCTCGCCGCGCCCTACTTCGGCAAGCTCGTCCGCTTCTTCCCACCCGTCGTCACCGGGACGGTCATCACCCTGATCGGCGTCTCGCTGCTCCCGGTGGCCTTCAACTGGTCGCAGGGCGGCAACCGCACCGCCACCGACTACGGCTCGATGAAGAACATCGGCATGGCCGCGCTCACCCTGGTGATCGTGCTGGTGATGCGGAAGTTCCTGCGCGGGTTCCTCCAGCAGATCTCGATCCTGCTCGGCCTGGTCGCCGGCACGCTGATCGCGGTGCCGCTGGGCATGACCAGCTTCGACGCCGTCCGCAACGCCGACGTCGTCGGCTTCCCCACCCCGTTCCACTTCGGCGCCCCGCAGTTCCAGGTGGCCGCCATCATCTCGATGTGCATCGTGATGCTCGTCTGCATGACGGAGTCCACCGCCGACATCCTGGCCCTCGGCAAGATCGTGGGCCGGCCGGCGGACGCGAAGACGATCGAGGGCGGCCTGCGCGCCGACACCCTCGGCAGCGCCCTCAGCCCGCTGTTCAACGGCTTCATGTGCAGCGCCTTCGCCCAGAACATCGGGCTCGTCGCGATGACCAAGGTGCGCAGCCGGTTCGTCGTCGCCGCCGGCGGCGGCATCCTGATCCTGCTCGGGCTCTGTCCGATGGCCGCCTCCGTCATCGGCGTGGTCCCGCTGCCCGTCCTCGGCGGCGCGGGCATCGTCCTGTTCGGCTCGGTCGCGGCCAGCGGGATCCAGACCCTGGCGGGCGCGGCCATGGAGAAGGGCGAGAACGCCCTGATCGTGGCGGCCTCGGTCGGCATCGGCCTGATCCCGATCGCGGCGCCCGGCTTCTACCACGCCTTCCCCAAGGACCTGCTGGTCGTCCTCGACTCGGGCATCAGCACGGGCTGCGTGGTGGCGATCGTGCTGAACCTCGCCTTCAACCACCTCGGCGCGAAGAAGGAACCGGCCGCGGAGGCGGCGGTGGAACCGGTGTTCGTGCACTGAGGGCGCGCGGGAGACCGCGGGCCCGGGTACCGCGTGCGGCGGTACGGACGTCACCCACTGCGGGTGTGACGTCCGTACCGCCGCACGCGCACGCCGTCAGACCGGCCGGGCGGCGTGCTCCGGCGCCGCCCCCGGGATCAGGTCCGCCCAGATGTCCGGCGTGACCGTACGGGTCCGCCGGCCCCGCTCGTCCAGCACCTGTGCCTCCGACTTGCGTACGTGCAGCGCCACCGCGGAGTCCGTGATCCGCATCCCGGGCAGCCGCCGGGACAGCTCCGAGGCGTAGCGGGAGAGGCCTTCGACGGTGCGCAGCCGCGCCGTGATCATGAAGTTCCAGCGCCCGCTGACCGACATGCAGGTCCGCGTTTCGCGCAGCCCCACGGCGGCCGCCGCACACTCGGCCACCTCGTACTCCGGCACCTCCGCCCACAGCGTCGCCGCCACCGGCCACCCCGACAGCGCCGACGCCATGGCGCAGCTGTAGCGCAGGCCCTGCCCCGCCTCCAGCCGGCTCAGCCGCCGCCGTACGGTCGACTCGCTCATGCCGCACTCCCGGGCCAGCGAGGCCACGCTGCGCCGGGCGTCGGCGGCCAGGGCCAGGGCCAGCGGCCGGTCCTCCGCCGTCAGCGCGGCCACGGCGGGCGCCACCGCCGCACCAGGGCCGGGGGAGCGCCGGCTCCGCCCGGTCAGCAGGCCGATCTGGGCCGGCGTCAGCTGGTCCAGGCGCCACCGGTCGGGCGCGTAGTGCACCGCCGTCACCACCGACGAGCGGGTGCCGACCACCCCCGGGATCCGCTGCACCCGGAAGGACAGGTAGCGGTACAGCGCGGGCAGGTCCGGCACGGCCACGAAGGCCAGCAGGTCCCGGCCGCCGGTGGTGTGCTCCAGGCCCAGCGAGTGCGGATCGGCCACCAGGGCCGCGCCCACGGCCGGGGCGGCCCCCGCGTCGCACATCACCTCCACCCATGCCATACAGGGCGCGTTGGTCCCCGTACGCAGGCCCAGCCCCGAGATCCAGGCCTCTCCGGCGCCGGTGAGCCGCTCCCAGCGGCGCGCGAGGGTGTCGGGCCGGGTGCCGAGCACCGGCGCCAGTCGCTCCCAGCTCGCCCGGGGCGCGAGCTGGAGTGCGTGGACGAGCGCCCGGTCGGTGTCGTCCACGGCGGAAACGGCCGAATTCATATCCTCCCCCTGGCGGATCTCCCGGTCAGCGGCCTGTCAACCGGGCTTTCGGCCGATCATCTCTCTTTGTGTCCCCGACCGGTGAATCAGCCGGCCGGGCGCACCTTCGGCACTTCGCGGGAGGACGTGTGGGGGATCCCGTTGCGGGCGTGGGCCAGGCGGTACCCGTCGAGCTGTCGAGCTTCGTCGGCCGTCGCCGCGAACTGCTCCGCGCCGCCTCGCTGCTCGCCACCGAACGCCTGGTCACCCTCACCGGACCGGCGGGCATCGGTAAGACCCGGCTCGCCGTGCGCGCGGTCCGCACCGGGGCGGGTACCGACGGCCTCGACACCGTCTGGGTGGACGTCTCGGCCCTGCCCGGCTTCCGCCGCGTGGTCCTGGAACACCGGCTGATCCACGGGCTCGCGGGTCGTGAGGTGCTGCTGGTGCTCGACGGCTGCGAACAGCTCGGCGAGGCCGCCGCCCTCCTGGTGGAGAGCCTGCTGGCCTGGCTGCCCCGGGTGCGCGTGCTGGTGACCTCGCAGCGCCGGCTGGCCCTGCCCGGGGAGGCGGAACTGGCCGTGCCGCCGCTGTCCTTGCCGCCCCCGCCGCCGGATCCCGCCGCACCGCTGCCGATGGCCGGGATCGCCGGGTTCGCGGCGGTGCGGCTGTACGAGGAGCGGGCCCGCGGCGCCGACCCCTCCTTCGAGCTGACCGACCGCAACGCCGCCGCGGTGGCCGCGCTGTGCCGGGCCCTCGACGGGATCCCCGGCGCGCTGGAGCTCGCGGCAGGCCGCGCCCACCAGTACGCGCCGCTCCAGGCGCTGCGCCGGCTGACCGCCGAGCCCGTGGCCTTCCTCGCGGGCGGCGCCGGCCGGGCCACCCTGGTCGACGCCGAGCGCACCCTGCGGCTCGCCCCGCCCGCCGAGCGGCTGCTGTGGGAGCGGCTCTCCGTCTTCGCCGGCCCCTTCGACGCGGAAGCCGTCGCCGAGGTCTGCGGCTTCGGGGACCTCACCGCGCACACCGCCGCCCGGGCGCTCGCCCGGCTGGCGCCCGCCCTGCTGGCCGACGCCGAGGACCCCGGCCGGTACCGGCTCCCGCTGTCGGTACGGGTGTGCGCCGCCCGGCGGCTCGCGCACAGCCCGGACGGGGACGGACACACCGCCGCGCTGCGCCACCACGCGCGCTGGCGCGCCCTCGCCGGGCGGGCCGCCGCGCTGTGGCGGGCGGGAGACCAGGCGCCGGCGCGGGAGCTGGCCCTGCGGGAGCTCCCGGAGCTGCGGGCCGCGATGCACCCGCTGGCCGCCGCGGGCCCGGGGGCCGCGCTGGAGATCGCCGTCGACCTGTGGTTCCTGTGGTCGGCCTGCGGGCTGGTGGAGGAGGGCCGGTGCCACTTGGAGCGGGCCCTGGCCCTGCACCCGGCGCCCCGGCCGGCCCGGGCGCTGTGGCTGGCGGCCTGGCTGGTGGCGGGATTCGGGGAGGCGGACACCTCCGATCCGCTGCTCGTGGAGGCCTGGAGCACCGCCGTACAGGAGGGCGAGGACGCCTGCCTGGCCTACCTCGCCCACGTACGCGGCACGGTGGCGCTGTGGCAGGAGCGCTACGAGGACGCCGCCGCCGAGTACCGCGAGGCGCTGGAACTGCTGCCCCCGCAGCCCGGGTTCGGGCCCGGCCGCGGTGCGCTGCGGGCCGCCCGGTCACTGGCCCTCGCCCACACCGGCCCGCCGGACCCGCCGCCGCGGGAGGACGGACCCGGCGCGGCCGCGGACCCGTGGGCCCGCTCCTGGGAGCGGTACGCCCGGGCCGTCGGCGAGTTCGGTGCGGGCCGCCCGGTGCGGGCCCGGACCGAACTGCTGGGCGCGCTGCGGACCCAGCTCGTCCTGGACGACCGGCTGGGCCAGTCCCTCTCGGCCGAGCTGCTGGCCGAACTGGAGGCGGCCGGGGGCCGCTACGAACGCTCCGCGCTACTGCTGGGAGCCGTGGGCCGCACCCGCCCCGCGGTCGCGTGCGCACCCCGCGCCCTGCGGATCCTGCGCGAGCGGATGACCCCGCAGGCCCTGCGGGCCGCGTACGCACAGGGCGCGCGCACCGCGCTGCGTGCGCTGCTGCCGGAACTGTGAGCCCCCGAACGCACTGTCGTACTCCTTGCCGAACGCGTGCGGCGAACTGATCCTGAGGCCCGGTCACATGGTGCACGCGGACGCCCCGAGGGCGTCCTGGAGCAGACAGGTGGTACCGCCGATGGCACAGTCACCGCAGTTGTGGATGCGCACCGAGACACGGCCCACCGAACGCCGCGCCCCCCTCACCCCGCACGACGCCGAACAGCTCGTCCGGCACGGCGTACGGATCACCGTGGAGGAATCCGCCCACCGGGTCTTCCCGCTCACCGACTACGCCGACGCGGGCTGCGGCACCGCGCCCGCCGGTGCCTGGGCGGACTCCGCCCCCGGCTCCGCGTTCATCCTCGGCCTGAAGGAACTCCCGCCCCTCCCGGAGCGTTTACGGCACCGGCACGTGTACTTCGGGCACGCCTACAAGGGCCAGGCGGAAGCCCGCGGGCTGCTGCGGCGGTTCGCCGCGGGCGGCGGGACCCTGCTCGACCTGGAGTACCTGGCCGACGCACAGGGGCGCAGGCTGGCGGCCTTCGGCTACTGGGCCGGGTACGCGGGCGCCGCACTGGCCGTCCTGCACGCCCGGGGCCGGCTCGTCGCCCCGCTGGTCCCGCTTCCGCGCGAGGAACTCGACGCGCGATTACGGGCTTCGCGGGCGGTCCCCACCCCGGCCGGGGAACTGCGGGCCCTCGTCATCGGAGGCCACGGCCGCAGCGCCCGGGGCGCCTGTGACGCCCTGGCGGCGGCCGGGGTACGGGTGACCCGGTGGGACCGGAGCGACACCGCCCGGCTGGACCGGGTCGCCCTGCTCGGACACGACATCCTGGTCAACGCGGTGCTCACCACCCGCCCCGCACCGCCGTTCCTCACCCCGGCCGATCTGGACCCGGACGGCGAACGGCGGCTCACGGTGATCGCCGACATCACCTGCGACACCGGCTCGCCGCTGCACCTGCTGCCCGTCTACGACCGGCTCACGGACTGGGCGGTCCCGGTCCGCAGGCTGCGCGCCGGACCCCGCCCGCTGGACGTGATCGCCATCGACAACCTGCCGTCCCTGGTGCCCGCGGAGGCGGCCCGCTCCTTCTCGGCGGACCTGCTCCCGAAGCTGCTGGCCCTGGGTACGGGCACGCCGGACCCGGACTGGCTGCGCTGCCGGGCTGCCTTCACCCGGGCCCTGGCGGGGGTCAGCCGCTCCGCCGGTCGGCGAAGCCGACGGACAGGTGCGGCCATGCCGTGACGAGCCGGGTCAGCTCGGCGACCGTGGCCGCGTCCGTTGCCCGCAAGTCCGCCCGGCCGGGACGGAAGTGCACGGCCGTCCCGGTCGTCCCGTCGCCGGTGAGCGGGGTCAGGCCGGTGGCGGGTACCCCGTGCTCGTACCGCTGCGTCCAGGCCCCCGCCGCGCGGCGGTTGGTGTGCAGGAGCCACTCGCTGAGCGCGGCGACGACCGACATGCCCCGGCGCGGCTGCCCGTCCGGCAGCAGCTGCGCCCCGGGGTGGTCGAAGAACCGCAGGTCCTTCGTCGCCATGACCGGCTTCTTCACGGGCCGGCCGGCGGCGTCGAGCCGGGTGTCGGTGCCCCGCCCGTCGTCCGCGACGGACACCGAGCCGTCGGGGTGGAACGTGACGGCGCACCGCCCGCCGCCGCCCCGGGCCTCGGCCTCGTCGGCCGCGTACGCGATGACCTCCAGGACCAAGTGGCGCAACCCGCCGGGAGCGAAACCGGCCGGATCACTGCGGATGTGCGCGAGGTGCGCGGTGTCCACCGTGGCCGCCCAGTCGTGCGTCGTGTTGCGCCAAGCGGCCGTCGTCCCGTCCATGCGGCAAGTATCGCCCTCAGCAGGCCGGGGTTCAGGAGGGGGGGCAGGAGTGCGAGCTCAGGAGGCGGGGCTCAGGTACATGCCGCTCTGGTCGCCGCCGGGGGTGTTCCTGCAGCCCGAGGCGGAGTTCGCGGGCTGGGCCACGGCCAGGGCGAGGCAGCGCCCGACGGCCAGCTGGCCGAAGTAGTTCGGGTGCATGGACTCCTGGACCAGGCCCTGGGACTCGTTGTTGTCGATCCAGCGGGCCCACTCGCTCGTCCTGGCCGACGCCGGCACCGTCGAACTCACCTGCTTGCTGGCCTTCGCGCACACCTCGCGCCCCTGGAGCATGTCCCGCAGGTCCAGGAACTGCACGCCCTTGGCCGATGCGACCGCCTTGATGCCGTTCGCGAGCTGCGGCACGAGCGAATCCCGCGCCCAGTCGGAGTCCCGGTTCCAGAAGGGACAGCCGCCGCTGTTGAGGCGGCTCCAGTCGCTCTGGGTGTAGCGGTTCTCCGCGCCGCGCGGGATCGGCGACGGGTAGGACTGGAGCACGATCCGGTAGGAGGAATCCGCGTACCCGGCCCCGCGCATCACGGCCCGGATCTCGTCGACCGACTTGCCGACCTTGGCCATGACCCCGTTGATCTTCTGGTCCACGGCCGCCTGCTGGTCGTCGTAGCAGTAGGAGTTCCAGAGGACGAAGTCGTAGGCGCACTCCTTGATGATGTCGGCGAAGCCGAGGTCGTTGCCGCCGATGGACAGCGCGATCACCTTGACGTCGTCGGCCGCGGCCACCGCCGCGAGCTGATCCGCCTGTGGCGCCTCGCCCTTGAAGGCGACACCGCCGTTGGCGGCCCGGAACACGTTGTCCGCCACGGCTCCGGAGCAGGCCAGGTTGACGGCGACGTCGGCCACCGCGCCCGCGCTCAGCACTTCGGCCGCGTCCGAGCGGTCGCATCCGCCGGCCGTGGTTCCGTATACCTTCGACGGGTCGTACGTACTGCCGCTGATCCAGGCGCGGTCCGTGCCGGTCCGACTGCCGCTGTTGGTCAGGCTGTTGCCCTTCCAGCGGCCGGCCTCGCCGGAGATGTAGCTGTCGCCCATGGACACGATGGCGGTGGGCCCGTTCCCGGGACTCGCCGCGGCCGGCCCGGCGCCGCCGGCCACCAGCGCCGTGACGGCGAGCGGCAGGACCATCGCGGCACCGGCCAGTCGTCGCACGCGACGGCGGGCCCGGTCCTTGCTGACGTTGCGGAATCCGATCACTGCGGAACTCCTGCGGTCGGCCACGCGGACGCCAGGAGCAACTGGCGTCGCATGGCTTGGAAGTGGGGGTTACCGCCGGCGCCGGTGGCATCGGAAAGGTGACACGCGGCCGGATGTTACCGCTAGGTACACGCAGATTACGATGACGTAACGACCGACCAATCGGTCGGGAATCGAGCCCCCCGTGAGCCCGCCGCGATCCGGACACGGCTCCGCCCCCGGCGCGTCGGTGCGACGGGGGCGGAGCCGGTGCGTTCGGCTGCTGTGCGTTTCAGCCGAAGTGCGGGGAGATCAGCCGATCAGCCGCTCGTACGCGGGCAGCGTGAGGAAGTCCGCGTAGTCGGCGTCGAGGGCGACCTGGAGCAGGAGGTCGTGGGCCTGCTGCCACTTGCCGGCCGCGAAGGCCTCTTCGCCGACCTCGGCGCGGACCGCGGCCAGTTCCTCGGCGGCGAGCTCACGGGTCAGCTCGGCGGTGGCCGGCACCAGTGCGCCGTCGTGCTCGAACACCACGCCCGCGTTGATCCACTGCCAGATCTGCGAGCGCGAGATCTCGGCGGTGGCCGCGTCCTCCATCAGACCGAAGATGCCGACGGCGCCCAGGCCCCGCAGCCATGCCTCGATGTAACGGATGCCCACCTGGACGGCGTTGCGCAGGCCCTCGTACGTCGGCTTCGCGTCCAGGGAGTCGATCGCGATCAGGTCGCCCGGAGCCACCGAGACGTCCTCGCGCAGCCGGTCCTTCTGGTTCGGCTTCTCGCCGAGCACCGCGTCGAAGGAGGCCATCGCGATCGGGACGAGGTCGGGATGGGCGACCCAGGAGCCGTCGAAGCCGTCGGCCGCCTCGCGGTCCTTGTCGGCCCGCACCTTCTCGAACGCGATCCGGTTGACCTCCGCGTCCTTGCGGGACGGGATGAAGGCCGCCATGCCGCCGATGGCGTGCGCGCCGCGCTTGTGGCAGGTGCGGACGAGCAGTTCGGTGTACGCCCGCATGAACGGGGCGGTCATCGTCACCGCGTTGCGGTCCGGCAGGACGAACTTCTCGCCGCCGTCACGGAAGTTCTTCACGATCGAGAACAGGTAGTCCCAGCGCCCCGCGTTCAGGCCCGCGGCGTGGTCGCGCAGCTCGTAGAGGATCTCCTCCATCTCGTACGCGGCCGTGATGGTCTCGATCAGGACGGTCGCGCGGACGGTGCCCTGCGGGATGCCGACGTAGTCCTGGGCGAAGACGAAGATGTCGTTCCAGAGCCGCGCCTCCAGGTGCGACTCCGTCTTCGGCAGGTAGAAGTACGGGCCCTTGCCGAGGTCGATCAGGCGCTGCGCGTTGTGGAAGAAGTACAGGCCGAAGTCCACGAGGGAACCGGAGGCCGGAGCGCCGTCGATGGTGAGGTGGCGCTCCTCCAGGTGCCAGCCGCGCGGCCGCATCACGACGGTGGCGAGCTGGTCGGCGGCCTTGAGGGCGTACGACTTGCCCGTGCGCGGGTCGGTGAAGTCGATCCGCCGCTCGTAGGCGTCGATCAGGTTGAGCTGGCCGAGGACGACGTTCTCCCAGGTGGGAGCCGAGGCGTCCTCGAAGTCGGCGAGCCAGACCTTGGCGCCCGAGTTGAGGGCGTTGATGGTCATCTTGCGGTCCGTCGGACCGGTGATCTCCACGCGGCGGTCGTTCAGCGCGGCCGGCGCGGGCGCCACCTTCCAGTCGCCCTCGCGGACCTGTGCGGTGTCCGGGAGGAAGTCGAGGCTGGAGGTGCGGGCGATCTCGGAGCGCCGTTCGGCGCGCCGGGCGAGGAGCTCGGTGCGGCGGGGGGCGAACCGCCGGTGCAGCTCGGCCACGAAGGCCAGGGCCGCTTCGGTGAGGACCTCGTCCTGCCGGGGCAGGGGCTCGGCATCGACGATGGCCAGCGGGGACGGCGCTGGTGCGGACATGTATGTCACTCCTTCAGCGGCGGTGCCTGGCGGCCGCGGGGGAATGCTCGCGCGAGACGGCACGCAGTGTCGTCGGGTGTGGAGAGTTCCGCAATACGGTCGCGGGCGCCGTCTGTGGGTTCAGGGCGCTTCTGACCAGTGGATAGTAATTTCCTCATGGTGGAAGTTCAATGGTTTGTTGATGTCGAGATTCTCCTGGTCGACATATTCCGCCGATCGGTGGCCCTCAGTGCCACGCCGGTCACCCCGCGCACAAGGCCGCCTCACCGCAGCCGCGCCAGATCGGGCGGGGTGTCGATGTCGAACGCCTCGGCGATGTCGGCGCACTCCACCAGCGTGAGTTCGGTGGCGTGCTCCCGCAGGTGCACCCGCGCGCCCTGGTCGCCGGTCGCCGTCTCCTCGATGTCGCTCCAACGGGCGGACCCGAACAGCACCGGATGGCCTCGCTCGCCGTCGTAGGACGCGGCCACCAGGCTGGCGGGGGAGCGGTACGCCGCCAGCACCCGGGCCACCGCGTCCGCGCCGATCCCCGGCTGGTCCACCAGCGACACCAGGGCCGCGGCGGCGCCGGTGCCCGCCAGGGAGCGCAGGCCGGTCCGCAGCGAGGAGCCCATGCCCCGGGCCCAGTCCGGGTTGTCCACGACGACGCAGCCCGTCAGGTCCGCGCGCTCCCGGACCTCCGCCGCAGACGCGCCGAGCACCACGTGCACCGGGTCGCAGCCCGCCGCGCGCAGCACCCGTACCGCGTTCTCCACGAGCGGGCGGCCGCGGTAGCGGAGCAGCGCCTTGGGGCGCCCGCCCAGGCGGCGGCCACCGCCCGCCGCGAGGAGCAGGCCGGCGATCACCGGGCGGTCGGCGCCGGACCGGCCGGGGTGCGGGGTGTTGACTGACATGACAGCGATTCTCGCCCCTGCGCGGAGCCGCGCGGCCGTCCCGGCGTCAACCGGCCCGGCGTCAACCATCCCGGCACGAACCGGCTCCGCGCGAACCGGCCCAGCGCGCGCAGGGCGGCCCACCCGGCCGTGAACCGCAGGGGCTCGGAGATCCGCTGCTCGACCGCGGCCACCAGGGCGCGCTCGCCCCGGTCGGTCAGCATCCCGGCGTCACGGATGGTCGGCATCATCGGCATCTCCTTGCCAATCGGGGGCCAATACCGCGAGTGTGGTCCTCGATTGGCCTGGCAGGCAGAGCCAATCAGGGGAGGTTGGCATGGCATCCGGGCGAATCGTCCAGACCGCGGACAGGACCATCGGCAGCCGCCAGCTCGCGGCACTCCTGCCCCCCGGGCTGCTTGCCCGGCCCGGCTACCGGGCGCTCGCCGACGCCGTGCGCACCCTGATCCTCGACGGCCGGATCGCCCTGCACGTACGGCTGCCCGCCGAGCGCGAACTCGCCGAGGCGGTCGGCGCGAGCCGGGCCACCGTCACCGGCGCCTACGACCTGCTGCGCGAGAGCGGTTACGCCCTCAGCCGCCGCGGCTCCGGCACCTGGACCGACCTCCCCGAGGGACACCGTCCCGTCGGCGCCCACGGGGTCCTCGGCGCCGGCGGCCGCACCCCCGACGAGGCCCCCGGTACGGACCTCGCCATCGCCGCCATGGGCGCCCCGGAAGGGCCCCTGGCCGAGGCGCTGGCCTGGGCCGCGGCCAAGCTGCCCGAAGCGGCCCGCACCCCCGGCTACCACCCGTTCGGACTGCCCGCCCTGCGGACGGCCGTGGCGGACCGGTTCACCCGGCGCGGGCTGCCGACCCGCCCGGAGCAGATCCTGGTGACGGCCGGCGCCCAGCAGGCCTTCACGCTGCTGGTGAGCCTGCTGTGCCGGCCCGGGGACCGGGTCGTCACCGAGAGCCCCACGTACGCCAACGCGCTCGACGCACTGCGCCACGCCCGGCTGCGCACCGGGTCGATCGCGGTGTCCGACGCGGGCTGGGACATGGAGATCGCCGAATCCACCCTGCGCCAGACCGTCCCGAGGCTGGCCTACGTGATCCCGGACTTCCACAACCCCACGGGTGCGCTGATGCCGCCGGAGCAGCGGCTGCGGCTGCTGGCCGCCACCCGGCGGACCGGCACCTGGCTGGTGGTGGACGAGACCATCGCCGACATCGCCCTGGACGTACCGGCCCCCGCGCCGCTGGCCTCGCTGACGGCGCCCGGGGGAGCCGACCACGTGGTGACCATCGGCTCGCTGAGCAAAACGTACTGGGGCGGACTGCGGGTCGGCTGGATCCGGGCCACCGCCAAGCTGGTCACCGAGCTGGCCACGGTCCGGGCCGCGGCCGACATGACCGGCTCCGTACTGGACCAGCTGGTCGCGCTGCCGCTGCTGGAGCAGCTGGGGCGCACCCTGCCGGAGCGGATCGGCGAGCTGCGGGTACGGCGCGCGGCGCTGGTGCGGGCGCTCCAGCGGTACACCCCCGAGTGGTCGTGGCAACTGCCGCCCGGCGGGCTCTCCCTCTGGGTGGACCTCGGTGAGCCGGTCAGCTCCGCGCTGGCGGAACGGGCCGCCGCCGCCGGCGTCCACATCGGGCGCGGCGCCCGCTTCGGCGTGGACCCGGGCACCTTCGAACACCGGCTGCGGATCCCGTACACCCTGCCCGCCGACCGGCTGGACGAGGCGGTCCGCCGCCTCGCGGCCGCCTTCCACGACGGGGTCCCGCTCACCCCGGCGGTGCAGCGCCCGCACTGGGTGGCGTAGGGCCCCTACCGGGTGCGGATCAGGCGGCGGGTGGCGGCCGCGGCCACCGCCGCCGTGCGCGAGTCGACGCCGAGCTTCGCGTAGACGTGGACTAGGTGGGACTTGACCGTGGCCTGGCTGAGGAAGAGCTCCTTCGAGATCTGCTGGTTCGACAGTCCGTCCGCGACCAGCTGGAGCACCTCCAGCTCCCGCTTGGTCAGCGCCTGCGCGGGCGTCCGCATCCGGTCCATCAGCCGCAGCGCCACCGCGGGGGCCAGCGCCGACTGGCCGGCCGCCGCGGTGCGGACCGCCGCCGCCAGCTCCTCCGGCGGGGCGTCCTTGAGCAGGTAGCCCGAGGCCCCCGCCTCCACCGCCGCCAGGATGTCGGCGTCCGTGTCGTACGTGGTCAGCACCAGCACCCGCGGGGCTCCCGGGCGCGCCGTGATCAGGGCCGTCGCCGCCGAGCCGTGCATCCCGGCCCCGAACTGGAGGTCCATCAGCACCACGTCCACCCCCGCCGTGGCGGCGAGCTCCACCGCCCGCTCCGCCGTCGCCGCCTCCGCCGCCACCGCGAAGTCCGGCTCCGCCTCCAGCACCGCCCGCAGCCCCGCCCGTACCACCGGGTGGTCGTCGGCCAGCAGCAGCCGGATCGTCATCAGGGGACCTCCACGGGCAGCGGCAGGGTGACGGCCACGGCGGTGCCCTGGCCCGGGGCGGACTCCACGGTGAACAGCCCGCCCAGCGTCTCGGCGCGCGAGCGCATCGCGGGCAGGCCGAAGCCGCCCTCGCCGGAGGGCGCCGAGCCGGGGTCGAAGCCGTGGCCGTCGTCGACGACGTCCAGCGTGACCGAGGCGTCCATGAAGGTGAGGGTGATCTCGGCACGCCCCGCCCGCGCGTGCCGCACCACGTTGGCCAGCGCCGACTGGGCGATCCGCAGCAGCGCCACCTCGTACGGCGTGGGCAGCGCCCGCGGCGCGCCGCTCAGCGAGAACCGCACCCGCGGCCCCGGCGCGGCCGAGCAGAGCCGCTCCAGCGCGGCCGCGAGCGACCCGTGCTCCAGGTCGGGCGGGGTCAGGGCGCGTACGAACCGGCGGGCCTCGGCGAGGTTCTCCTGGGCGGCCCCGCGGGCCCGGCCGATGTGTTCCAGCGCCGCGGCGTCCGGCGGCAGCGAGCGCTCCGCGGCCCGCAGCAGCAACTGGATGGAGGACAGCCCCTGGGCCAGGGTGTCGTGGATCTCCCGCGCCAGCCGTTCCCGCTCCGCGAGGATCCCCGCGTTCCGCTCGGCGGCGGCCAGTTCGGCCCGGGTCGCCATCAGCTCTTCGATCAGCTGACGCCGGCGTTCGCTCTCGCGGTACAGCGCCTGGTAGCCCAGTACGGTCGCCACCGCCACGGCGCCGCCCAGCAGCGGCCCCAGGAACGCACCCGGCGGCACCGCGCCGCCGTCCGCCAGGCCGCCGTGCGCGAGGAAACCGCCGATCGCGGCGCAGGCCGTCACCGCGACGGCCGCGATCCCCCAGCGAAGCCGCAGCAGGTGCAGCTCCAGGAAGTACAGCGGGAAGGCGATCCACAGCCCGTCGGCGGAGACCACGAGCAGCGCCGCCCAGGCGCAGCCCAGCGCCGCCAGCCACACCGCCCCGGCCCGCGGCGACCGGCGCACCGCGGGGGTCAGCACCCCGGCCGCGTAGAGCGCGGCGAGCGCCGCGCAGACGGCCACCACCCACCCGGCGCGGGGCACGGAATCCGTGACGGCCCGGCCGGCCGCCAGGGCGAGCAGCCCGAAGAACAGCGCGTGCAGGCACAGCCGCAGCACGCGGGAGACGGGCGTCAGCGGACGGGAGGCGGCGGAGGCGGCGGAGGCGGCGGGGCGGGGGCGCACAGACATGGCCTGACCAGCGTAAGCGCCGCCCGACGGGACCCGGTCAACCGAAAGTTCGATATCGGGCTCCGCCCTTCGATACCGGGAACCGAACCCCGGCGCGATGCCCCGGGCCCCCGGCCGGCACCAGGGTGGGGACCATGTTCGTCGCATGGAGAGATCTACGGTTCGCCAAGGGCCGCTTCGCCCTGATGGGGGCGGTGGTCCTGCTGATCACACTGCTGGTCGGCCTGCTGTCCGGGCTCACCTCCGGACTGGCCCGGGAGAACATCTCGGCCGTCACCGCACTGCCCGCCACCCACCTGTCCTTCGCCGCGCCCGCCGGCGGCCGGCAGGTGTCCTTCACCAACTCGCAGCTGCCCGAGAGCGCCTGGCGGACCTGGCGGACCCGGCCCGGGGTCCGGATGGCGGAACCGCTCGCCGTCCGCACGGCCAACGCCGTCTCCGGTGAGCGCACCGCCGCCGTCTCCGCCTTCGGCGTCGACCCGGCCGGCCGGCTCGCCCCCGCCGGCTCGCACCTGGCCCCGGGCCGGGTGGTCCTCACCGAGAAGGCGGCCGGGGAACTGGGCGGCCTGCGCCCCGGAGCCGGCCTGAGGGTCGGCCCGCTCGACCTGACGGTGGCCGCCGTGTCCGGCACCGCCGCGTTCAGCCACACCCCCGTGATCTGGATGGACCTCGGCGACTGGCAACGCGTCGGGAACCAGGGCGCGGCCGGCACCGTCGCCACCGTCGTCGCCCTGGACGCCCCGGGCGCCGACCTCGCCGCCGGCGACGCGGCCGCCGGCACCCGGACCGAGACCATCGACGGCGCGCTCGCCGGCATCGGCTCCTACACCTCCGAGAACGGCTCGCTCCAGCTCATGCGCGGTTTCCTCTTCGCCATCTCGGCGCTCGTCATCGGCGCCTTCTTCACGGTGTGGACGATCCAGCGCAGCGGCGACATCGCGGTGCTGAAAGCGCTCGGTGCCTCCACCGGGTACCTGCTCCGGGACGCCCTCGGCCAGGCCGTGGTCATGCTGGCGGCCGGCACCGGGCTCGGCACGGCGCTCGCGGCCGGCGCCGGCGCGCTGATCAGCGGCGGCGAGGTGCCCTTCGTACTCGACGCGGCCACCGTCCTCGTCCCCGCCGTGGTCATGATCGCGCTCGGCGCGCTCGGCGCGGCCCTGTCCATCCGGCGGATCACCGCCGTCGACCCGCTGACCGCCCTCGGGAGCGCCCGATGACCCTGCACGTGCACGACGTCACCCTCACCTATCCCGACGGCGACGGCCGGCTCACCGCACTGGACGGCGTCTGCCTGGACGTGCCCGGCGGCACCCTCACCGCCGTGATCGGGCCCTCCGGTTCGGGCAAGTCCAGCCTGCTCGCCGTCGCCGCCACCCTCGTCACCCCGGATTCGGGGCGGGTGGTCGTCGCGGGCCGGGACACGGCGGGTCTCAGTGCGGCGGAGAAGGCGGCGCTGCGCCGTGAGGAGATCGGGATCGTCTTCCAGCAGCCCAACCTGCCCGCGTCCCTGACCGCCGCCGAGCAGCTCCAGGTGATGGCGCACCTCTCGGGCCGTCCGGCCCGGCGGCTGCGCGGGCGCGCGCTGGAGCTGCTGGACGCGGTGGGCCTGGCCGACAAGGCCGACAGGCGCCCCCACCAGCTCTCCGGGGGCCAGCGGCAGCGGGTCAACATCGCCCGCGCGCTGATGAACGAGCCCTCCGTACTGCTGGTCGACGAGCCCACCAGCGCACTGGACCACGAGCGCGGCGCGGCCGTGCTCGACCTCCTGGTCACCTTGACCCGCGAGCGCTCCACGGCCACCGTGCTGGTCACCCACGACCACGCCCACCTGGAGCGGATGGACGGCACGGCGCGGATGTGCGACGGCCGCCTCACGCCGGCGCTCCCGGCCCCCTGAGCCCGCACGAGAGCCCCCGCCACCCACACGAGAGCCCCGGCCACCCGTGCGTTCGGGCGGTGGCCGGGGCTCTCGTACGTGGCGGCTACGCGGGGCTCTGGCTCTGCAGGGCCACCGACAGCTCGGCCGCGACGCCCTGCAGGATCGGCACGATCGACCCGGTCAGCGCCTCCGTCACCCGGCCGGCCGGACCCGAGATGGAGATCGCCGCGGCGGTCGGGGAGTTCGGCACCGACACCGCCAGGCAGCGGACCCCTATCTCCTGCTCGTTGTCGTCGACGGCATAGCCGACCTTGCGGACCTGCTCCAGGGCCTCCAGGAAGCCCTCGGGCGTGGTGATGGTCTTCTCGGTCGCGGCCGGCATCCCGGTGCGCGCCAGCAGGGCCCGGACCTCGTCGGCGGGGGTGTACGCGAGCAGCGCCTTGCCCACGCCGGTGGAGTGCGGCAGCACCCGGCGGCCGACCTCGGTGAACATGCGCATGGAGTGCTTGGACGGCACCTGGGCGACGTAGACGATCTCGTCCCCGTCGAGCAGGGCCATGTTCGCCGTCTCCCCGGTCTCCTCGACGAGGCGCGCCAGGTAGGGGCGCGCCCAGGTGCCGAGCAGCCGGGCGGCCGACTCGCCGAGCCGGATCAGCCGGGGGCCGAGGGAGTAGCGCCGGTTGGGCTGCTGGCGGACGTATCCGCAGGCCACGAGGGTGCGCATGAGGCGGTGGATGGTCGGCAACGGCAGACCGCTGGCGGCGGAGAGCTCACTGAGGCCGACTTCGCCCCCCGCGTCGGCCATGCGTTCGAGCAGGTCGAAGGCGCGCTCCAGGGACTGGACGCCACCGCCGCCGGCGGTGGGCTTGGCGGAAGCGTCGGTGGTGCTGGCGCTGGACGTCGGCACGGGCGCGGTCCTTTCGGTGCTGGCAGGCAAGGAAGCAGCCTACCGGTCGGTCGGCGTCGGCCCTAGAGCCGGGCGACGCCTTCCCCGCCGGTCAGAGGCGGTTTGTCCGGGAGGCGGACGCCGCTGTGAAGTTACCGGGCGCCCCTCCATGGTGATAGCTACATTCTGTATAGTGAAATCCTAATTCCATCTTGTGGAAACGTCCAAGTCGGTCAAGAGGGGTGTCAACGGTCCGTCCGGACACTCTTGACTGACCTGGGATCGCGGTGAAGACTCCGTCAACAGAACGTTGAATTTCGCTCTGTGGAAGTAGATGGGGAGGTTCCGGCGTGTCCGACGACGTGGAACTGGTACTGCGCTCGACTCGCGTCATCACCCCCGACGGGACGCGCGCCGCTTCGGTAGCCGTCGCCGCCGGGAAGATCGTCGCCGTACTGCCGCACGAGGCCGACGTACCGGCCGGGGCCCGGCTGGTGGACTTCGGCGACGACGTCCTGCTCCCCGGCCTGGTGGACACCCACGTGCACGTGAACGACCCCGGCCGCACCGAGTGGGAGGGCTTCTGGACGGCCACCCGCGCCGCCGCGGCCGGCGGCATCACCACGATCCTCGACATGCCGCTGAACTCCCTGCCGCCGACCACCACCGTCGACCACCTGCGCGTCAAGCAGGACGTCGCCCGCAGCAAGGCGCACGTCGACGTCGGCTTCTGGGGCGGCGCGCTGCCCGACAACGTCAAGGACCTGCGCCCGCTGCACGACGCCGGTGTCTACGGCTTCAAGTGCTTCCTGTCGCCCTCCGGCGTGGACGAGTTCCCCCAGCTCGACCAGGAGCAGCTGGCCACCTCCCTCGCCGAGATCACCGGCTTCGGCGGCCTGATGATCGTGCACGCCGAGGACCCGCACCACCTGGAGTCCGTGCCGCAGAAGAGCGGCCCCAAGTACGCGGACTTCCTCGCCTCCCGGCCGCGCGACGCCGAGAACACCGCGATCGAGAACCTCATCGCCCAGGCGAGGCGGCTGAACGCGCGCGTCCACGTCCTGCACCTGTCCTCCTCCGACGCGCTGCCGCTGATCGCCGCCGCCAAGGCCGAGGGCGTCCGGGTCACCGTCGAGTCCTGCCCGCACTACCTCACCCTCACCGCCGAGGAAGTGCCCGACGGCGCCAGCGAGTTCAAGTGCTGCCCGCCCATCCGCGAGGCCGCCAACCAGGACCTGCTGTGGGACGCGCTCGCCGACGGCACCATCGACTGCATCGTCTCCGACCACTCCCCCTCCACCGCGGACCTCAAGACCGGCGACTTCGCCACCGCGTGGGGCGGCATCTCCTCCCTCCAGCTGGGCCTCCCGGCGATCTGGACCGAGGCGCGCAAGCGCGGGCGCACCCTCGAAGAGGTCGTGCGCTGGATGTCCACCGCGCCGGCCGCCCTGGCCGGACTCGACGCCAAGGGCGCCATCGAGGCCGGCCGCGACGCCGACTTCGCGGTCCTGGCCCCCGAAGAGACCTTCACCGTGGACCCGGCCCACCTGCACCACCGCAACCAGGTCACGGCCTACGCGGGCAAGACCCTGCACGGCGTGGTGAAGTCCACCTGGCTGCGCGGTACGCAGATCGCCGACCACGGCACCCCGACCGGGCCCACGGGCCGACTTCTCGAAAGGCAGAACTGACTGTGACGGCGATTGCATCCTTCACCGGCAACGCGAACCCGTACGGAGGCGGCGACCCGTACGCGGACTACCGCACCGCGGACTTCCCGTTCACCCAGTACGCGAACCTCGCCGCGCGTGCGCTCGGCGCCGGTGTCATCGCCGCCAACGACGAGTTCTTCGCCGAGCGCGAGAACCTGCTCATCGAGGAGCCCGCGCACTTCGACCCCGAGCACTTCGGGCACAAGGGCAAGGTCATGGACGGCTGGGAGACCCGCCGCCGCCGCGGCGTCTCGGCCGAGCAGCCCTGGCCGACCGCCGAGGACCACGACTACGCCCTGATCCGTCTCGGCGCCCCCGGCGTCATCCGCGGCATCGTGGTCGACACCGCCCACTTCCGCGGCAACATGCCGCAGGCCGTCTCCGTACAGGCCACCGCCGTCGAGGGCTCCCCGACCGCGCAGGAGCTGCTCTCCGACGACGTCAAGTGGACGACCCTGGTCGAGCGCACCCCCGTCGGCGGCCACGCCGCCAACGGCTTCGAGATCAACGTCGAGCAGCGCTTCACGCACCTGCGCCTGAACCAGCACCCGGACGGCGGCGTGGCCCGCCTGCGCGTCTACGGCGAGGTCCGCCCCGACCCGAAGTGGCTCGCCGCGCTGGGCACGTTCGACGTCGTCGCCCTGGAGAACGGCGGCTCGGTCCAGGACGCGTCCAACCGCTTCTACTCCCCGCCGACCAACACCATCAACCCGGGCCGCTCCCGCAAGATGGACGACGGCTGGGAGACCGCCCGCCGCCGCGACAACGGCAACGACTGGATCCGGTACCAGCTGGTCGCCGACTCCGAGATCCGCGCCGTCGAGATCGACACCGCCTACCTCAAGGGCAATGCGGCCGGCTGGGCCTCGCTGTCCGTCAAGTCCGGTGAGGAGGGCGAGTGGACGGAGTTCCTGCCGCGCACCCGCCTCCAGCCCGACACCAACCACCGCTTCGTGCTGGACGCCCCGGCGGTCGGCACGCACGTGCGGATCGACATCTTCCCGGACGGCGGCTTCTCCCGCCTGCGCCTGTTCGGCTCGCTGACGGAGGCCGGTGCGGCCGCGCTCGCCGCCCGCCACCAGGAGCTCGGCGGCTGACGCCGACCCGCTCCTGACGGACCGCGGACCGCCCCGGGGGCCGACACCCCCGGGGCCCGCCCCTGCCCGGCGTCTTCCCGTCCCGAGGACACCGCCCGGCGGCTACCCGGCGACGAAACGGCCCCGCCGGTCGCCGTGGAGGTGCCCCGGGGGCAGCCGCCGGCCGTACGCGAGCAGCAGCAGGTCCTGCGCGGCGCCGGACAGCGGCGCCCCGGTGCCGAAGGACCAGTCGAGGTCCGTGGCCCGCAGCTCGGTGCCGCGCAGGTCGGCGCCGAAGAACTTGAGGGTACGGGCGTCGACGGCCCCCAGCAGGATGCGCAGCCGGTCCTCTGGCACCCGGCGGCCGAGGCCCAGCGCGACCGTGACGTCCAGACCGTGGACCACGTCGTGGCCCAACGCCGACACGTACCCGCCCACCGGCGGGGTCCAGGGGTGCTCCGCGTTCTCCCGCAGCATCGCGGCGAGCTCGCTCGTGGAGTGTGCGGCCGCGTCCTCGCGCGCACCGGTCGGTCATCCGGTGGAGGCTGCCCCGGGCCCTGATCAGCTCCCGCGCCACCTTCGGCAGCGAGTAGCGGAACCCCATCGTCATGTGGGCCGCGACCTCCCGTACCCGCCAGCCCGCGCACAAGGTCGGCGCGTCCCACCGCTCGGCCGACAGGCCGTCCAACACCGCCGCCAGCTCCCGGCGTTCGGCCGCGATCGCGGCCCTGATCTGCGTCGTAGTGCTCCGCTGCGTCGTCTTCCCCATGGCCCCAAGGCTCCCGGCGCCCCCGCCACAAGTCCAAGACTTTGTACGTCTCCCGACTAGCATGACCAGTTATGGAGATGCGGCAGCTGCGGTACTTCGTCACCGTGGTGGAGGAGGCCAACTTCACCCGCGCGGCCGCCCGGTTGCACCTGGCGCAGCCCGGTGTGAGCGCCCAGGTCCGCCGGCTGGAGAAGGAACTGGGGCAACCGCTGCTGGACCGCTCCGGCGGATCGGTGACCCTGACCGCGGTGGGCGAGGCGGTACTTCCCTACGCGCGGGCCGCGCTCGCCGCCGCCGACGCGGTGCGGCGCACGGCCGAGGAGTTCACGGGCCTGTTGCGCGGCCAGGTCGCCATCGGCTTCGTCTCGGGCGCCGTCGCCCACGGGTTCGACCTGGCCGCGGTGCTGGCCGGCTTCCACGACGACCATCCCCAGGTGGAGATCGCCCTGACCGAGGACACCTCGGAGCGGATGCTCGCCGCACTGCACCGCGGGGAACTCGACATCGCCGTGGTCGGGCTCGCACGGGAGGAACCCCCGCCGGGCATCCGCCTCCAGGTCGTGATCGACGAACCCGTGGTGGTCGCCGTGGCCCCGGACCACCCGGTGCTCGCGCTCGGAGAGCACGCGGGGATAGCCCTGGCCGAACTCCGCGACCGTCCCCTGATCAGCCTGCCGCGGGGGACGGGCCTGCGCGGGGTCCTGGACCGCGCCTGCGCCCAGGCCGGTTTCCAGCCGCGCGTCGCCTTCGAGGCAGCCGCCCCCCGGGTCCTCGCCCAGTTCGCCGCCCGCGGTCTCGGGGTGGCCGTGGTCCCCGCGCTGGAGAAGGAGACCGCGGCGGCCCTCGGGGTACGCACGCGCGAGATCACCGGCCCGGCGCTGCGGGCCCGGGTCGCCCTCGCCTGGCGTACGGACGGCCCCGCCGGGCCCGCGGCCGCGGAGTTCCTGCGCGTGCTCCGCGCCGCACTCTCCCGCGCGCCGCAGCGATGAGTCGCGGGCGGCCCGGGAGTCTGAACGGTGCAGAGCCACCGGACGGAACAAGGAGCGCGGAGCCATGGGAAAGCTGACCCTCACCACCTTCCTCACCCTCGACGGCGTGATGCAGGCCCCCGGGGGGCCCGAGGAGGACCCCAGCGACGGCTTTCGCTACGGCGGCTGGCTCGTGCCCTTCGCCGACGAAGGCATGGGCGAGTTCGTGACGGAGCTGTTCGGCCGGGCCGGAGCGTTCCTCCTCGGCCGCCGCACCTACGAGATCTTCGCGAGCCACTGGCCGCGCCACGACGACCCGGCGGACCCGGTCGCGAGCCGGCTCAACCACCTGCCGAAGTACGTCGCCTCCACCACGTTGCGCGAACCGCGCTGGGAGCACACCACCGTCATCGACGGCGAACACCTCCAGGCCGAGGTGGTACGGGTCAAGGACACGCTGGACGGGGAGTTCCAGGTGCACGGCAGCGGACGGCTGGCGCAGTGGCTGCTCGCCCGGGACCTGGTGGACGAACTGAACCTGCTGGTGTTCCCGGTGTTCCTCGGCGCGGGCCGCCGGCTGTTCCCGACCGGGAGCCTGCCGACCTCCTACGCGCTGACCGGCCACCGCACCACCGGGAACGGCATCGCCATCCACACCTACCGGCCGACCGGCCGCGCCGCCTTCGGCTCCTTCGCGGACTGACCCGCCCGCACCGCGGCCGGGCGGAAACCGCGTCGACCCGCGTGATCCACTCCGGTACGGTGGGCCGCGTTCCGCGGGAGCCGCCGAAGTCTCCGCCCGCTTCCCGCCGCTGGAGACCCCGTGTCCGCACTCGTCGTCCCCGCTCCCGTCACCGCGCCCCGCCGGGCCTGGCTCACCGATCTGCCGGTGCTGCTGGTGGCCGTCGTCTGGGGCGGCAGCTACCTCGCCGCCAAGGGGATCACCACCCCGCACACCGTGACCGCCGTGCTCGTGCTGCGGTTCGCGCTCGTGGTGCCGGTCCTCGCCCTCGCCGGGTGGCGGCGGCTGCGGGCGCTGACCGCGGCCCAACTGCGCGGCGCGGGCGCGCTGGGACTCGTACTCGGTGGGATCTTCCTGCTGGAGACCTACGGGGTCGTCCGCACCTCCGCCACCAACGCCGGGCTGATCATCAGCCTGACCATGATCTTCACCCCGCTCGCCGAGGCCGCCGTGCGCCGCAGCCGCCCGTCCCGCGGCTTCCTCGGCGCCGCGGCCCTGTCCGTCGCCGGGGTGGTGCTGCTGACCCAGGGCGCCGGGTTCACCGCCCCGGGCGCCGGGGACCTGCTCATCCTCGGCGCCGCCCTCGCACGGACCGCGCACGTGCTGCTGATGGCCCGGATCGAGGCCGTCCAGGACGCCGACTCGCTGTCCTTGACCACCGTCCAGTTGACGAGCGCCGTCGCGGTCTTCGCCGTCCTGGCCGCGCTGCCCGGCAGCGGCGCGAGCCCGCGGGCCGCCGCGGCCGCGTTCGGGCCCGCCGAGTGGGCCGGACTCGCCTTCCTGTCCGTGCTGTGCACCCTGTTCGCCTTCTTCGTGCAGATGTGGGCCGTACGCGCCACCTCCCCCTCCCGGGTCAGCCTGCTGCTGGGTACCGAGCCCCTGTGGGCGGCCGCCGCCGGGATAGCCCTGGGCGGCGACCGCCCGGGCCCGGCCGGTGTCGCCGGGGCCGCGCTGGTCCTCGCCGGCACCGCCTGGGGCCGGCGAGCCGGAAGCTGACCGAATGGCCGAAAGCCGCCCCACCCATGGTCAACTGCCGGTCTAGGGTGACCCCATGCCGATTCTGGACCTCAGTACGATCGCCGAAGACTTCGACGAGAACCCGTATCCGCACTACAAGCGACTGCGGGAGAGCGGCCCGGTCCACCGGGTCAAGGCGGCGGACGGGCAGCAGGTCTGGCTGATCGTCGGCCACGACGAGGCCCGGCAGGCCCTCACCCACCCCGAGATCTCCAAGAACTGGCTGAGCAGCGGCCTCTACAGCGACCGCGAGACGACCGAGGCCAGCGCCAACATGATGCGCTCGGACCCGCCCCACCACACCCGGCTGCGCAAACTGGTCGCCCCCTCCTTCGCCCCCGGCCGGATCGAGGCCCTGCGGCCGCGGATCGAGCAGATCGTCGACGGGCTGCTCGACGCGATGACCGCCCGCACCGATCGCCGCGCCGACCTGATCGAGGCCTTCGCGCAGCCCCTGCCGATGATCGTCATCTGCGAGATCCTCGGCGTCCCGGAGAGCGACCAGGACGCCTTCCGCGCCTGGACCGCGGAGATCGTCGCGCCCACCGGCGTGGAGTCCGAGGGCGCGGCCTGGCGGGACATGACGGCCTACGTGAGCGAGCTGACCGACGCCAAGCGCGCCGCCCCCGGCACGGACCTGCTCAGCGCCTGGACGATGAGCCGCGAGGAGGGCGGGGACCGGCTCACCCGGCAGGAGCTGGTCGCGATGGCCCTGCTGATGATGCTCGGCGGCAACGAGACCGCCGTGCACCTGATCACCAACGGCATCCGGGCCCTGCTCGCCCACCCCGAGCAGCTCGCGGCCCTGCGGGCCGACCCGGACGGCCTGATCGACGGCGCGGTGGAGGAGATCCTGCGCTACGACGGCTCGGTGGAGACCGCCACCTTCCGCTTCGCCCGCTCGGACCTGGAGATCGCCGGGGCCCTCATCGAGGCCGGCTCGCCCGTACTGGTCTCCCTCGCCGGGGCCGACCGCGACCCCGCCCGCTTCGCCGAGCCCGACAGCTTCGACATCCGCCGCCCG
This sequence comes from Streptomyces sp. NPDC026522, assembly GCF_055567555.1. NCBI lineage: Bacteria > Bacillati > Actinomycetota > Actinomycetes > Kitasatosporales > Streptomycetaceae > Streptomyces > Streptomyces sp. NPDC026522. The sequence goes on from NZ_JBVHQF010000001.1 coordinate 138,370, forward strand.
GCCAAGGGGGGCGGGCACATCGCCTTCGGCCACGGCATCCACCACTGCATCGGGGCACCGCTGGCCCGGCTGGAGGGCCGGGTCGCGATCCGGGCGCTCGTGGAACGCCTGCCCGGCCTCGCGGAGGACCCGGACGGACCACTGGAGTGGATACCGGGCGCGATGGTCCGGGGCGTCCGGCGGTACCCGGTGCGCTGGTAGCGGCGGCGCCGAGATGTCCGGCGGATCACCCGGCCCGGCGCGGGGCACCCCGCGCCCGGGCCGCCCGTCACAGGTCCGGCAGCTCCGGCGGCCGTACCGGGCGGCGCTCCCGGCGCGAGCGCTCGCAGGCCTCCGCGATCCGGAACGCGGCGAGCGCCTCCCCGCCGTCGCACGGATTGGGGCCCTCGCCGCGCACCAGCCGTACGAAGGCCGCCAGCTCCGCCTCGTAGGCCGGTCCGAACCGCTCCAGGAACCCGGTCCACGGCTTGCTCGCCGGGGGCGGCCCGTGCGGTTCGGTCGAGGCGATGGGCGTGCGGTCGTCCAGTCCGGTGGACACCTGGTCCAGCTCCCCGGCCAGCTCCATCCGCACGTCGTAACCGGCGCCGTTGCACCGCGTGCCGGAGCTGCTGACCAGGGTCCCGTCGTCCAGGGTGAGCAGGGCCGCGCCGGTGTGGACGTCGCCGGCCTCGCGGAAGGCCGGCAGGCCCGCGTCCGTGCCGGTCGCGTACACCTCGGCCACCTCGCGCCCGGTCACCCAGCGGACCATGTCGAAGTCGTGCACCAGGCAGTCCCGGAACAGGCCCCCGGAGGCCGGCAGGTAGTCGGCGGGCGGCGGCGCCGGATCGGCCGTGGTCGTCCGTACGCTGTGCAGCCGCCCCAGCGCGCCGGAGCGTACGAGCGCCCGCGCGGCGGCGTACCCCGCGTCGAACCGGCGCATGAAGCCCAGCTGCAGCACGCCGCCCACCGCCCTGACCTCGCGCAGCACGGCCAGTGTCTGCTCCAGGCCGGGCGCGACGGGCTTCTCGCAGAACACCGGCAGCCCGCCGCGCACCGCCCGGACCACCAGCTCGGCGTGCCCCTGGGTGGAACACGACACGACGAGGGCGTCCACCCCCCAGGTGAAGACCTGGTCCACGCTCGGCGCGGCGGTGGCCCCGAGCCGGTCCGCCAGCCGGGCGGCCCGCCCGGGATCGGCGTCGGCCAGCAGCAGCGAACCGGCGTCCGGGTGGCGGGCCAGCGCCGCCGCATGGAACGAGCCGATCCGGCCCGTTCCGATGATCCCGATGCGCATGCACTCAACGTGACCCCGGACCGGGAGCCTGTCAATCTGCCCGGGAGTGCCCCGATGGGCTCCCATGGTCCACTGTGGCGGATACTGGGCGGCTGGAACCGGAATGGACCGCTTTGACAACGATCGGCTGTGACGGCGACGAGATGCACGACGATGCGCTCGACGAGACGCACGACAAGGGAAAGGCGCGGCGACGTGGCTAGGGTTCGGACAGGGGTGCGCGTCGTGGGCGCGGTGCTCGCGGCGGTACTGGGAGCCTCCCTCGCGGGCTGCAGCAGCACGGGCGGCAAGCGCGCCGAGGAGCGGGCGAAGTCGGCGCAGGCGGGACGGCCCTCGGTGAACACCCCGCGCTGGACCTTCGCGATGATCACCCACGCGGGCGACGGCGACACCTTCTGGGACATCGTCCAGAAGGGCGCGAAGGAGGCCGCGGCGAAGGACAACATCAACTTCGTCTACGCCCACGACGACCAGGCCCAGCAGCAAGCCCAGTTCGTGCAGAACGCGATCGACCAGAAGGCGGACGGCATCATCGTCAGCCTCGCCAAGCCCGAGGCCCTCAAGGACGTCATCGCCAAGGCCGTCAAGGCCGGCATCCCGGTGCTGACCGTCAACTCCGGATCCGCCCAGTCCGCCGAGTACGGGGCGCTCACCCACATCGGCCAGGACGAGCAGGTCGCGGGCGAGGCCGTCGGCACCGAGCTCACCAGGCGCGGCAAGAAGAAGGCCGTCTGCGTCCTGCACGAACAGGGCAACGTCGGCCACGAGCAGCGCTGCGCCGGAGCGAAGAAGACCTTCGGCGAGTCCGGCGGGGTCATGGAGAACCTGTACGTCGAGGGCACCAACATGCCCTCCGTGCAGGCGGCCATCCAGGCGAAGCTCCAGGCGGACCCGTCCGTCGACTCGATCGTCACCCTCGGCGCCCCCTTCGCCCCCACCGCGATCAAGGCCAAGGACGCGGCGGGCAGCAAGGCCGAGGTGGACACCTTCGACCTCAACGAGTCCGTGGCCCGCGACCTGAAGTCCGGCGCCCTCGGCTTCGCCGTCGACCAGCAGCCCTACCTCCAGGGGTACGAGGCCGTCGACCTGCTGTGGCTCAACCGCTACAACGCCGACGTGCTCGGCGGCGGACGCCCGGTGCTCACCGGCCCGCAGATCGTCACCGGCGCCGAGGCGGCCAAGCTGGAGGAGTACATCAAGCGGGGCACCCGATGAGCGCACCGGCCCTCGCCGACGAACGGCTCGCGCCCACCTCCCTGGTGCGCCGCCTCCTCGGCCGCCCCGAGCTGGGCGCGGTCGTGGGCGCGGCCGCCGTCTTCGTCTTCTTCTCGTTCGCCGCGGACAGCTTCCTGCGCGCCTCCAGCCTGAGCACGGTCCTGTACTCGGCCTCCACCATCGGGATCATGGCGGTCCCGGTGGCGCTGCTGATGATCGGCGGCGAGTTCGACCTGTCGGCCGGCGTCATGGTCACCACCTCGGCGCTGATCAGCTCGATGTTCAGCTACCAGATGACCGCCAACGTCTGGGTCGGCGTCCTGGTGTCCCTGCTGGTCACCCTGGCCATCGGCTTCTTCAACGGGTTCATGCTGACCCGGACGAAGCTGCCCAGCTTCATCATCACGCTGGGCACCTTCCTGATGCTGACCGGCCTGAACCTCGGCTTCACCAAGCTGATCAGCGGCTCGGTCTCCACCAAGAGCATCGCCGACATGGAGGGCTTCCGCTCCGCCCGGGCCCTGTTCGCCTCGCAGTGGAACGTCGGCTCGGTCACCTTGAAGGTCACCATCCTGTGGTGGCTGGCCCTGGTCGCCGTGGCCACCTGGATCCTGCTGCGCACCCGCGCCGGAAACTGGATCTTCGCGGTCGGCGGCGGGGCCGACGCCGCCCGCGCCACCGGCGTCCCGGTCGTCAAGACCCGCATCGGCCTCTACATGGGGGTCGCCCTGTGCGCCTGGATCTCCGGGCAGCACATCCTCTTCTCCTTCGACGTCGTCCAGTCGGGCGAGGGCGTGGGCAACGAGTTCCTCTACATCATCGCGGCGGTCATCGGCGGCTGTCTGATGACCGGCGGCTACGGCTCCGCGATCGGCTCGGCCGTCGGCGCCTTCATCTTCGGCATGACCAGCAACGGCATCGTCTACGCCCAGTGGAACCCCGACTGGTTCAAGTTCTTCCTCGGCGCGATGCTCCTGCTCGCGACGCTGCTCAACGCATGGGTCCGCAAGCGGGCGGAGGCGAAGTGACCGTGAAGGACGCGACCGCTGTGACGGTGAACGACGCCACCCCGCTGGTGCGGCTGACCGACGTCAGCAAGTACTACGGCAACATCCGCGCCCTCCAGGGCGTCTCCCTGGAGGTCTCGGCCGGCGAGATCACCTGTGTGCTCGGCGACAACGGCGCCGGCAAATCCACCCTCATCAAGATCATCGCCGGTCTGCACCGGCACGACGGCGGCAGCTTCGAGATCGAGGGCGAGGAAACCGTCCTCGCCAACCCGCGCGCCGCCCTGGACCGCGGCATCGCCACCGTCTACCAGGACCTCGCCGTCGTCCCGCTCATGCCGGTCTGGCGGAACTTCTTCCTCGGCTCCGAGCCCACCCGCGGCCGGGGGCCGCTGCGCCGCCTCGACGTGGGCCTGATGCGCGAAACCACCCGCGCGGAGCTGCTGCGCATGGGCATCGACCTGCGGGACGTGGACCAGCCGATCGGCACCCTGTCCGGTGGCGAGCGCCAGTGCGTGGCGATCGCCCGGGCCGTCTACTTCGGGGCGAAGGTCCTGGTCCTGGACGAGCCCACCGCGGCGCTCGGCGTCAAGCAGTCCGGAGTCGTGCTCAAGTACGTCGCCGCGGCCCGTGACGCGGGTCTCGGCGTGGTCCTGATCACCCACAACCCGCACCACGCCCACCTCGTCGGGGACCGCTTCGTGCTCCTGAAGCGGGGCGCCATGGCGGGCAGCCACACCCGCGACTCGATCACGCTGGACGAGCTCACCCGGCAGATGGCGGGCGGCTCCGAGCTGGACGAGCTGAGCCACGAGCTGGAGCGGGTGGCAGAATCAGGTCCTGACCGCCCGTCCGGCACCACCCGCACCCCGAGGGACGACACGACTCGATGAGCACGTACCGGGACTTCACGCTCACCCACCGGGGGTCGGCGCGGGGCACCGTCCTGCGGACCGTCGGGACCCGTGAGCGCAGGTCGCTGCTGACCGCCCCGCGCGTCCCGACCGTCGGCATCGACATCGGCGGCACCAAGGTGATGGCCGGCGTCGTGGACGCCGACGGCGTCATCCTGGAGAAGATCCGCGCCGAGACGCCGGACAAGTCCAAGAGCCCCAAGGTCGTCGAGGACACCATCGTCGAACTGGTGCTGGACCTCTCGGACCGGCACGACGTGCACGCCGTGGGCATCGGCGCGGCCGGCTGGGTCGACGCGGACCGCTCCCGCGTGCTGTTCGCCCCCCACCTCGCCTGGCGCGACGAGCCGCTGCGCGACGCCCTCCAGTCGCGGCTCGCGGTGCCGGTCATGGTGGACAACGATGCCAACACCGCCGCCTGGGCCGAGTGGCGCTTCGGCGCCGGCCGGGGCGAGGACCACCTGGTCATGATCACGCTCGGTACCGGCATCGGCGGCGCCATCCTGGAAGGCGGCCAGGTCAAGCGCGGCCGCTACGGGGTGGCCGGCGAGTTCGGCCACATGCAGGTGGTGCCCGGCGGCCACCGCTGCCCGTGCGGCAACCGGGGCTGCTGGGAGCAGTACAGCTCCGGCAACGCACTGGTCCGCGAGGCGCGCGAGCTGGCCGCCGCCGACTCCCCGGTCGCGTACAACATCATCGCCAAGGTCGGCGGCAACGTCCACGAGATCACCGGCCCGCTCATCACCGAGCTGGCCCGCGAGGGCGACGCCATGTGCGTCGAGCTCCTCCAGGACATCGGCCAGTGGCTGGGCGTCGGCATCGCCAACCTCGCCGCCGCCCTCGACCCGTCCTGCTTCGTCATCGGCGGCGGCGTCAGCGCCGCCGACGACCTGCTGATCGGCCCCGCCCGGGACGCCTTCCGGCGCCACCTCACCGGCCGCGGCTACCGCCCCGAGGCCCGGATCGCCAAGGCCCAGCTCGGCCCCGAGGCCGGCATGGTCGGCGCCGCCGACCTCGCCCGGCTGGTCGCCCGCCGCTTCCGCCGGGCCACGCGCCGGCGCGTCGAGCGGCACGAGCGCTACGCGCGGCTGGGCCTGCGCGACACCGCCGGCCCGACGGGCCCCGAGAAGCAGGACGGGCAGCCGTGAACCCGCCGCCCCTGCTGCCCCGCCAGGCCTCCGCCCCGGACGAGGGCGGCGCGCCCGCGTCCCCGGCCGAGGACCGCCGGCACGTGGTCCGGCGCCGCTGGATCACCGCGATCATCATCCTGCTCCTCGTCGGCGTCCCGGCGGGTTACCTCGCCGTCTCGGCCCAGCAGAGCCGCGAGAGCGGCCGCGACAAGGCCGCCAAGGTCGGCGCGGTCAAGGTGCGCAAGGCCTGGCCGTCCGCCGTGCAGCGCAGCATCTACGAGGTGCCGATCCCGATGACGGCCACTTTCGTCGGCTTCCTGGAGACCAACAACTGGCACACCAGCCGGCTCTACACGCAGTTCGCGCTGACCCCGCAGGAGCTCGACACCTTCCTGGCGGACGTCGGCACCGGCAAGGGCGCGCTGACGCCCGGGGTGTCCATCTCCGCGCACGACGCGAAGGTCGCCGGCTGGAGCTGGAGCCCCAAGCACAACTGGTACGGGATCACCCTCGACGCCAAGGACCCCCGCCCCACCCGGGACATCACCGTGGACTTCACCAATCCCACCTACCCCCGGGTGTACGTGGTCTCGACGGCCGTTCCCTAGCCCCGTTGCGGCGGGCCGCCGGGCGCTAGCCTGGGATCATGAAACTCACCAAGCGCCTGCACTCGTGCGTTCAGCTGGAGAAGGACGGGCGCGTGCTCGTCATCGACCCGGGCGCCTTCAGCGAACCCGACGCGGGGCTGGGGGCGGACGTCCTGCTGGTCACCCACGAGCACCCCGACCACTTCGAGGAGGGCCGGCTGCGCGCCGCGCTCGACGCGAACCCGGGGGCCGAGCTGTGGACCCTGCGCAGCGTCGCGCAGCAACTGGCCGGCGCCTACCCGGGCCGGGTGCACACCGTCGGCCACGGTGACGCCTTCCGGGCCGCGGGCTTCGACGTCCAGGTGCACGGCGAGCTGCACGCCGAGATCCACCCGGACCTGCCCCGGATCACCAATGTCGGCTACCTCGTGGACGCTTCGCTCTTCCACCCGGGGGACGCGCTGACCGTGCCCGAGGTGCCCGTGGAAACCCTGATGCTCCCGGTGCACGCGCCCTGGAACAAGGTCGCGGAAGTGATCGACTACCTCCGCGAGGTGAAGCCCCGCCGGGCCATCGACATCCACGACGCCTACCTCGCCGACCTGGCGCGCCCCGTCTACGACAACGTCCTGGGCGCCCTCGGCGGCACCGACCACGGGCGGCTCACCGCCGGGGACGCCGCGGACCTGTGACCGTCGGTGCCGGGCGGTAGGTTGGTTGGCATGCGTATCGCCACGTACAACGTCAACTCGATCACCGCCCGGCTGCCGCGCCTGCTGGCCTGGCTGGAGAGCTCCGGCACGGACGTCCTGTGCGTCCAGGAGACCAAGTGCTCCGCGGAGCAGTTCCCGCACGACGAGCTGCGCGAGCTGGGCTACAAAGCCGTGGTCAACGCCACCGGCCGGTGGAACGGCGTCGCGGTGATCTCCCGGGTCGGGCTGGACGAGGTGGTCGTGGGCCTGCCTGCCGGCCCCTCCTACGAGGGCGTCGAGGAACCCCGCGCCATCTCCGCGACCTGTGACGGCGTACGGGTCTGGTCGGTGTACGTGCCCAACGGCCGCGAGGTGGCCCACGACCACTACGGCTACAAGCTGGACTGGTTCCGCGCCCTGGCGGCGGCCGTCGCGGAAGACGCGGCCGGCCCCCGCCCGTTCGCGGTGCTCGGTGACTACAACGTGGCGCCGACCGACGACGACGTGTACGACCCGGCGGTGTTCGAGGGCCTGACCCACGTCACCCCCGCCGAGCGGGCCGCCCTGGAGGCGCTGCGGGGCGTGGGGCTCCACGACGTGGTGCCCCGCCCGCTCAAGTACGACCACCCGTACACGTACTGGGACTACCGCCAGCTGGCCTTCCCCAAGAACCGCGGCATGCGCATCGATCTGGTGTACGCCAACGAACCCTTCACCAAGGCCGTCAAGGACGCCTACGTCGACCGCGAGGAGCGCAAGGGCAAGGGCGCCTCGGACCACGCTCCGGTCGTCGTCGACCTGGAGCTCTGACCGGCGGCCCGCGATTCCGGTCCTGCGCGCCCTGTGGCCAGGCGGGGACGGCGGTGCGAGGCTGGTCCGTATGAACATCCCTTTCCTGGCCAACTGGTGGAACCGGCACGAAACGGAACAGGGTGCGGGACTCGCCGCCGCCCTCGCGGAGGATCCCGAGGGTGTCGCCGAGCTGTTCTCGGAGTGCCAGATGCTGCGCGCCCAGGCGAGGTCGGCCGGGCTCGAACTCGACGGGAGCCCGGCCTCGTTGGAGGCGCTGGACCAGCTGATGCCCCGGTGGCGGCGGGACCCGGAGGCCGTGCCGTGGCTGGGGAACGACGCCGGTTTCTACCTCGGGACCCTGATCGTCCGGACCATCCCGGGGGCCCGCTGGCAGGTGTGGCCGAACGGCCAGCCCGTGATCCGGCTCGCCTCCGGCCGGGAGCTGAACGTCGTCGAGTCGGGCGTGTCCTGGGCCGTGACGGGCTCGCCGGAGCTGTCCCAGGCGTACGCCGAGGCCTCGGAGGGCTGATCTCGGAGGCCTTTATGTCGGCTTTAGGCGTGTCGCGGCGAAGTGCCCTTCGGCGGCTGGATAGTTTGCGCTGACCTCGACACCGACAAGTGGGCAGGGCAGCGTATGGCCGTCGATCCGTTGATCGAGCTGCGGGACGTCAACAAGCACTACGGGCAACTGCACGTCCTCCAGGACATCAACCTCACCGTCGGCCGCGGGGAGGTGGTGGTGGTCATCGGCCCCTCCGGTTCGGGGAAGTCGACGCTCTGCCGGGTCATCAACCGGCTGGAGACCATCGAGTCGGGCTCGATCGTCCTCGACGGCCGCCCGCTGCCCGCCGAGGGCAAGGAGCTCGCCGGGCTGCGGGCCGAGGTCGGCATGGTGTTCCAGTCCTTCAACCTCTTCGCCCACAAGACGGTCCTCGCCAACGTCTCCCTCGCGCAGATCAAGGTCAGGAAGCGCAAGCGGGAGGAGGCCGACAAACGCTCGCGCGAACTGCTGGACCGGGTGGGCCTCGCCGACCAGGCCGACAAGTACCCCGCCCAGCTCTCCGGCGGCCAGCAGCAGCGCGTGGCGATCGCCCGCGCCCTCGCGATGAGCCCCAAGGCACTGCTGTTCGACGAGCCCACCTCGGCCCTCGACCCTGAGATGATCAACGAGGTGCTGGAGGTCATGCGGCGGCTCGCCGCCGAGGGCATGACGATGGTGGTCGTGACGCACGAGATGGGCTTCGCCCGCTCCGCGGCCAACCGCGTCGTGTTCATGGCCGACGGGAAGATCATCGAGGACCGGACCCCGGAGGCGTTCTTCACCGCACCCGAGAGCGACCGGGCCCGTGACTTCCTCTCCAAGATCCTCAAGCACTGAGGGGGACGGTCCGTGAAACGCCTCATCGCCTCCCGCCTGTCCGGCTGCCTGCTCCTGCTCGCCCTGCTGGGCGCCGCCGCCGGCTGCGGCAAGCCCGGCAGCCCCCCGGTCAAGGGGCCACAGCCGGAGGCCCTGCCCGTCTACCACGTCGCCACCGGCTTCAAGCTGCCCGGCTCCCCGACCTGGGAGGCGGCCGAGCGCCGCGGCCACCTCGTCGTCGGTGCCAAGGAGGACCAGCCGTACCTCGGGGAGAAGGACCCCTCCAGCGGCCGCTACTCCGGATTCGACATCGAGATCGCCAAGATGATGTCGGCCTCCCTCGGCTTCGACCCCAAGACGATCGAGTTCAAGACCATCGCCTCCGCCAACCGGGAGACCGCCCTCCAGAACGGCCAGATCGACTTCTACGTCGGCACCTACACCATCAACGCCAACCGCAAGAAGCAGGTCGGCTTCGCCGGCCCCTACTTCATGGCCGGCCAGTCGCTCCTCGTGCGCAAGAACGAGAAGGGCATCAAGGGCCCGGCCGACCTCGCCGGCAAGAAGGTCTGCTCCGCCGCCGGCTCCACCCCCTACCAGCGCCTCCAGCGCGAGTACCCCCAGGCGGTGCTCGTCGCCTACGACACGTACTCCGCCTGCGTCGACAACCTGCTCACCTACCAGGTCGACGCCGTCTCCACGGACGACTCGATCCTGCTCGGCTACGCCGCCAAGGTCCCCGAGGAACTCAAGGTCGTCGGCGCACCCTTCTCCGAGGAGCCCTACGGCATCGGTGTCCCGCGCGCCGACAACGCGCTGCGCTTCGCCCTCGACGACGCCCTCGCACAGAACGAGCAGAACGGGAACTGGAAGAAGGCCTATGACGCCACGCTCGGCCTCTCCGGCGTGCCGGCCCCGAAACCGCCCGCCATCGACCGCTACCCGGCGGGCTGAGGGGAGAGCGCACCGCCATGTACGTACTGACCCAGAACTTCCAGGTCTACCTCGAAGGCTTCCTCGGGACCCTGCAACTCACCGTCTACGCCTCCCTCCTCGCCCTCGTGCTCGGCTTCGTGATGGCTTCCTTCCGGGTCGCCCCCATCGGCTCCCTGCGCGTCTTCGGCACCGTGTGGGTGACCGTGCTGCGCAACACCCCGCTCACCCTGCTGTTCTTCGCCGTCCTGCTGGGCCTGCCCCGCTTCGGGCTGGTCCTGCCCTTCCAGGTGTTCGCCGTGCTCGCGCTCGGCTGCTACACCTCCGCCTTCATCTGCGAGGTGCTGCGCTCGGGCATCAACACCGTGCCCAAGGGCCAGGGCGAGGCGGCCCGCAGCCTCGGCATGTCCTTCGCGCAGACCCTGGGCGCCGTGGTGCTGCCCCAGGCCTTCCGCTCCGTCATCCCACCGGTCGGCTCCACCCTGATCGCGCTCGCCAAGAACTCCGCGATCGCCGGCGCGTTCAGCGTCACCGAACTGCTGGGCACCTACAAGACCCTCAACGAACTGGGCTACAACATCATCTGGACGTTCGTCTGGATCGCCGTCGGCTACCTGATCATCACCCTGTCCATCAGCGCGCTGTTCAACGTGCTGGAGAAGCGCTGGGGAGTCGCCCGATGACCGCGCACGCGCTGCACGGGGACACACGGTCCACCGCCCTCTACGACATCCCCGGCCCGCAGGCCCGGCGCCGGCACCTGATCTACGGGATCCTCTCGACCGTGCTGATCCTGGCGCTGCTCGGCTGGATCGTCTACCTGCTCTTCGACACCCAGCAGTTCACCGCGGCCAAGTGGACCCCCTTCGAGTACGAGGGCATCCAGGACCTGCTGCTCACCGGCCTCGGCAACACCCTCAAGGCCTTCGCCTACGCCTCGGTGCTCTCCCTCGCGCTGGGGGCCGTGCTCGCCACCGGGCGGCTCTCCGTCCACCGCCCGGTGCGCCTGGCCGCCACCGTGTGCGTGGAGTTCTTCCGGGCCATGCCCGTCCTCGTGATGATCTTCTTCATCTTCGTCGCCCTCAAGGTCCAGCCGCTCCCGGCGCTGGTCGCCGGGCTGACCCTGTACAACGGCTCGGTGCTGGCCGAGGTCTTCCGTACGGGGGTCAACGCGGTGGAGAAGGGCCAGCGGGAGGCCGCGTACGCCCTCGGCCTGCGCAAGACGCAGGTGATGAGCTACGTGCTCGCGCCGCAGGCGGTCCGGGCCATGCTGCCCGCGATCATCAGCCAGCTGGTGGTGGCGCTCAAGGACACCTCGCTCGGCTTCCTGATCACCTACGAGGAGCTGCTCGCCGCGGGAAAGCTGATCGCCTCGAACCTGGACTACGACCTGCCCTTCATCCCGGTGGTGATGGTCATCTCACCGGTCTACATCGGGATGTGCATGCTGCTGTCCTGGTTCGCGACCTGGGTGGCCGGACGCCAGCGCCGCAGTCCGAAGACCGAGGCGGTCGACATCGCCCCGGCCGACCCGGGCACGCTGCTGCCGGGCACGCCGCTCCGGTAACCCCCGGAACCGGCCCGGCCGGCAGCAGCCGCGGATCACTGCTCGCGCAACGGCACCGAGACGTACGAGGGATCGGTGCGCGGTGAGGAGAAGGTCAGCTGCGCGCCGGCCGGGTTGTGTTCGATGTACAGCGGGTCCACGGTGTCGATGACGACGGCGAGCCGGTGGCCCGCGGGCACGTCGTAGGCGGTGGAGAAGAGGTCCAGGTCCACGCCGAACGACTGGCCGGGCGTCTTCCCGTGGAAGGAGTACGGGGCGTTGGTGACCAGCTTGCCGACCCCCAGCGGGCCGACGTCGTACAGGTAGGCGACGAAGGTGCCGTCCCCCGCGGTGGGGGTGACGGTGGTGTGCAGTCCCACGGTGCCGCGCACCCGCCGGTCGGCCGCGTAGCGCTCGGACTGCCAGACGGCGGCGAAGGCGCGGGGGAGCAGCGGGATCGAAGCGGCCGGGGGCGCCTTGGCGAGCTGGTCGAGGACGCTGGAGAGGAAGACGATCCCGCCGTCGGCGCCGGAGTCGACGTTCGCCCAGACGTGCTCGGTGTCCTGGAGGGCGAGCTTCTCGGTGCCGCCCGCGCCGACCGACTTCCAGGTCGGGTAGCCCTCGTAGCCGCTGTCGGTACGGGACTTGATCTGGACCGGGGCCTCGGTGTCGACGCCGTTGCGCTCGCCCTTGAGGTAGCGGTCGAACCAGCGGTGGGCGTTGGTCCAGGTGTCGTTGGGGAGCCCGAACAGGCCGGTGGCCTCGGCGGTGGCGTGGTCGCCGGGGCGGAACTCCAGGCGCTTGGGGCCGGTCAGCTTCTCGAAGAAATCCGCGTACTGGTTGGGCGGGAAGATGGTGTCGCCCCAGGCGTTGCCCATCATGACGGCGGGGCCGTTGGCGTTGATCCGGTCGACCTGGTAGGCCGCCGAGCGCGCCTTGCCCCATTCGATCATCTGTGGCTCGCGGTCCAGCCGGGAGCCGAGGAAGTCGCCGAGGATGCCCTGGAGTTCGGGTCCGGGGCGGCCGGTGAGGTAGCCGGCGGCGCCGAGCAGTCCGGCGGCCTGGAGGTGCTGGGTGCGGCCGGAGTAGATGGACCGGACGATGTCGGCCCAACCGCTGAGCGCGACCACCGCCTTGATGCGCGGGTCGGAAGCAGCGGCCAGCAGGCTGATGCCGGCCCCGTACGAGACTCCGCCCAGGCCGATGTGCTGGGCGTCGGCGGGGGTGTGGGCGAGCGCCCAGTCGATGACGGCGGAGACGTCGGCGACGTCGGGCGGCCCCGCGACCTCGATCTGGCCTCCGGAGAGCCAGAAGCCGCGCGAGGTGTAACTGACCACCACATAGCCGGAGTCGGCCAGCTGTTTGGCCTGGGCGATGTATTCGATCTGCGGCAGGCCCCAGCTGGTGGGGAGCACGATCAGCGGGTATGTCCGGCCGCTCCGGGCGCCGGCCGGGGTGAAGACGTTGCCCTTGAGGGTGATCCCGCCCGAGCCCGGGACGTCGTAGAAGCGCAGTTCCGACGAGGAAGCGGATGAGGTGTCGGAGGCGTTGGCGGTGGCTGCGTCCACGGCCGCCGCCTGGGCCCGATGGGGGGCCAGGCCCAGGGCGGCTGCGGCCAGCAGGGCCGCCACGGCTGCTGCGGTGCTGATGGTGCGGGGCATCGATGCTCCTCGCGTACGCCGGTGACAAAGTGTGCCGACGGTAACGGGAGCGACTTACCGTGGGTAACCCGTGAGTAAGTTACGTACGGGTAACGATTGACTTCATGTCAACAGCGGGCCCGGGATACCCTCGGTCCGGATCAGCGACGAAGTGGGGGACCCTGATGGACCGGTACACCGACACGAGCGGCCGGTGACGGCCACCGGAGCGGAGCGGCTCACCGAACGCCCCGGCAGTGCGCCTCCCGCGAGCACGCCCCGGAAGTCCTCGGTGCGGCGCAGCGGCGCGCTCATGGCGGCCGGCTCGATCGTCTCCCGCGCCACCGGCTTCGTCCGCTCCGCCGTCGTCCTGGCGGCCCTGGGCACCCAGATCCGCGGCGACAGCTACGCCGTCGCCAACACCGTCCCCAACATCATCTACATGCTGCTGATCGGCGGCGCGCTCAATGCCGTGTTCGTGCCCGAGCTGGTCCGGGCCGCCCGGGAGCACCCGGACGGCGGGACGGCGTACACCGACCGGCTGCTCACCGCGTGCACCGCGGCGCTCCTCGCGCTGACCGCCGCAGCCGTCCTGGCCGCCCCGGCGGTCATCTCGGCGTACACCCCCGCCGCGTACACGCCGGCCGAGGTGGACAGCACCGTGGCCCTGGCCCGGTTCTGCCTCCCGCAGATATTCTTCTACGGGATGTTCACCCTGCTCGGGCAGGTGCTGAACGCCCGCGGCAGGTTCGGCGCGATGATGTGGACCCCGGTCCTCAACAACCTCGTGGTCACCGCCGTGTTCGGGCTCTTCCTCACCTTCTCGCACACCGGCGCCCACGGCTTCACCTCCGGCGAGACCCGGCTGTTCGGCATCGGCACCACCGCGGGCATCGTGGTGCAGGCCCTCGCCCTGGTCCCGTCCCTGCGCTCCGCCGGCTTCCGGTGGCGGCCGCGCTTCGACTGGCGCGGCAGCGGCCTCGCCCGCCCCCTGCGCAACGCCGGCTGGCTGGTCCTGCTGGTCCTCAGCAACCAGTTCGCCTACTGGGTCGTGACCCGGCTCTCCACCACCGCCGGGAAACTCGCCGACCACGCGGGGGTCGCGGGCGGTGCCGGCTACGTCGCCTACACCAACGCCTACCAGTTGTGGATCGTCCCGCAGGGCATCGTCACCGTCTCGCTGATCACCGCCCTGATGCCCCGGATGAGTTCGGCCGCGGCCTCGGGCGACCTCCGCGCCGTCCGCCGCGACGTCTCCTACGCCCTGCGTACCGGCGCCGCGCTCATCGTGCCCGCCGCCGCACTGTTCGCGGCGCTCGCGCCCTGGCTCACGGCCTGCGTCTTCCAGTACGGCGAGGTCAAGGCCGCCGACGCCGAGGTGATGGCCGGGATACTCGTGGCCTTCGCGCCCGGCCTGATCGCCTTCTGCGCCCAGTACGTCCTCTCGCGCGGCTTCTACGCGCTCTCCGACACCCGGACCCCGTTCCTGCTGAACCTCGTCATCGTCGCCCTGAACGCCGGACTCTCCTACGCGGCCTACGAAGTCCTCCCGCCGCGCTGGGTCGTGACCGGCATGGCCGCCGCCTCCTCGGTCGCCTTCACGGCGGGCGCCGCGGTCACCGCGTACGCCCTCGCCCGGCGGCTCGGCCCGCGCGCCCCGGCCGGTACCCGGCGCCGCGCCACGGCGGTGGGCACCCACCTGCGGCTGCTGGCCGCCTGCGGGCCCGCGGCCGCCGCCGCCCACGCCGCCGCCCGCGCCTGCGCGGGAGCCGGCCGGTTCGCCGCCACCGGCGCCGGGACCGCGGTCCTCGTCCTCGGCGTCCTCCTGCTGGCCAAGCCGCTGCGCCTGACGGAACTCACCCGCCTGACGGCGTCCTTGCGCCGCAAGCTGCCCGGCCGGTAGCCGCGCCCCCTTGCGGGGACAGGGGCGCGGGCGCCACCGTGGCTGCCATGACCGACGCCCCGGCGCCCGGCGCCGACGACGTCCCCGACGTCTTCGACCCCCGCCTCTACGCCGCGGGCATCCCGCACGAGCGCTACCGGCTCCTGCGCGAGCGGCACCCGGTGGCCTGGCAGCCCGAACCGGAGGTCCTGGGCTGGCCCGCCGGCCCCGGGTTCTGGGCCGTCACCCGGCACGCCGCCACCGTACGGGTCCTGCGCGACCACGCCACGTACTCCTCCTGGCTGGGCGCCACCCAGATCCGCGACCCGGACCCGGCCGACCTGCCGTTCCTGCGGCGCGCCATGCTCAACCAGGACCCTTCGCCCAGGCCCTGCGGACTCGGGGAGACCCCGGCCGGGCACGGCAGGCTGCGTCGGCTCGTCGCCCGCGCCTTCACCCCCGCCCGCGTCGACGCCTTCGCCGCCCGGGTGCGCGAACGCGCCCGTACGCTGCTGCGCGCGGCCCGCGACGGGGCCGTGGACGGCGCCGCCGACATCGTCGCCGCCGTCACCGACGAGTACGCGCTGCTCAATCTGACCGACCTGCTGGGCGTCCCGGCGGCCGACCGGGGGCTGCTGCTGGAGTGGACCGTACGGATCATCGGCTACCAGGACCCCGAGGACGCGCCCGCGCCCCCGCTCGGCCCCGACGGAAAGCCCCTCAACCCCCGCTCGCCGGCCCTGCTGGGCGAGATGTTCGACTACGCCCGCGAGCTGGCCGCCGTCAAGCGGGCGCACCCCGGCGAGGACGTGATGACGACCCTCGCCGAGGCCGGACTGGCCCCGGGGGAGCTGGAGATGTTCTTCTTCCTGCTCACCGTCGCGGGCAACGACACCGTACGCAGCGCCGCGCCCGGCGGCCTGCTCGCCCTGGCCGGCTCCCCGGACGCCTACCGGCGCCTCGCGCGCGGCCGGGTGCCGGTGCAGCGGGCCGTGGAGGAACTCCTGCGCGTCCACCCGCCGGTGCTCAGCTTCCGCCGGACCGCGGCCGTCGACACCGTGCTCGCCGGGCAGCCGATCCGGGCCGGCGACAAGGTGGTGGTCTTCCACGCCTCCGCCAACCACGACGAGCGCGTCTTCGCCGCCCCGGGCCGCCTCGACCTCGGCCGGTCGCCCAATCCGCACGTGTCCTTCGGCGACGGCCCGCACGTCTGCCTCGGCGCCCACTTCGCCCGGCTCCAGCTGCGCGCCCTCTACGAGGAGTGGCGCGACCTCATGCCGGCTCCCGAACCGGCGGGCCCGCCGCGCAGGCTGGTCTCCAACTTCATCAACGGGATCACACGGCTGCCGCTGCGGGTGTCCGGGCCGTGCGGGTGACGTCGGCCAGCAGCTCGACCACGTCCGGTCCGTAGGCGTCCGAGTTGATCACTTTCAACACCACGCAGAAGGAGTCGCCGCCGTACTTGCGGGCCAGCGCCTCGTGGTGACGGGCCAGGTACCGCGCCCCCGCCTGGTTGCTGATCGCGGTCTGCCCGGAGATCAGGAACACCGGCCGGGTCCCCGGGCCGGTCGTCAGCCGGGCCAGCAGCACGTGGTCCACCTGCCCCTTGGCCCAGCGGAACGTCTCCTCGCCGACCCGGATCGCCCCCCGGTCGGGCCCCGGCTCGGTGGACACGTCGACCCGCACGCCCGGCAGCATCGAGGCCAGGTGCGCGGCCGTGCGCGCGTTGGAGACGGGCCCTCCCACACAGAACTCCGCGCGCTCGCCGAAGCCCTGGCGGGCCGAGTCGTGCGGAATGATCTGCAGGTTCGCCCCACAGTCCTTGATCAGCGCGGATATCTCCAGCAGGGCGAAGGCGTCGTTGCGGTGCACCGACCCCTCCGTGCCGCCCATCTGCCGGTTGACCACGAACACGCAGTCCGAGCCGGTGGGAAGGCCGAAGAAGGCCTGCTTGCGGCGGAGTTTGCGGCGCCACAGGTACGTCCGGGAGAACCAGCCGAAACCGCCGCTGATGGCGGTGGCCACCACCCCGAGCACGATGTTGCGCACGTCGTCGTTCATGGCGCGGATGTTAACCCGCCCCAGGCGGTCCTGACGTGGGGGGTGCGGTGAAGCTACAGTGCCGGACCGGGCCCGTCACAGGGGATCTGACGGGCTGTCGACTGGAGGTACGGATGCGTCGTCCCGCCGCACGTCAGTTCGCGCTCGTCGCCCTCGCCGGGGCGCTGGTGTCCACCGGCGCCGCCGCCCCGCCCTCCGCGGCGGCCGGTGCTCCCGCGAAGGTCCCGGTGGCCGTCGGCTACGGCGGGGCCGTCGCCAGCGTCGACGCCGACGCCTCGGCGGCCGGCATCGAGGTGCTCCGGTCGGGCGGCAACGCCGTGGACGCGGCGGTCGCCACCGCCGCCGCGCTCGGGGTCACCGAGCCGTACTCCGCCGGGGTCGGCGGGGGCGGCTACTTCGTCTACTACGACGCCGCCTCCCGCCGGGTGCAGACCATCGACGGCCGCGAGACCGCCCCGGCGACCGCGACCGCCACCCTGTTCCAGGAGAACGGCGTCCCCATCCCGTTCGCCGAGGGCCAGACCAGCGGCCGCGGCGTCGGCGTCCCCGGTACCCCGGCGACCTGGCAGAGCGCGCTCGACTCCTGGGGCACCCGGCCGCTGGGCCGGCTCCTGGAGCCCGCCGAGAAGCTGGCCCGGGGCGGCTTCACCGTCGACGCCACCTTCCGGGCGCAGACCGAGCTCAACCAGGACCGCTTCAAGGACTTCCCGGACACCGCCAAGCTGTTCCTGCCGGGCGGGGCGCTGCCCGTGGTCGGCTCCACCTTCAAGAACCCGGACCTGGCCGCCACGTACGCCGAACTCGGCCGCAAGGGCACCGGAGCCCTCTACCGGGGCCCGCTCGCCGAGGACATCGTCCGCGCCGTCCGCAAGCCCCCGGTGAGCCCGGCCGCCACCCGCACCGTCCGCCCGGGCGACCTGACCACCGGGGACCTGCGGGCGTACGCGACCAAGCGCCAGGCCCCCACACAGGTGCGCTACCGGGGCCTGGACGTCTACAGCATGGCCCCCTCCTCCTCCGGCGGCACCACCGTCGGCGAGGCGCTGAACATCCTGGAGGGCACCGACCTCGGCGGGCTGACCGAGGCGCAGTACCTGCACCGCTACATCGAGGCGTCCCGGATCTCCTTCGCCGACCGGGGCCGCTGGGTCGGCGACCCGGCCGCCGAGCAGGTCCCCACCCGCGAGCTGCTCTCCCAGCGGTACGCCGACAGCCGCGCCTGCCTGATCCGGCCGGACCGGGCGCTGACCAGCCCGCTCGCCCCCGGCGACCCGCGCGACCCGCAGCCGTGCGCCACCACCGGCCAGGCCGCGCCCACCACGTACGAGGGCGAGAACACCACCCACCTCACGGTCGCCGACCGCTGGGGCAACGTGGTCTCCTACACCCTGACCATCGAATCCACCGGCGGCAGCGCCATCACCGTCCCGGGCCGCGGCTTCCTGCTCAACAACGAGCTGACCGACTTCTCCTTCGCCCCCGCCGCCCCCGGCGTCCCGGACCCGAACCTGCCCGGCCCCGGCAAGCGGCCGCGCTCGTCGATGGCGCCGACGATCGTCCTGGAACACGGCCGCCCGGTCCTCGCCGTGGGCTCCCCGGGGGGTGCCACGATCATCACCACCGTGCTCCAGACCCTGCTCGGGCACCTGGACCGGGGCCTGCCGCTGGTCGATGCCATCGCCGCGCCGCGGGCCAGCCAGCGCAACCAGAGCGCCACGGAGCTGGAGCCGGGACTGTGGGACAGCCCGGTCCGGGGCCAGCTGGAGGCGCTCGGCCACGTCTTCCGGCAGAACCCGGAGATCGGCGCCGCCACCGGGGTCCAGCGGCTCCCGGACGGCCGCTGGCTGGCGGCGGCCGAGACCAGCCGCCGGGGCGGGGGATCGGCGATGGTCGTACACCCGCACGGGCGTCCGTAGAGGCCCTAAGGTCGGGGCATGACCGTTGAGGAGCTCGGCCGGGGCAAGTACGTCAGTCTGACCACCTTCCGCAAGGACGGCACCCCCGTCGCCACGCCCGTCTGGGCGGTGGCCGACGGGGGCGAGCTGTACGTGTGGACGCGCAGTGATTCGTGGAAGGTCAAGCGGATCCGCAACGACGGGCGGGTCACCGTGACCGCCTGCGACGTGCGCGGCCGGGTACCGGAGGGCGCGGTCGCCGTCGAGGGGCGGGCGCGGCTGCTGGACGAAGCGGGGCTGCGGCGGGTGCGCAAGCTGATGTCACGCAAGTACAGCTGGCAGTTCTGGGCGGTGGACCTGCCGGCCGCGCTGGTGCGGCGGGGCAAGCGGCCGCACACCGGCATCGCCGTCAAGCTTTGAGATTCCCGTAGCCCGCCCGTAACACGGGTGGGGTGCAATGCGGGGATGGAGACGGCGACCTCGCTGCTGACCGGTCAACTCGCGCAGTACTTACGCGGGTTGACGCGGAGACTGGATCCCGGGGCGGGCTGGTACGGGGAGTTCCTGCGGCGGGACCCGGAGGGGATGCGGGCCTGTCTGGAGGGGGCCGCGATACCGCCCTGGGACGTGCTGGCGTCGCTGCTGCTGGACGGGGCGGCCGCGGCGGGGGAGGTGGAGTACGCGGCCCGGCTCCGGGACGCGGCGGCCGCCGCGTGGGACCGGGCGCCGGGCGGTGCGGGGGAGCTGCGGGAACTGCTGGCGCGGGCCGCGGAGCAGCGGGCGGCGTCGGAGGCGGCCCTGGCGGTCCTGACGGAGCGGTTGGCCGCGGCCACGGACCCGGCGCGGGTGCGGGCGCTGACGCGCGAGCTGTCCTGGGTCCAGGACGACACGGCCCGCGCCCACGCCCGCCACGCGGACCTGACGAGCCGCCTCGCCGCCCTGTCGGCTGGCCTGCCCCGGCCACGGCGGGACGGCGGCCCGGAATCCGGGCACGAGTACCCGCCGTCCCCGTCGCGGACGGGTACACCGGAGTCCCGCCGCCCGGACCTGAAGGCCGGAGCCGCCGGCCGGGATGACCCGCCGACGCCGTCGTGGGCCGACGGGCCGGAATCCCGTCGCCCGCCGACCGGCCCCGCGGCGCAGCCGCCGGAGTCGCTCTCGCGGTTGGCGGAGCCCGAGCACGCGGCCCCGACGCCCGGGCCCGTGTCGCAGCCGCCTGAGGGCCGGCCAGGGGATCCGGGGTCTGCCCTGTCGGCGCCGGAGCGCCCGTCGGCCGGCCCGGTGTCGCAGCCGCCCGGGGCGCTCCCGGTGTTACCGGGGTCCCGGTACGAGGGCCCGGCGCCGGATCCCTGGCGGGCGGGCCCGCCGGGCGGCCCCGCGGCGCAGCCGCCGGAGGCGTTGCCGGAGTTCCGGTACGGGGGGCCGGGGGCCGCGTCCTTGGCGCAGGAGGCTGAATTGCGGCCGGAGGGCCCGTCGGCCGGCCCGGTGTCGCAACGGCCGGACGAGCCCTCGCTGTTGGCGGGCCCCTGGCTGGAGGACCCGGCGGGCGGGCCCGTGGCGCAGGCGCCTGAGGCCTGGCCGGGGGATCCGGGGGCTGGTCTGTCCGGGCCGGAGGGTGTCGGTTGGCCGGAGGGCCCGTCGGCCGGCCCGGTGTCGCAACGGCCGGACGAGCCCTCGCGGTTGGCGGGGCCCTGGCGGGAAGTCCCGGCGGATCCGCCCGGGGCGCGGGCGGCTGCGGGCCGGCCGGGGGAGGACGGGGCGGAGTTGCTGGGCGGGGTGCCCGGGCAGCGGGGTGGGGGGCCCGTGGGGCGGGCCGAGGGGCGGTGGTTGCGGGGCGGGCGCCGCGGCGGGGGCGCCCGGTACGCGGGGGCGCCGGCCGAGGCGGCGCCGCCCTCGCTGCCCGACGAAGCCCCGCGGGCCCCCGAAGCCGCCCCGCGCGGCGCCCGGTTCGCCCTCGCCCCGGCGAAGCCAGCGGCGGCGGCCCCTCCGACGGCGCCCCCGGCGCAGCCCGCCCCGGCGGCACCCGAGGTGTCCCGGGCCGTGGCCCGGTTGGTCGGGCTGCGGGCCCAGGGCCACGGTGGCGAGGCGCACGCGCTGCTCTGCGAGGCCACCGGATGGCCCGCCCCGCTGCTCCCGGAGTTCGCCGCCGAACTGGACCGCGCCGGGCTCGGCGCGGACCGGGCCACCCTGCTCTGGGAGGCCGCCTCGCTCCCGCCCGACCGGCTCGCCGCCGCCGCGGCCGCCCTCGGCGAGGCCGGCCGGGACGGCGACTGCGTCGCGCTGCTGCGCCAGGCCGCCGCCCGCCCCACCGCCGAGATCGCCGAGGCGGCCGGCCTCCTCGGCGCGGCCGGCCGTGACCGGGAGGCCGACGCCCTGCTCGCCGCCTTCGTCCGGCTGCGCACCGCCGACGAGGCCGCCGCTCTGGCCCGGCGGGACCCCCACTGGTTCGCCCCCCGCCTGCTCCGCGCGGCCGCCGCGCTCGCCGGCGGCAAACACCGCGACCTGTCCCACGCCCTCCGCGTCGCGGGGATCCCGCTGCCCTGAACCGCCCGCCGCCTGATCGCAAACGATCACGTATCGACGTAACGTGATCGACTACTCCAAGACCGCACGGCGCTCTTGCCCCGCGCTGTGACGCGGCCTACGTTCTACTCCCTACGGACACCGTCTACGTGCGTAGAAGTCGGCGTTCCCGTCGCGAGGAGGCAGCTCATGGCCCAAGTCGTCCGCGCCGCGCTGGTCCAGGCCACCTGGACCGGAGACACCGAGTCGATGATCGCCAAGCACGAGGAGCACGCCCGCCGGGCCGCTGCCGAGGGCGCGAAGATCATCGGCTTCCAGGAGGTGTTCAACGCGCCCTACTTCTGCCAGGTCCAGGAACCCGAGCACTACCGCTGGGCCGAGGCCGTCCCCGACGGCCCCACCGTCCGCAGGATGCAGGACCTGGCCCGCGAGACCGGCATGGTGATCGTCGTCCCGGTCTTCGAGCTGGAGTCCGAGGGCTTCTACTACAACACCGCCGCCGTCATCGACGCCGACGGCAGCTACCTCGGGAAGTACCGCAAGCACCACATCCCGCAGGTCAAGGGCTTCTGGGAGAAGTACTACTTCCGCCCGGGCAACCTCGGCTGGCCCGTCTTCGACACCGCCGTCGGCCGCGTCGGCGTCTACATCTGCTACGACCGGCACTTCCCCGAAGGCTGGCGCCAGCTGGGGCTCGCCGGAGCCCAGCTGGTCTACAACCCCTCCGCCACCCACCGCGGTCTCTCCGCCTACCTCTGGCAGCTGGAACAGCCCGCCGCGGCCGTCGCGAACGAGTACTTCATCGCGGCCATCAACCGCATCGGGCAGGAGGAGTACGGCGACAACGACTTCTACGGCTCCAGCTACTTCGTCGACCCCCGCGGCCAGTTCGTCGGCGAGCCGGCGAGCGACAAGGAGGAGGAACTCCTCGTCCGCGACCTCGACTTCGACCTGATCAAGGAAGTCCGCGACCAGTGGGCCTTCTACCGCGACCGCCGCCCCGACGCCTACGGAGGACTGGTACAGCCGTGAGCAACCCGATCCCCCTGCACAGCCGCCACCGCGCCGTCCTGCCGGACTGGCTCACGCTCTACTACGAGCGCCCCGTCGAGCTCACCCACGGCGAGGGCCGCCACGTCTGGGACGCCGAAGGCAACCGCTACCTCGACTTCTTCGGCGGCATCCTCACCACGATGACCGCCCACGCCCTGCCCGAGGTCACCAAGGCCGTCTCCGAACAGGCCGGCCGGATCATCCACTCCTCCACCCTGTACCTGAACCGGCCGATGGTCGAGCTGGCCGAACGGGTCGCCGCGCTCTCCGGCATCCCCGACGCCCGGGTCTTCTTCACCACCTCCGGCACCGAGGCCAACGACACCGCCCTGCTGCTCGCGACGACGTACCGCCGCTCGAACCAGATCCTGGCGATGCGCAACAGCTACCACGGCCGGTCGTTCTCGACCGTCTCCATCACCGGCAACCGGGGCTGGTCCCCGACCAGCCTCTCGCCGCTCCAGACGTACTACGTCCACGGCGCGGTCCGCACCCGGGGCCCCTTCGCCCACCTCGGAGACGCCGATTTCACCGCGGCCGCGGTCGCCGACCTGGAAGACGTACTGGGCCAGGCCCGGGGCGGGGTGGCCGCGCTCATCGCCGAACCCATCCAGGGCGTCGGCGGGTTCACCTCCCCGCCCGACGGCCTCTACGGCGCGTTCCGCGAGGTCCTCGACCGGCACGGCATCCTGTGGATCAGCGACGAGGTGCAGACCGGCTGGGGCCGCACCGGCGAGCACTTCTGGGGCTGGCAGGCGCACGCCCAGAACGGCCCGCCGGACATCCTCACCTTCGCCAAGGGCATCGGCAACGGCATGTCCATCGGCGGGGTCGTGGCCCGCCCCGAGGTGATGAACTGCCTCGACTCGAACTCCATCTCCACCTTCGGCGGCTCCCCGGTCACCATGGCGGCCGGCGTCGCGAACCTCGGCTACCTGCTGGAGCACGACCTCCAGGGCAACGCCCGCCGCGTCGGCGGCCTGCTGCTGGAGCGGCTGCGGGCCATCGCCGCCGCCGTGCCCGCCGTACGGGAGGTACGCGGCCGGGGCCTGATGGCCGCCCTGGAGCTGACGAAGCCGGGCACCGACCGGGCCGACCCCGAAGCGGCCGCCGCCGTACTGGAGGCAGCCCGCGCCGGAGGCCTGCTGCTCGGCAAGGGCGGCGGGTACAACACCAGCGTGCTGCGCATCGCGCCGCCGCTCTCCCTCACCGTCGCGGAGGCGGAAGAGGGCGCCGAGATCCTCGAACAGGCCCTGCGCGGCCTGAACCAGTAGCGAGGGACACGTACATGAACACCCGCACCCTGATCCGCGGCGGACTCGTCGTCACGGCCGCCGACGAACTGCACGCGGACGTCCTGATCGAGAACGGCCGGGTCGCCGCCCTCGCGGCCCACGGCTCGCAGGCCGCCGACGGCTGGACGGCGGACACCACGATCGACGCGAGCGGGAAGTACGTCATCCCCGGCGGCGTCGACGCCCACACCCACATGGAGCTGCCCTTCGGCGGCACCGCCGCCTCGGACACCTTCGAGACGGGCACCCGGGCCGCCGCCTGGGGCGGCACCACCACCATCGTCGACTTCGCCGTGCAGAGCGTGGGCCGCTCCCTGCGCGCCGGGCTCGACACCTGGTACGACAAGGCCGACGGCCGGTGCGCGATCGACTACGCCTTCCACATGATCCTCTCCGACGTCAACGAGGGCACCCTCAAGGAGATGGACCACCTCGTCGGCGAGGGCGTCACGTCCTTCAAACTGTTCATGGCCTACCCGGGCGTCTTCTACAGCGACGACGGGCAGATCCTGCGGGCGATGCAACGGGCCTCCGGCAACGGCGGGCTGATCATGATGCACGCCGAGAACGGCATCGCGATCGACGTCCTCGTCGAACAGGCCCTGGCGCGCGGGGAGACCGACCCCCGCCACCACGGAGAGGTCCGCAAGGTGCTCCTCGAAGCCGAGGCCACGCACCGGGCCATCCAGCTGGCCCGGGTGGCCGGCTCGCCGCTGTACGTGGTCCACGTCTCGGCCGAGGAGGCGGTCGCGGAACTCGCCGCGGCCCGGGACAAGGGGCTGCCCGTCTTCGGGGAGACCTGCCCGCAGTACCTGTTCCTGTCCACCGACAACCTCGCGGAGCCCGACTTCCAGGGCGCCAAGTACGTCTGCTCCACCCCGCTGCGGCCGCGCGAGCACCAGGCGGCGCTGTGGCGGGGCCTGCGTACCAACGACCTCCAGGTGGTCTCCACCGACCACTGCCCGTTCTGCTTCCGCGGCCAGAAGGAGCTCGGCCGCGGCGACTTCTCCAAGATCCCCAACGGTCTGCCCGGTGTGGAGAACCGGATGGACCTCCTCCACCAGGCCGTTCTGGACGGGCACATCACCCGCCGCCGCTGGATCGAGATCGCCTGCGCGACCCCGGCCCGGATGTTCGGCCTCTACCCCCAGAAGGGCACCATCGCGCCGGGCTCCGACGCCGACATCGTCCTCTACGATCCGCACGCCGAGCAGGTCATCTCCGCCGAGACGCACCACATGAACGTGGACTACTCGGCGTACGAGGGCAAGCGGATCACCGGACGCGTCGACACGGTCCTCTCGCGCGGCGAACTCGTCATCGACCGGCGCGAGTACACCGGCCGGGCCGGTCACGGGGCCTTCGTCCCCCGCTCGACCTGCCAGTACCTGTAAGGAGCCGTGATGGACTTCGGCCTCGTCCTGCAAACAGACCCGCCCGCCGCCCAGGTCATCAGCCTGATGAAGCGCGCCGAGCGCAACGGCTTCCGCTACGGCTGGACCTTCGACTCCGCCGTGCTGTGGCAGGAGCCGTTCGTCATCTACAGCCAGATCCTGGCCAACACGCAGAAACTGCACATCGGCCCGATGGTCACCAACCCGGGCACCCGTACCTGGGAGGTGACCGCCTCCACCTTCGCCACCCTCAACGACATGTACGGCAACCGCACGGTCTGCGGGATCGGCCGCGGCGACTCGGCGATGCGGGTCGCCGGACGCAAACCCAACACCCTCGCCCGGCTGGGGGAGGCCATCGAGGTGATCCGCGACCTCGCGGAGGGCCGCGAGGCCGAGGTGGACGGCAACCCGGTCCGCATCCCCTGGATCCGCGACGGGAAGCTCCCGGTGTGGATGGCGGCGTACGGCCCGAAGGCGCTGGCCCTGGCCGGGGAGAAGGCCGACGGCTTCATCCTCCAGCTCGCGGACCTCTACTTGACGGAGTGGATGATCAAGGCGGTCCGGGAAGCCGCCGCCCGGGCCGGCCGGGACCCGGATGCGATCACCATCTGCGTGGCCGCTCCGGCGTACGTGGGCGACGACCTCGCCCACGCCCGCGACCAGTGCCGCTGGTTCGGCGGCATGGTCGGCAACCACGTCGCCGACCTCGTCTCCCGCTACGGCGAACACTCCTCGATGGTTCCCGACGCCCTCACCGAGTACATCAAGTCCCGCGAGGGCTACGACTACAGCCACCACGGCCGCGCCGGGAATCCCGACACGGCCTTCGTCCCGGACGAGATCGTGGACCGCTTCTGCCTGTTGGGCCCGACCGGGGCCCACATCGAGAAACTCCGCGCCCTGCGCGACCTCGGGGTCGACCAGTTCGCCGTCTACGCCATGCACGACGCCCGGGAGAAGGTGATCGAGGCGTACGGACAGCACGTCATCCCGGCGATCAACAGCTGACGTCACCAGGGAACTACGCCGGCATCCTCGAAGAACGCGCCGGTCGGGCCGTCGTCGGGCAGGGTCGCGAGCGTGATGGCGATCGCGGCGCCCTGCTCGGGGGTGCGCACGCCGTGGAAGCCGTTGAGGTCGGTCGCGACGTAGCCGGGGCAGCCGAGGTTGATCAGGATGTTCGTGCCGGCCAGCTCCCGGGCGTACTGGAGGGTGACGGCGTTCAGGAACGTCTTCGACGGCGAGTAGGCCGCGGCCACCGGACCCGTCGTCTGCTCAGCGGCGGATCCTGACTGCCGGGTGAGGGAGCCGACACTGCTGGACATGTTCACGATCCGCGGTGAGGCGGAGCGGCGCAGCAGCGGCAGCATCGCGTTGGTGACGCGGATGACGCCGATCACGTTGGTCTCCACGACGGTCCGGATGGTGGCGGGATCGACCCGGGTGGGCTCCTGCGGCATGCCGCCGGAGATGCCCGCGTTGTTGACGAGTACGTCGAGACGCCCGGCCCGTTCCTCGATCAGCCGGGCGGCGGCGGTCGCGCTCGCGTCGTCGGTCACGTCCAGCGGTACGCCGAACGCGTCGACGCCGGCCGCGCGCAACCGCTCCACCGCGGCCTTACCGCGCCCGTCGTCGCGGGCGCCGACGCCGATGCTCCAGCCGAGGGCGCCCAGGCCCGCGGCGATCTCGTAGCCGATTCCCTTGTTCGCGCCGGTGACCAGCGCAATCGTTCGTTCGCTCATGGGGACCATGCTGCTCTTGGACCCTGGTAGGCGTCCAAGACCGATCGGGTGGGCAACGATACCGTCAGGGTATTGACCGGGGTTAGCGTGTTCGTATGGAGACCCGGGAACTGCGGTATTTCGTCGCCGTCGCTGAAGAGCTGCACTTCGGGCGCGCCGCGCAGCGGCTCGGGATCGCGCAGCCGCCCCTGTCACGGGCGATCCGGCAGCTCGAACGCCGGCTCGGGGCGGAACTGCTGGACCGGACCGGCCGCACCGTCACGCTGACCGAGGCCGGCTCGGTGCTGCTGGCCGAGGGCCGGGCGGCCCTCGACGCGGTCGACGCCGCCGAGCGCCGCACCCGCCGCGCCGCGCTGTCCGGGACCGGCCGTCCCGGCCTGGTCCTGGTCACGAAGGCCAGCGCGTCCAGAGAACTGCTGGCGAAACTGCTCGACGCGTACGCCGCCGAACCCGGCGCGGTTCCCGTCGACGTCATCCTGTGCGGTCCGGCCGAGCAGGCGCGACTCCTGCGCGAGGGCCGGGCCGACGTGGCGCTGCTGCACCGGCCGTTCGACTCCACGGCCGGCTTCCACACCGAAGAACTCAGCACGGAGGGCCAGGTCGTGGTCCTGCCGGCCGGGCATCCGCTCACCGCCCGGGCCCATGTGCACATGGCCGACATCGCCGATCTGCCGGGCCTGCCCCTGCCCCGCTGGCCCGACCCGGACGGCAGCTACCCGCCCGGGCCCGGCCCGCTGGTCCGCGACCAGGCGCAGCTGTTGCAGCTCGTCGCGCTCGGCCGGGCCTGCGCACTCTCACCGGAGTCGGGCCGGGCCCAACTGCACGACGACCTCGCCGCCGTGCCCGTGCTGGACGCGCCGCCGGTCACCACCGTGATCGCCTGGCCCCCGCACAGCCGGTCCACCGCCGTCGCCGACCTCATCCGGACCGCGACACGTCTCTAGGGGGTGTCTGACGGACCATGGCCGGGCCCGGCCCGCCTGGTGCCGCGCCTTGCCGCGTTGTCGTCGGTCACCGACGTCCCCCGGCTACCTCCCCCAGACTCCGTCCGGGGGCCCCAGAGGTACCCCCACCGCGGTGGCTCCCTCCTCCGCCGTGCAATCCACGGCACCAGCCGACCCGGGCCATCCGACCCTGATCCGCCAGACGCCCCCTAGCCCGGCCTTCGGGACGCGCGCACGCAGCAGCCGTGGGGGAGGCACAATCGCTCCTCGTGACGGATGACGACTCGTACCTGTGGCTCGAGGAAGTGGAGGGCGCCGACGCGCTCGCCTGGGTGGCGGAGCGGAACGCGGAGACGCTCGCCGCGCTCGCCCGCGGGCCCGGCTTCGACGCGTTGCGCGAGGAGGTCCGGGAGGTCCTCGACGCCTCCGACCGGATCCCCTACACCGTCCGCCGGGGCGCGTTCCTCTACAACTTCTGGCGCGACGCACCCCGGCCGAAGGGGGTGTGGCGGCGTACGACGCTGGAGCAGTACCGCAAGGACGCCCCCGAGTGGGAGCTGCTCCTGGACGTCGACGCGCTCGGCGCCGCCGAGGGCGTGGAGTGGGTGTGGGCCGGGGCGCAGGTGCGCTACCCGGACTACGGGCGGGCGCTGGTGAGCCTGTCCCGGGCGGGTTCGGACGCCGTCGTCGTCCGGGAGTTCGACCTCGGTACGCGGGCGTTCGTCCCCGGCGGCTTCGAGGTGGCGGAGGCGAAGACCCGGATCGGCTGGATCGACGCCGACCACGTGTACGTCGGGACCGACACCGGCCCCGGCTCCCTCACCGACGCCGGCTACCCGCGCACCGTACGCCGCTGGCGCCGCGGCACGGCCCTGGCGCAGGCCCGGACGGTCTTCGAGGTCGCGGCGGGCGACGTGTCGGCCACCGGCTGGCACGATCCGACGCCGGGCTTCGAGCGGGACTTCGTCTCCCGCTCCCGGGACTTCTGGCACGACGAGCTGTTCCTGCTCACCGGCGACGGCACGCCGGTACGCGTCGACGTACCGGACGACGCGGGGAAGTACGCCTGGAAGCGGTGGCTGGTCGTCACCCCGGAGTCACCCTGGCTGGGGCACCCGGCCGGCTCGCTCCTCGTCTTCGATTTCGAGGCGTTCCTCGCCGGTGACCGCACCGCGTCCGTGCTGTTCGCCCCGGACGGGCGCACCGCCCTGGCCGGGCACAGCTGGACCCGCCACCACCTCGTCCTGGAGACCCTGTCCGACGTCGCGACCCGGATCGAGATCCTCACGCCCGGCCCCGGCGGGCAGTGGTCGCGCAGGCCGCTGGCGGACGTGGCGCCGCTGTCGTCCGCGGGCGTCACCGACACCGATCCGGACGTCTGCGACGAGTACTTCCTCGACGTCGACTCCTTCCTCCAGCCGTCCACCCTCTACCGGGGCGAGATCGGCGGCGCCACCGAGACCCTCAAGCAGGCCCCGGCCCACTTCGACGCCACCGGAATGAGGGCGCGGCAGTACTTCGCCACCTCGGCGGACGGCACCCGGGTCCCGTACTTCGTCGTCGGACCCGAGAACGCGTCCGGTCCCGGGCCGGTGCTGCTGTACGGGTACGGAGGCTTCCGGGACCTGCAGACGCCCTCCTACAGCCCGGTCACCGGCCGGGCCTGGCTGGCCCGTGGCGGCACCTACGCGGTGGCCAACATCCGCGGCGGCGCCGAGTACGGACCGGCCTGGCACTGGGCCGCACTCGGCGCCGACCGGCCCCGCGCGTTCGAGGACTTCGCCGCCGTCGCCCGCGACCTGATCGCCCGCGGCGCCACGACCCCCGGGCAGCTCGGGGCCGTCGGCGCCAGCAACGGCGGCCTCCTCATGGGTGCCATGCTCACCCGCTACCCGGAGCTGTTCGGCGCGATCGTCGCCAAGGTCCCCCTGCTGGACATGCTCCGCTTCCACAAGCTGCTCGCGGGCGCCTCCTGGACCGGCGAGTACGGCGACCCGGACGACGAGGCCGACCGCCCGCACCTGCGGGCGATCTCCCCCTACCACCAGCTGGCGGCCGGCCGGCCCTACCCGCCGCTGCTGCTGATGACGTCCACCCGCGACGACCGCGTGCACCCGGCCCATGCCCGCAAAACGGCCGCCCGGCTGCGCGAACTCGGCCACCGGGTCCACCTCTACGAGAACACCGGCGGCGGCCACGGCGGCGCCGCCGACAACGGCCAAGCCGCCTTCAACCAGGCGCTCGCCCACACCTTCCTCTGGCAGCACCTCGGCTGACCGGCCGGGGCGCGGTCACCCGCCGTCCACCCGGAGTGCCCCCGCCCGCCGGGCCGGCGGGTGGGGTTTGTCAGTCGGGCGTGGTGTGATGGAGGCATGATCACAGAATTTCCGGCCGTCGACCTGTCCGCCGTCGAAGAGGCCGTCCGCAAGGCGGCCGCGGTCGAGATCATGCCGAGATTCCGGCAGCTCGCCGAGCACGAGGTGGACGAGAAGAGCGGCCCGCACGACCTGGTCACCGTCGCCGACCGCAAGGCGGAGGAGCACCTGACCGCTTCGCTGACCCGCCTGCTGCCCGGCTCCGCCGTCGTCGGCGAGGAGGCCGTGCACGCCGACCCCACGGTGTACGCGGCGCTGCGCGCCGACGCGCCCGTCTGGATCGTGGATCCCGTCGACGGCACCCGGCAGTTCGTCAGCGGCGACGCCGGCTTCTGCACCCTGGTCGCGCTGGCCCACCGCGGGGAGATCCTCGCCTCCTGGACCTACGCCCCGGCGCTGGACGAGCTGGCCACCGCCGTGCGCGGGGAGGGGGCGTACGTCAACGGCGAGCGCATCCACAGCGGTTCCCCGGAGCCCGGCGCCGCGCTGCGGGTCGCCATGGCCCACCCGCTGTACACCTCCGACGAGGACAAGCGCGCCCTGGCCCGGCTCGACGTACCCGGGGTCGGGGCCCGCCCCTGCGGATCGGCCGGCCTGGAGTACCTCAAGGTGGCCCGCGGCGAGATGGACGGCCTGGCCTTCACCTGGCCTTCGGCGTGGGACCACGCCGCCGGGCTGCTGCTGGTCGCGGAGGCGGGCGGCGCCCAGAGCACCGTCGCCGGGGTGCCCTTCCGGGTGGACCGGGACAACGCGCTGCCGTTCGCCGTGGGCCGTGACGAGGCCACGGCGGTCCGGATCCGCGAGCTGCTGCGGGGCGAATGACCGGCCGGATCCGCCATCTCTTCAATACAGTGCCGCCTGGACGCACCGCCGCCTCATACGCGGTGCCGCCGCCGGACGAAGGAGTCGTAAGGTGCCCTCGATTCTCGATGCGGTCGTGGTGGGGGCCGGCCCCAACGGGCTGACCGCCGCCGTCGAGCTGGCCCGGCGCGGGCTGTCCGTGGCCGTCTTCGAAGCCGCCGGGACCGTCGGCGGCGGCGCCCGCACCGAGGAACTCACCCTCCCCGGCTTCCGGCACGACCCCTGCTCGGCGGTGCATCCGCTCGGCGCCGGCTCGCCGGTGTTCGCGACGATGCCGCTGCGGCGGTACGGGCTGGAGTGGCTGCACGCCCCGCTGCCGATGGCGCACCCGTTCGACGACGGCACGGCGGCGGTGCTGTCCCGCTCGGTCGCCCAGACGGCGGCGTCCTTCGGGGCGCGCGACGCGGGCGCCTACCGCCGCCTGGTGCAGCCGTTCCTCGGCAAATGGGACACGCTGGCCCGGGACTTCATGTCCCTGCCCTCGACCGCGCTGCCCAGGGACCCGGTGACCCTGGCCCGCTTCGGGCTCGCCGGGCTGCCGCCCGCCACCTGGCTGCTGAGCCGCTTCCGCGACGACCGGGCCCGCGCGCTGTTCGCCGGCCTCGTGGCGCACGTCATCGCACCGCTGAACGGGATCGGCACCGGCGCCGTCGGCCTGGTCTTCGCGCTCGCCGCGCACGCCAACGGCTGGCCGATGCCGCGCGGCGGCTCGCAGTCCGTCTCGGACGCCCTCGCCGC
The DNA here is from genome assembly GCF_055567555.1 of Streptomyces sp. NPDC026522. Lineage (NCBI taxonomy): Bacteria > Bacillati > Actinomycetota > Actinomycetes > Kitasatosporales > Streptomycetaceae > Streptomyces > Streptomyces sp. NPDC026522. The sequence goes on from NZ_JBVHQF010000001.1 coordinate 170,222, forward strand.
GTACCTGCGCGACCTCGGGGGCTGCGTGCACACGGACTTCGAGGTCAAGCGGCTGGACGAGCTGCCTCCGGCCCGGGCGTACGTCTTCGACACCTCGCCGACCGCGCTGGCACGGATCGCCCGGCTGGGGCGGGCGTACGACGGCTACCGCTACGGAGCTTCCGTCTTCAAGATCGACTACGCGCTGGACGGCCCCGTCCCCTGGACCGCCGAGGAGGCCCGCCGGGCCGGCACCGTCCAGATCGGCCCGCGCACCCGCGACATCGACGCCGCCCTGCAGCTGGCCTCCGGCGGCCGCGCCCCGCGCAACCCCTTCCTCATCACCGCCCAGCCCAGTCTCGTCGACCCGAGCCGGGCGCCGGAGGGCAAGCACGTCTTCTGGGCGTACGGGCACGTACCGGCGGGCTGGGACGGGGACCTCACCGAGGCCATGGAGCGCCGGCTGGAGCGCTTCGCCCCGGGCTTCCGCGACCTCGTCCTGGCCCGCGCCACCGCCGGCCCGCCGCAGCTCGCCGCGCGCAACCCCAACTACGTCGGCGGGGACATCGCCTGCGGCGCCGCCTCCGGACTCCAGCTCCTGCTCCGCCCGAAGATCACCCTGTCCCCGTACACCACGGCCCACCCGGCGGTGTTCCTGTGCTCCTCGGCGACCCCGCCGGGACCGGGAGTCCACGGCATGTCCGGCCACAACGCCGCCAAGGCCGTCTGGCGCCACCTGCGGAAGGGGTCCTGATGCCGCCCCGCATCACCCTCGTCCAGGGCGACATCACCGCGGAGCACGCCGACGCCGTGGTCAACGCCGCCAACTCCTCGCTGCTCGGCGGCGGGGGAGTGGACGGCGCCATCCACCGGCGCGGCGGACCGGAGATCCTCGCCGCCTGCGAGCAGCTGCGCCGCTCCCACTACGGCAAGGGCCTGCCGACGGGCCGGGCCGTCGCCACCACGGCGGGGCGGCTGCCGGCCACCCACGTCATCCACACCGTCGGGCCCGTCCACTCGCGCGACGAGGACCGCTCCGGCCTGCTCGCCTCCTGCTACCGGGAGTCGTTGCGGGTCGCGGACGAGCTCGGCGCCCGTACCGTCGCCTTCCCGGCCATCTCGACGGGGGTCTACGGCTGGCCGATGGACGACGGCGCCCGGATCGCGGTGGAGACGGTGCGCGCGACGCCGACCTCCGTGGAGGAGGTCCGCTTCGTCCTCTTCGACGCCGCCGCCTACGCCGCCTTCGCCGCCGCGCTGGGCTGACCCCGCCGGGCGGGTTGGGGGGGGCGCCCCGGCATGACAGGGTAGGGCCATGTCCGTCGAACACGCGTACGCTTCCGCCGTTCCGACGGCGCGGTGGGACGCCGGAACCCACCCCGACCTCCGCGCGGCGAAAGCGCTCGTCTACGACCCCAGCGGGTTCACCTGCACGCAGCCGGTCCCCGAAGCCGAGAGCGCCGACTACGCCGCCCACCACTACACGCTCGACGGCCTTTCCGTCAGGTTCCGCGCGGCGCGGACGACGCCCACCAAGGCGGGCCAGTTCGTCACCGCGTGGCAGCGGTCCCCGGGCGGCCCCATCCGGCCCTTCGACGCCACGGACGCCGTCGACCTGTTCGTCATCAGCAGCCGCGACGGCGACCACTTCGGCCAGTTCGTCCTGCCCCTCGACGTGCTGCGCCGCCGCGGCGTCGTATCGGTGGACGGTTCCGGCGGGAAGCGGGCCCTGCGCGTCTACCCGCCCTGGGTGACCGTCACCAGCCGCCAGGCCGAGCGCACCCAGGCATGGCAGGCGGAGTACTTCCTGCACCTGCGCCCGGACACCCCCGTGGACCCCGCCCGCGCCCGGGAGCTGCACCACCCCCGGCGAACGTGCTGAATTCCCCCGGGGCATATCCCGCGGGCGGTATTCACCCCCAGCTGTTTTCGGCGGAAACCGACGATCCGTGGCCGAATAGAACCCACAACGGGCGAGGGGGAGTTGGGCGTATGACATCATGACCGCGTCGTCTGCCCCGGAGATCAAGAAGCCCGGGCAGGGGAGGGCAGCCGCCGAGTTCCGCCGGAGGACTGAGGGATGAAGATACCGGGCTCAGAGTCGCCGGGATCGGAGGACAGACGGCTCAGGCGCCGGCTCAGGAAGGTCCGCCGTACGTGCGAGGCGATGCTGGTGGAGTGGGGTATGGAGCACGGCTGCGGAATCGACGAACTCCACCGCTATCTCAGCGAGAGCCGCAAGCGCACCATTCATCTGATTCCGACGTCCTTCCCGGAACGCCATTTGCTGGGCCTGTGGCTCAAATTGGACGACTTCGACGTCGTCGCGTTCGAGAAGTCGGCTTCGCCGGCGCACAAAGAACACATCATCACCCATGAACTGGCCCACATCGCCTTCGAGCACCGCGGCTCCGTACCCCTGGACCGCACCCCTTCCGGGCCGCTCCTCCCCAACGTCGACCCGGCCGGCGTACGGGGGCTGCTGATGCGCTCCCGCTACAGCGACGACGAGGAGCAGGAGGCCGAGACCATGGCCTCCCTCATCCTGGCCCGCGCCACCAAGCGCTGGGTCGAACCCGCGTGGGCCGTCCCCGCGGAAGCCGCCGACGTCGTCGCCCGCATCGAGCAGGGCCTCGGCAAGGCGGATCCGCAGTGACCGCCGTCTACACGGCCCTCGCCTGGATCTGCGCCTTCGTCGGGCTGGCCGCCTTCGCGTACCGGCTGCCGGACCTGGTGCGCCGCAAGCACGACATCGCGCTGTGGGCGCTGTGCGTCTACTTCCTGTGCTCCGGGATCAGCTTCCTGGTCGACCTGGACCAACTGCGGCTCCACATCTCGGGATTCTTCGGCGTCCCCAACATCACCTCGCTGATCACCCAGGTCGCGGTCGTCGTCCTGACCGCCGCGCAGCAAGTGGTCCTCGTCCACTGGTCGTCGCCGCCCGCGCAGGCCCGGCGGATGGCACGCCGGCGCGTCCTGTTCTTCGGCGCCGCCCTCTGCGTGCTCGTGACCTCGTCCTTCGTGGTCGGCCCGGTGGCACACTCCGACACCGCGACGTCGACGATCCTGTTGAGCATCCACCACGGCGGATACGCCCTGTACATGTCCTTCTACCTGCTGATATGCGCCGTGGGGCAGGCCGAGACGGTACGGCTGTCGGTGCGCTTCACCAGGGTGGCCAACCGGCAGTGGCTCGCGGCGGGCATGCGGACCGTCACCGTCGGCGCGACGCTCATCCTGGTCTACTGCGTCACCCGGGGCATCCAGATCGCCGGCACCCGGCTGCACTTCGACGGCGCGGGCCTCGACCCGGTCCAATGGGCCTGCGGCAGCATCGGCGCCCTGCTCCAGATCACCGGATGGACCATCCCCGCCTGGGGCATCCGCCTCACCCGCGCCCGGGCCTGGGGCCGCAGCTACCGCGCCTACCTCCGCCTGCGCCCGCTGTGGTGGGCCCTGCACCAGGCGTCCCCCGACATCGCGCTGGACCCGCCCAGGTCCTGGGCACGGGACCTGCTGCCGCCCCGGGACCTGCACTACAGCCTCTACCGGCGCGTGATCGAGATCCGCGACGGGCAGCTGATCCTGCGCACCACGCTCTCCCTCGCCGACTTCTCCCGGGTCGCCCGCTCGCTCGGCCTCCCGGAGGACCCGACCTCGCCACTGGGCGAGGCCCTCCAGGTGTGCGCCGCCCTCAGCCGGAACCCCGACGAACGGGCCGAAGAGGCGGACACCCCGGAGATCCCCGCGCGGCCGCCCTGCGAGGACTTCCGCGACGAGTTGGAGTGGCTGACCGAAGTGGCCTCCTCCTTCACCGCACTCGGCCGCAGCGGCCGCCGGCCCGAAGCGTGGGCGGTGACCCGGTGACCGCCCCGGCGGCGGCACACACCGTGCAGCGGCTGGTGACCCTCGACGCCACGCAGGGCGCGCGGGCCGCGGTCCCCGCCGCCCGCGAGGCCGTACGCCGCCACCCGGAACTCTCCGCCGCGCCCGGCAGCCTGCGCGGCCGGGACAGCGACCGGCTCGCGGCGCTGGCCGAGCTGGCCGAGGTGATCGGCTGGATCCTCTTCGACGCGGGCCTGCACCGGCAGGCGTACCGGGTCAACGCCCACGCCCTCGCCCTCGCCGAACTCTGCGGCGACCGTTGGACCGCCCGGCTGGTACGGCTGAACCACAGCATGCTCCAGACCCACACCGGGCACCCGCGCGCCGCCCTGGAGACCGTCTCGCGCGTCGCCGGACCGCGCCCGCTGCCCGCCCGCGTCAGCAGCCTCGTACTGATCCGCCAGGCCCACGCGACCGCCCTGCTCGGCGCCCACCGGGAGCCCCTGGAGCTGATCGCCCGGGCCCGGAGCCGCTTCCTGGACGGCGTGTCCCGCCGCGACCCGCACTGGGCCTGGTGGATCGACCAGGCCGAGCTGACCGGCCACCAGGGCTGGGTGCTGGCCCGGCTGCGCCAGTGGGACCGCGCCCTGCCCCTGCTGCACTCGGCGGCCACCGCACCCGGCCCCTCCTACCGCCACCTCTTCGCCGCGGAACTCCTCGCCGCCCAGGCCCGGGCCGGGGCCTGGAGCGAGGCGGAGGACCTCATCACCGACCTCGCGCCCCGCGCCGCCCGCACCGGCTCCGCCCGGACGGCCGAGTCGCTCCACCGGACCGCGCACCTCCTGCGCCGGGCCCCGCGCGTCCCCGCGCGGCTGCGGGACGCGGCGGTGTTCCTGCGGGAGCACCTGCCCGGTCCGGCGCCCCTGCGCACCCCGTAGACCACCCCCCAACGACCACCGCCACAGACAGGGACCCCATGCGCCCCATTCGGATATCGATGCCCGCGGCCGCCGCCGTACTCACCGCGGCCCTGCTCTTCTTCGCCTCGGGAAGCCCGGCATCGAACGCCACCTTCGAGTCACCCGCCGCCTCGGCGGTGAGCCAGGACGCCGCCGCGGAACGGGGCAGACCGTACGTCTCCACTTCGCTCTACTTCGGCACCGGCCGGCACAACGGCAACCCGCCGATCACCGAGGAGCAGTTCAACAAGTTCATCGCCGACGTCGTCACCCCCCGCTTCCCGGCCGGACTGACCCTCCAGGAGGGGCGCGGCCAGTGGAGGGACAAGGAGGGTGACATCAACCGCGAGAAGTCGTACGAACTGACGGTGCTCTACCCGGTGACGGAGGCCAGGGCCCGGGACGCCGACATCGAGTACATCCGCAACCTGTACTGCGCCACGTGGGAGCTGGAGTCCGTCGGCCGCGCCGACGCGCGGGTCCAGGTCGACTTCTGACCCGCCCCGGCGGACGGCCCCGGCCGGGCCGTCCGCCGGGAGACGACCGCAGCGCCCCGCGCCGGGCACTCGGCTAGGGTGAACCGGTAGGAAACGGGCCCACCCGGGGTGAGGTCGGTGCATTGGACACTTACCGGTTGACGAACGGTGTACCGGACCAGCCGCCAGGCGTGGTCGGGTACGCGGGCGTCCTGCGGGAGCTGCTGCCGATCGCCCTGTGGCGCGAGGACGCCGACGGACGCGTCGTGGAGTGGTCCCTGGCCGCCCAGGACCTGCTCGGCCACCGACCCGCGGACATCCTCGGCCGCCCCGGCAGCGCCGTCCTCGTCCCCGACGCCAACCGCGAGCTCGCCGACCAGCTGACCCGCCGGGTGCAGGCGGGCGAGACCGTCGTCGGGACCCTGCCCGTACGCCACCGCGACGGGCACCGCGTGACGATGGAGATGTGGATCGTGCCCGCCGCCGATCCGCGGGGCCGTCCGGGCGCCATGCTCATCGCCGTGGAGACCTCCGAGGTCCTCCACATGCGGGACTCCCTCGCCGCCCTGCAGAGCCTGTTCACCCAGTCCCCGATCGGCCTCGCCACCCTCGGCACCGACCTGCGCTTCCTGCGCGTCAACGACGCCCTGGCCCGGATGAACGGCGTCTCGGCCGCCGCCCACCTGGGCAAACGGCTCACCGAGGTGGTCCCCGGCGTCAACGCCGCCGCCCTGGAGGCGACGATGCGGCAGGTGCTGGAGCGGGGCACCGCCGTCGTCGACGTCCGCCGCACCGGCCGCACCCCCTCCGATCCCGACCACGACCGGACCTGGTCCTGCTCCTACGCCCCGCTGCTCGACGCGAGCGGCCGCCCCCTCGGCGTGATCGCCTCCCTCATCGACATCACCGAAGGCCAGCGGGCGCAGCTGGAGGCCGAGCGGGCCCGCAGGCGGTTCGCGCTGCTCGCCGAGGCCGGCACCCGCATCGGGACGACGCTCGACCTGGGCCAGACCGCCCGGGAGACCGTGGACCTGCTGGTGCCGCAGCTCGCCGACTCCGCCGACGTACAGCTCCTGGAAGCCGTCCTCGGCCCCGACGACGCCGCGGTCTCCAACCGCGGGGTCCTGCGCCGGATCGCCGTCACCTTCCCCGACCCGGCCGCGCCGACGGCCGTCCTCGCCCCCGGCCAGACCTTCCGGATCCCCGCCGGGACCGTCTACGAACGGGTCATCGCCGAAGGCCGGCCCATGAACCTGTACGCCACCGACGTGCCGGCGCTGATCACCGACGCGCGCGCCGAACCCCTGCGCAGGTACCTGGCCGGCCTCGGGTCGGCGCGGCTGGTCCCGCTGGTCGCGCGCGGCACGGTGCTCGGCGCGGTCACCGTGACCCGGCTGCGCGGGCGCGGGCCCTTCGACGAGCAGGACTGCGTCCTGATCGACGAGCTGGTGGCCCGCGCGGCCCTCAACATCGACAACGCCCGCATGTACACCGCCCAGCGGCGGGCGGCCCTCACCCTCCAGCGCAGTCTCACCAACAGCGCCCTGCCCCGGGTCACCGGCCTGGAGCTGACCGGCCGTTACCAGCCCGCCAGCGCGCACGACGTCGGCGGTGACTGGTTCGACGTCATCCAGCTGCCCCGGGGCCGGACCGGACTGGTCATCGGCGACGTGATGGGCCACGGCATCCACGCGGCGGCCGTCATGGGCCAGCTCCGTACGGCGGTACGGACCCTCGCGCGCCACGACGTGCCACCCGAGCGGATGCTGCGCTCACTGGACGCAGCCGTGGCGGACCTGGGCGAGGACGAGATGGCGACCTGCGTCTACGCCGTCCACGACCCGGTGGCCGGCGGCTGCGTGATCGCCCGGGCCGGCCACCCGCCGCCCGCGGTGGTCGGCGCCACGGGGACGGTGACCTTCCTGGACGGGCCGCCCGGTACCCCGCTCGGCTCCGGCGGCACGGACTTCCGCACCGAACTGGTGCCGCTGCCGCCCGGCAGCCTCCTGGCGCTCTACACGGACGGGCTGATCGAAGCCCGCGACCGGGACCTCGACCAGGGCCTGGACCAGCTGGCGCGGGCCCTCGGGCAGCCGGGCCGGCCGCTGGAGCAGCTGTGCGACGAGGTCCTGGAGCGGCTGCTGCCGGCCGCGCCGCAGGACGACGTGGCGGTGCTCCTGGCCCGTACGACGGCCGCGTAGCCGCCCGGCCCCGGCACCTGGCCCGGGCGCCGTCACCAGGCCAGCCCCTCCAGTTCGTCCAGATCCAGGGTGAGCGCCGCCAGCGGCTCCGCGCTGCCGCCCGTCAGCGGCAGCTCCGCCCAGATCACCTTCCCCCGTTCGGTGTACCGGGTGCCCCACCGTTCGGCGTACTGCGCGACGAGGAACAGGCCGCGGCCGCCCTCGTCGGTGGAGGCCGCGTACCGCAGGTGCGGGGCGGTGCTGCTGCCGTCGGACACCTCGCAGATCAGGGTGCGGTCACGCAGCAGCCGGACCCGGACGGGCTCGGACCCGTACCGGATGGCGTTGGTGACCAGCTCGCTGAGGATCAGTTCCGCGGTGAACGCGATGTCGTCCAGACCCCAGGCCTGGAGCTGCGCCGCACCGGCGTTGCGCACCCGCGAGACGGCGGCCGGGTCGTCCGGCACCTCCCACTCCGCGATCCGGTCCGCCTCCAGGATCCGGGTGTCGGCGACCAGCAGGGCGATGTCATCGCTGGGCGAGGGGAACAGCAGCGCCGCCAGTACGTCCGCGCAGGCCTGCTCGGGACTGCGCCCGGTCCCCGACAGGGCCTCCCTGAGCAGGGCCAGTCCGGCGTCGAAGTCGCGGTCGCGGTCCTCCAGCAGCCCGTCGGTGAACAGGGCGAGCCGGCTGCCCTCCGGCAGCCGCAGCTCGGCCGTCTCGAAGGGCATCCCGCCCACGCCCAGCGGCAGCCCCGTCGGCAGCTCGGGGAACTCCACCCGGCCGTCGGGGTGGACCAGCGCGGGCCCCGGATGGCCCGCGCTCGCCACCGAACACCGGCCGGAGACCGGATCGTAGACGGCGTACAGGCACGTCGCGCCGGTGACGCCGGCCGGATCGTCGCCGATGTCGGCGGCCTCTTCCGGGGAGCCGGTCTCGTCCCGGTCGATCCGGTCGATCAGCTCGTCCAGGTGCCCCAGCAGCTCGTCCGGCGGCAGGTCCAGCGTCGAGAAGTTGTGCACGGCGGTGCGCAGCCGGCCCATCGTCGCCGCGGCGTGCACCCCGTGCCCGACCACGTCACCGACCACCAGCGCCACCCGGGCGCCCGGCAGCGGGATCACGTCGAACCAGTCGCCGCCCACCCCCGCCTGCGCGGGCAGGTACCGGAACGCCACGTCCACCGCGCTCAGCTCCGGCAGCACCCGGGGCAGCAGACTGCGCTGGAGCGTCACCGCGGTGGCGTGCTCGCGGGTGAAGCGCCGGGCGTTGTCGATCGAGACGGCGGCGCGCGCCCCCAGCTCCTCGGCGAAGGACAGGTCCTCCTCGTCGAAGGCGTCCGGGGTGTCGGCCCGCCAGAAGTTCGCCATGCCCAGCACCACCCCGCGGGCCTGGAGCGGCACCGAGATCAGCGAGTGGAACCCGTACTCCAGCGCCAGCCGGGTGCCCTCGGCGTCCTGGGCCCGCCAGCCGAAGGCGGTGTTCAGGTCCGCCGCCAGCACCGCCCGCCCGGCCGCCAGCGCCGCCGCCATCGGCGCCGTCGGCACCACGAACCGGATGATCTCGCCGACCGACTGCAACGGCTGGTCGGAGCGCACCCCGGTCATCGCGGCCCGCCGCATCTCGCTGTAGGCCCCCGACACCGCCGAGGGCTCCTCCCCGTGCAGCACCGGCTCCAGCAGCTCGACGGTGACGAAGTCCGCGAAGCGCGGCACAGCCACCTCCGACAGCTCCTCGGCGGTGCGCACCACGTCCAGGGTGGTACCGATCCGTACCCCCGCGTCGTACAGCAGCTGGAGCCGCCCCCGGGCCACCTCGGCGCGGCCGGAGAGGGCGGCGAGCTCGGTGGAGTCGCGCAGCGTCATGACGACGCCCTGGGGCATGCCCCGGTACGGCTTGGTGGGCCGGACGTTGACGGCGAGGAGGCGGTCCCCCGACAGGTGGACCTCGTCCGTCACGGTCCGCCCGGACACCAGGAGGTCCGCCGTACGGGGATCCAGGCCGAGGTCGGTGACGTGCCGCTGCTCGGCGTCCGGCGGCAGGTCCAGCAGCCGCCGCGCCTCGTCGTTGGCCAGCACCAGCCGGTGATCGGCGCCGATGATGAGCACGCCCTCGCGCACGGCGTGCAGGACCGCCTCGTGGTGCTCGTTCATCCGGGTCATGTCGGCTTCGCCGAGGCCCCGGGTCTGGCGCCGCAGCCGGCGGCTGACCAGGGCCGCGCCGCCGGTGCCCAGCAGCAGCGCGCCGGCCGCCGAGCCGAGCAGCAGGGGCAGCTGTTTGCCCACCACCTCGCCGACGTTGGCGACCTCGATTCCGGTGGAGACGAGGCCGACGACCGCGCCCGAGGCGTCCCGTACGGGGACCACCGCCCGCACCGCGTCGCTGGGGGCGCCCTTGAACGTCTCGGTGAAGGCCTGCCCGTGGACCGCGCGCGAGAGGTCGCCGGTGGCGCGCTTGCCGATGAGATCGGGCCGGGCGTCGGTGTAGCGGATCCCGTCGGTGTTCAGCACGGCGATGAAGTCGACGCCGGAGCCCAGGCGGGCGGCGTTGGCCAGGGGCTGGAGTGCGGCCGTAGGGTTCGGCGAGCGCAGTGCTGCGGGCAGCCCGGGAGCGTGGGCGAAGGCTTCTGCGGCCGCGAGGGACCGGTTGCGGGCGTCGCGGGTGCTGTCGTACCGGGCCTGGAACACCAGGGCCAGGGTGGCGGCGGTGATCAGCACGAGCACGATCACGGCCTGGAGCAGGAACACCTGGCCCGCGACGCTCCCGGGGACGTGCGCGAAGCGCGCGAGCAGGCCCGAGCCCGCCGGCGGCGATCCCCTGGGGCGACCCGAACGTCCGGTCATGAGCCATTTCTAACACTGTCGCGGTGATTGTGGATGGCGGCCGCCGCCGCGCGGTAGGCGCGCGGGCTCTGGCCGACGTGGGCGGTGAAGTGCTGGCGGAAGGTGACCTCGCTCCCGAACCCGGCCCGGCGGGCCACTTCCGGGACCGGATGGTCGGTGCGCTCCAGGAGCCTGCGGGCGGCGTCGAGACGGTGGCCGAGCAGCCACTTGTGCGGGGTGGTTCCCGTCGCGGCGGCGAAGTGCCGGGCGAAGGAGCGCGGTGACATCCCGGCCCAGCCGGCCAGCGTGGCCACGTCCAGCGGCTCGTGCAGCCTGCGCAGCGCCCGCTCCCGTACGGCGGCCAGCGCCTCGGCCGTCCGGTCGGCGGCCGGGGTGGGCCGGTCGAGGTACTGGGCGTGGTCCCCGGTGCGGAAGGGGCCCGTCACCATGGAGCGGGCGACCGCCGCGGCGGCCTCCGCGCCGTGGGCCCCGCGCACGAGGTGCAGGCACAGGTCGATGCCCGAAGCCACCCCGGCGGAGGTCCAGATGCCCCCGTCCTCCACGTACAGCGGGGCCTCCTCGACCAGGATCCCGGGGTAGCGGGCGGCCAGCCGCGGGGCCAGCCACCAGTGCGTCACCGCCCGGCGGCCGGTCAGCAGCCCCGCCTCCGCCAGGACGAACGCGCCGGCGCACAGCGCGGCCACCGGCACGCCCCGGGCGTGCGCCTCCCGCAGGGCGGCCAGCACGGGCCCGGGACTCGGGTCGTCGGGCTCCGCCAGCGCCGGTACGACGACCAGATCGGCCTCGAGGAGCCAGTCGAGGCCCCGGTCGGGCGTGAGGGTGAGCCCGCCGGGCAGGGCCACCGGGTCGGGCGTCGGCGCGCAGCGCCGCAGCTCGAAGGGCGGGACGCCGGAGCGGCTGCGGTCCGGGCCCCACACCTCGGTGATGACGGCGAGGTCGAAGGCCCTGATCCCGGGCTGGATGACGATCGCTACGCGCTGCATGCCGTGATCCTTCCAGAGTCCGCACCGGAACTGCCAGCCTGGCGGGATCCCATCGTTCGGGGACGTCGGTGGCCCTGTCGGGGCGGGGCGCGCGGCGACAGCATGGAGCCATGACGACGAACGAGATCGAGATCGCCCCGAACAGTGCCCTGCTGGTCATCGACGTACAGCGGGGGTTCGACGACGCGTCCTTCTGGGGGCCGCGCAACAACCCGGCCGCCGAGGCCAACATCGCCGCCCTGATGGACGCCTGGCAGGAGTCCGGACGCCCGGTGGTGCTCGTCCAGCACGCCTCGCGGACCGGCTCCGTCCTCGCCCCCGACCAGCCCGGTCACGCCTTCAAGGAGTTCGTCGAGGAGCGCTGCGCGGCGGCCGCGCTGCACATCACCAAGACGGTGAACTCCTCCTTCTACGGCACCCCGGACCTCGCCGAGTGGCTCACCGCCCAGGGCATCGGCCAGCTGGTCGTCGCCGGGATCCAGACCAACATGTGCGTCGAGACCACCGCCCGGATGGCGGGGAACCTGGGCTACGACGTCCTCGTGCCCCTCGACGCCACGCACACCTTCGACCTCGCGGGCCCCGACGGCGTCCGGCTGAGCGCCGACGAGCTGGCCGCCGCCACCGCCGTCAACCTGCACGGCGGCGGCTTCGCCCGCGTCCTCGCCACCGCTCAGCTGCTCGCCGCGTCCCGGGCCCAGCTGACCGCGTAGTACCGCAGCCGGCCGTCCTGGCGTACGCACCGCATCCCGGCGGCGGTCATGACCCGCTGCGAGGCGGTGTTCGCCCGGTCCGTGTCACCGTCCACACCGCTGGCGCCGTGCCGCCGGGCGTGCTCCAACAGGCCGCGCAGGGCTTCGGCGGCGTACCCCAGGCCCCGTGCGGCGGGGATCAGTCCGTAGCCGACGGTGACCCGGCCGCGTGCGTCGGCGGGGCCGTGGAAACCGGCTCCGCCGATGGTCGTCCCGTCGGCGCGGAGCTCGATCTCGTAGGCGCCGAACGGCCCCGGACCGCCATGGTCCGCCAGTACCCGCAGGAACCGTTCGGCCCCGGCCCGGTCACCCGGTTCCGGATAGCCGGGCCCCCAGCGGGCCGCCGGGCCGGGCCTGCCGGTGATGATCCGCCGGGCCCCGGCCGCTTCGAGCGGGCGCAGCAGCAGGCGGGGGGTCGGGATCGGGTCGGCGCTCGGTTCCTCCATGCCCCCTGCCTAGCACGGCGGGCCGCCCGGGCGCGGCCGGTTTTCCGCCACCGGACACGAAAAGGGCCGGCCCCGCCCGGGACCGGCCCTTCGTCCTGTGCGAACGGACCCGTCGGTTGCGAGCGACGTATCCGGACGGGTCAGAGCATGTCGGCCGCGATGTTGGCCGCCACCTGCTCCAGCAGGGGACCGGCGTTCGCGATGCTCTTCGCCGGGTCCGGCTCGATCTCCGTCAGCGGGTACGCGCGCCGGATCCCGGCCGCGCGCAGCGCCTCCGGCTCCAGCAGCAGCCGGCCGCACACCGCCACGACCTCCTTGCCCGCCGCCCGGGCCGCCGCCGCGACCCCGGCCGGGGCCTTGCCGTGCAGCGTCTGCTCGTCCAGCGAACCCTCGCCGGTGATGACCAGGGTGGCCCGCTCCAGCGCCGGGGCGAAGCCCAGCACCTCCAGCATCAGCTCGATGCCGGGCCGGAACGTCGCCCCGAGCAGCAGCGCACCGTAGCCGATGCCGCCCGCGCCGCCGGCGCCCGGCAGCAGCGCGCACTCGGCGGCCTTCGTCCCGATCGCCTTCTCCAGCACCACCGCGAAGTGCGCCAGCGCCGCGTCCAGCGCCGCCACGTCCTCGGGGGAGGCGCCCTTCTGCGGGCCGTACACCGCCGGCGCGCCCTTCGGCCCCGTCAGCGGGTTGTCCACGTCGCTGGCCAGCACGAACTCCACGTCCGCGAAGCGCGGGTCGATGCCGGACAGGTCCGCCGAGGCCAGGGCGGCCAGCGCGCCACCGCCCGGGCCGACCGGTTCGCCGTTCGCGTCCAGGAACACCGCGCCGAGCGCGGCGAGCATGCCCGCGCCGCCGTCGGTGGTGGCGCTGCCGCCCACGCCGAAGACGATGGAGCGCGCGCCCGCGTCGAGGGCGGCCTTGAGCAGCTCGCCCGAGCCGTACGTGGTCGCCGTCAGCGGGGCGAAGACGCCCTGGGGGAGCAGCTGGAGCCCGGAGGCCTCCGCCATCTCGACCACGGCGGTTCCGTCGCGGAGCGCGAAAGCGGCCGTGACCTGGTCGCCGAGTGGCCCGGTGACCCGTACCTCACGGCGTTCGAAACCGGCCGCCACGGCGGCCGCGACCGTACCGTCGCCGCCGTCCGCGACGGGGAGGGTCTCGATCTCCACGCCCGGTACGGCCTTGCGAAGGCCGGCCGTCACCCGCTCCGCGACCTGTACGGCCGTGAGCGAGCCCTTGAATTTGTCCGCGGCGATGAGTACGCGCGCGGCCTCAGTTACTGCTCCGTCCGTCACCTTTGCTGATCCCTTGCTATCGAACAGTGCAGTCGCGCCCCCATGAGCCTATCCGGAGGATCCTCCTATGCCCATGGGTGGCCTGAGCCACACCGGCGCGCCATGCCCCCAAATGGGGACATAAGGTTGCATAGTGTGGCCGCATGAGCGCGGATTCCCTGGACGAGGCGTCCGGACAACCCGGGCGGGCCCCCGACGAGCCGGCGGCCGACGCCCCCGACCGCACCGTGGCGTCAAGGACTCCACCGGCGTCGAGCTGATCATCATCGTCTCGCTCGCCGCCGCTCTCGTGCTCTCCGCCTTCTCCGCCCTGCACAAGGGCGTGAAGTGGCTCAGCACCGTCAACATCGTGCTCGCCGCCGCCCTGGTGCTCTTCGTCTTCGTCCTCGGCCCCACGGTCTACGTCCTCGACGTCATCCCGGCGAGCGTCGGCAGCTACCCGCACAACCTGCTGCCCATGGCCACCCGGACCGGCGCCTTCACCGACAGCGCCTGGCTCGGCGCGTGGACGATCTCCTACTGGGCGTGGTGGCTCTCCTGGGCCCCGTTCGTCGGCACCTTCACCGCCCGCATCTCCCGCGGCCGGACCATCCGCGAGTTCCTCATCGGCGTCCTGCCGGTCCCCAGCGGCGCCACCGTCGTCTGGTTCTGCGTCATGGGCGGCACCGCCGTCCGCCTCGACTCCACCGGGGCCTCCGACCTCGCGGGCAAGGCCAAGGAAGGGCCGGAGGCCGCGCTGTTCGCGATGCTCGACGCGATCCCGCTCGGCACGCTCACCTCCTGGTTGGCGATGGCCCTCGTCATGACGTACTTCGTCACCAGCGCCGACTCCGCCTCCCTCACCGGCCGCGGCTCGCTCCACCCGCCCACCTGGCTCGTGGTGACCTGGGGCGTGCCGGTGGCCGCGGTGGCCGCGGTACTCCTCGTCGCGGGCGGCCTGAGGACCCGGGCGCGGGGCCGGCGCGCGCCCGCCCGCTGCACGGCGTGCGCGACGCCGTGACGGCGATGGTCGGCGACGCCGTCAGCGAGCAGGGCCAGGCCCGCCACGTGCGGCTGCGGCGCCTCGCGCAGTCCACGGGCCGGGACCGCGGGGACGGCGGCCCCGGTATGCCGGAGGCGTGAGCCGCGCCCCTCGGACGTCCGGTTAGGGTGGCGGCGTGACCACGACGGATGACTACGCCACGTACATCGCGAGCCTGCCCCGGGTGCTGGCCGGCGCGGCCGCCCTCTTCCGGGACGCCGAGGGCCGGGTGCTGCTCGTCGAACCCAATTACCGCGAGGGGTGGGCCCTGCCCGGCGGCACCATCGAGTCCGACCGGAACGAGTCGCCGCGGACCGCCGCCCGGCGCGAGAGCGCCGAGGAGATCGGCATCGACCAGCCGCTCGGCCGGCTGCTCGCCGTGGACTGGAGCGTGGGGGTGGGCCGTCCCCCGCTGGTCGCGTACCTCTACGACGGCGGTGTGCTCGACGCCGGGCAGCTCGCCTCGATCAGGCTCCAGGAAGCGGAACTGCTCTCCTGGAAGCTGGTCGCGCCGGCCGAACTGCCCGCGTACCTCCTCGGATCGCTCGCCCGCCGGGTCCAAGAGGCCTACCGGGTGCTGGAGTCGGGCGGGAGCACCGTCGAGCTGGAGAACGGCCGCCGCCCCGTGGAGGCGTAACACCCGTTACCCGAGGCCTACTCCGGTCAGGACAGAATGCAGCACATGATCACGATGTACGCCTGGCCGAGCACGGCTGAGGGACCGGACGCCCTCCCCATGGTCCACTTCACCACCGACGAGCAGGCCGGCGGCGAGGTCACCCCCGAGGGGACGCCGGTCTGGATGTTCGACGGAGCGATCCGCGACGGCGGCTGGGCCGAGTTCGCCGACTTCGAGGCGTGGTCGGTCCCGGCCACCGACTGGCAGGCCTTCTACCGCCGCGAGGACGACCTCCTCGCCGTGACCGGGCCCGGCAGCTGCGAGGGCTGGTACCAGGGCAAGCTGGGGGCCGACGAGGAATGGGTGGCGGCGGCGGCCGGGCAGGGGAGCGTGGTGCTGCTGGCCGCGCCGGTCCAGCACCCCTCGCTGTACGCCTACGCGGTCGAGGCGGGCGCCGGCTTCGCCCTGCTGGTCCCGCTCGCGGTCATCTAGACGTAGGCCGGCGCAGGGGGGTTCAGACCGGCAGGGACCGCTCGCCCGCCTCGAAGGCCAGCAGCCGGACCTTGCGCTCGACGCCGCCGCCGTAACCGGTCATCGAACCCGAGGCGCCGATCACCCGGTGGCACGGGACGATGATGCCGACCGGGTTCTTGCCGTTGGCCAGGCCCACGGCCCGCGACGCCCCCGGCTTGCCGAGCCGCGCGGCGAGTTCCCCGTAGGACCACGTCCGCCCGTAGGGGATGCGCACGAGCTGCTCCCACACGCTGCGCTGGAACGCCGTGCCCTCCAGCCGGACCGGGACGGTGAACTCGGTGAGCTCCCCGGCGAAGTACGCGGTCAACTGCCGTACGACCTCGGGGAACGGCTCCTCGGCGGGCGGGACCCGCTCGCCGAAGGACTCCTCCTGCGGGCGGTGGCGCTGGCCGGCCATGTAGAGGCCGCTGAGGACGCCGTCCGTGGCCACGAGGGTCAGCGGGCCGTAGGGGCTGTCGACGACGGTGTGCTGCTTGCTGCTGCTGTTCATGACTGGTCGTACTCCTCAGACGGGCAGGTGGTTGATGGGGTGGCCGTCGGTGGCCCACAAGTACTGCACGGCGTACGCGCGCCAGGGCCGCCAGCCGGCCGCCCGCGCCGTGAGCGCGGCGGGGGTCGACGGCAGCCCCAGCCCGGCGGCGGCGCGGCGGACCCCGAGGTCGGAGGGGAGGAAGGCGTCCGGGTCGCCGAGCGCCCGCATCGCGATGACCTCGGTGGTCCACGGGCCGAAGCCGGGCAGCGCGGCCAGCTGCGCGCGGGCCGCCTCCCAGTCGCTGTCCACGCCCAGCGGGAGCGAGCCGTCCGCGAGCGCCGAGACCAGGGTGGTCAGGGTCGCGCGGCGGCTGCGCGGAAGGGCGAGCGACTCGGGATCCAGCGCGGCCAGCGCCTGCGGCGACGGGAACAGGTGGGTCAGCCCGCCTTCGGGGTCGGGGTCGGCGATGGGCTCGCCGTGCGCGGTGACCAGCCGGGCCGCGTGCGTACGGGCGGCCGCGGTGGACACCTGCTGGCCGAGCACGGCCCGGACGGCGAACTCGGCCGCGTCGACCGTACGGGGGACCCGGCGCCCGGGGGCCTTGTCGACCAGCGGAGCCAGCAGCGGGTCCGAGCGGAGCTGCTCGTCGACGGCCTCGGGATCGGCGTCGAGGTCGAGCATCCAGCGGCAGCGGCTGATCGCGATGGTGAGGTCGCGCAGGTCGGTCAGGGCGAGCTGACAGGCGATGTGGTCGGGGCGCGGGGCGAGCGCGACGACGCCGGTGCCGTACGGGAGGCGCAGCGTGCGGCGGTACGCGCCACCGCGCCACTCCTCGACGCCGGGCACGGCGGTCGCGGCGAGGTGGCCGAAGAGGTTGTCGGGGTGGAGGGGTGCGCGGAAGGGGAGGCGCAGGCTGATCGTGCCGGGGATCCGGGGCTGATCGCGGCGGGCGCCGGCGGTGCGGGTGCGCAGCTCGCTCGGGGAGAGCGCGAAGACCTCGCGGACGGTGTCGTTGAAGGCGCGGATGGAGGAGAACCCGGAGGCGAAGGCGACGTCGCCCATGGGGAGGGCGGAGGTCTCGATCAGCAGCCGGGCGGTCTGCGCGCGCTGCGCCCGGGCGAGGGCGAGGGGGCCGGCGCCGAGCTCGGCGTTGAGCTGCCGCTCGACCTGGCGGGTGGAGTACCCGAGCCGGGCCGCCAGCCCCGGTACGCCCTCGCGGTCGACCACGCCGTCCTGGATGAGCCGCACGGCGCGGGCGACGGCGTCGGCGCGGGCGTTCCACTCGGGGGAGCCGGGGCTGGTGTCCGGCCGGCACCGCTTGCAGGCCCGGAACCCGGCCTGCTGGCAGGCGGCGGCGCTGGGCAGGAAGGTCATGTTCTCGACCTTGGGCGGCACGGCGGGGCAGCTGGGCCGGCAGTAGATCCGGGTGGTCAGGACGGCGGTGAAGAACCAGCCGTCGAAGCGGGCGTCCTTCGACTGCACGGCCCTGACGCAGCGGTCGGTGTCGGTGTACATGGCTCCAGCATCCCGGCCGGGCCCGTGCGGGGCTGGCGGTTTTCCGACATCAAGCGTAGCCCGCCGGGGGTGTCCGCCCCGCCGTGCGCCTCAATCGCCGGCGGGGCTGGTTGAAGCTGCGCCCCCGGGCTCCGCGTCGGCGCGGGTGGGCCCGTGCCTGCGGGCGTGCTGCGGGGCTCCGCCCCGCGCCCCGCGCCTCAATCGCCGGCGGGGCTGGAAGGGTCCGCCGCCGGGGCTGGGTGGTCCACTGGCCAGGTTGGGTGGTCCGCCGAGGGGGCTGGGTGGGAGCTGCGCCCCGGGCTCCGCGTCGGCGCGGGTGGGCCCGTGCCTGCGGGTGTGCTGCGGGGGCCCGGCTGCGCCGGGTTCTGCGGGGCTCCGCCCCGCGCCCCGCGCCTCAATCGCCGGCGGGGCTGGAGGGGTCCGCCGGCGGGGCTGGGTGGTTCGCCGGTCGGGCCGGGTGGTCTGGCGGTGGGGCTGGGTGGTCCGGGCACCCCGGGCTCGAGCCAGGCCGGGTGGTCCGCCGGGGGGGGGGCTGGGTCCGGGCGGGGCCGGGATGGGCGAGGGCCCCCGGGCGCCGAAGCGGCCGGGGGCCCTGACTGCACGAACAGCGGCCAGCGCTACGGCTGGGCCGCCCGCGCCTCGCGGCGGTTGTGGCGGAACGTGTTCGCGCGACGGGTCGTCGCGAACAGCGGGATCGTCGCCGCCAGCGCGATCTGCAGCGCGCACCCCGTCTGGAGCAGCAGCTGACCGCCCGGGGCGTCGAACGCCCAGGCCGCCAGCAGCCCCATCGCCCCGACGATCCAGCTCAGCATCGCCACCGCGAGAACGCCCCGCGGCTTGGGGTACTCGACCCGGCTCACCATCAGCCAGGCCACCCCGATGATCGCCAGCAGCGTCGGGATGAACGGAAGCCCCAGCAGCACGACGGACACGACCGTCAAGGCTCCGAAGGGGCTCGGCATGCCCTGGAACATGCCGTCCTTCATCGTCACGCAGCTGAATCTCGCCAGGCGCAACACGACGGCGAGCAGGACCACGATCGCCGCCAGTGCCGACATCTTCTGGTGCGCGTCGTCCGCGACCATGCCGTACACCAGCACGAAGTACGCCGGCGCCAGGCCGAAGCTGATCAGGTCCGACAGGTTGTCCAGCTCCGCGCCCATCGGCGAGCTGCGCAGCTTGCGGGCCACGATGCCGTCGAAGAGGTCGAAGACCGCCGCGAGCAGCATCAGTATCACCGCGGTCGCCGCGCTGTGCCGGGCCATGCCGGACTCGCCGCTGCCGGTGAGGTGCGGGATGAGGATCCCGGTGGTGGTGAAGTACACCGCCATGAATCCGCAGGTCGCGTTGCCGAGGGTGAGGGTGTCCGCTATCGACAGCCGCAGGGAGAGCGGCATGTCTTCCGCGTCCGCGTCCTCGTCCTTGGCCTCGGGCACCCAGCCTGTGGCAGGGGTCTCAGGGTCAGTCACGGTCAATTCGGGTCACCCCCGCGGTGGTGGCCTGACCGACCTCGACCGCGACCTCGACGCCCTCGGGGAGGTAGATGTCGACGCGCGAGCCGAAACGGATCAGACCGATGCGTTCGCCCTGCTCCACCTTGGTGCCGGCCGGCAGGTAGGGGACGATGCGACGCGCGACGGCTCCGGCGATCTGCACCATCTCGATGTCGCCGAGCTCGGTGTCGAAGTGCCAGACGACGCGCTCGTTGTTCTCGCTCTCCTTGTTGAACGCCGGGACGAACCCGCCGGGGATGTGCTCCACGGACGTCACCGTGCCGGCCAGGGGCGCACGGTTGACGTGGACGTTCAGGGGGCTCATGAAGATCGCGACGCGAGTGCGCCCGTCCTTCCACGGCATGATGCTCTGCACCACACCGTCGGCGGGCGAGATGACGCGGCCCTGGGCGATTTCGCGCTCCGGGTCGCGGAAGAACCACAGCATGCCCGCCGCGAGAGCGGTGGCGGGCACGGCCGCCGCGGCCCAGCGTCCGGACTTGCGGGCCCGGGTGAGGCTGAGGGCCGCGGTGGCGACGGTCGGCAGGAGCCACGGCGATGCTCCGCGCGCGAGGCGTCCACCGAGGAGGCCGACGCGAGGTGCAGAGGTTTGGCTGTGGGGCATGGATGACCTTCGTAGCGGGTGATGCCGCGCCGCAAACGGGGGGACGGGACGGCGGCTTTACTGGAATGCTATCGGTTGCACGCAACAACTGGGCAAGCCAGAAGCCGAGTCGATGACCGTCGGCCAGTGACTGCTAGTGACCCTGCTGCGGAAAATCTTCCTGCGATTCACCGCAAAAGGGACTTTCAACCCTGGAGCCGGTACTCCTCGAGCAGGCGCCGCCCGATGATCATTTTCTGGATCTCGGCGGTACCTTCACCGATCAGCAGCATCGGGGCTTCCCGGTAGAGGCGCTCGATCTCGTACTCCTTCGAGAACCCGTACCCGCCATGGATACGGAAGGCGTCCTCCACCACCTCCTTGCAGTACTCGGAGGCGAGGTACTTCGCCATACCCGCTTCGAGGTCGTTTCGTTCCCCGGAGTCCTTTTTGCGTGCTGCGTTCACCATCATCGCATGGGCGGCTTCGACCTTGGTAGCCATCTCGGCCAGCTTGAACTGGATGGCCTGGTGCTCGGCGATCGCCTTGCCGAAAGTATGACGTTGCTGGGCATAGGAGACACCCAGCTCGAACGCACGCTGAGCGACGCCGCAGCCACGCGCCGCCACGTTGACGCGGCCGACCTCGACCCCGTCCATCATTTGGTAAAACCCTCGGCCCGTCTGTCCGCCCAGGACGCGATTGGCCGGAATGCGCAGTCCGTCCATGATGAGCTCGGTCGTGTCGACGCCCTTGTAGCCCATCTTGTCGATCTTGCCCGGGATGGTCAGGCCCGGACGGACCTCACCGAAGCCGGGCTCCTTCTCGACCAGGAAGGTCGTCATCGACTTGTGCGGGGCGGTGCCCTCCGGGTGTCCTTCGTCACTCCGGACGAGCACGGCCACCAGCGTGGACGTGCCGCCGTTCGTGAGCCACATCTTCTGGCCGTTCAGGACGTACTCGTCACCGTCCTTCACCGCCTTGGACGTGATGGCCGACACGTCCGAGCCCAGGCCCGGCTCGGACATCGAGAAGGCGCCGCGGACCTCACCCAGCGCCATGCGCGGGAGGAAGTGGTCCTTCTGCTCCTGCGTACCGTGCTGCTTGAGCATGTACGCCACGATGAAGTGGGTGTTGATGATGCCCGAGACGGACATCCAGCCGCGTGCTATCTCCTCGACGCACAGCGCGTAGGTGAGCAGCGACTCACCCAGACCGCCGTACTCCTCGGGGATCATCAGGCCGAACAGGCCGAGTTCCTTGAGACCGTCGACGATCTGCTGCGGGTACTCGTCGCGGTGCTCCAGCTCGGTCGCGACCGGAATGATCTCCTTGTCGACGAACTCGCGGACCGTCTTGAGGATCTCGCGCTGGACCTCGTTCAGGCCGGCGGTCTGGGCAAGTCGGGTCATGGCTCTTACTTCCCCTGTTCCTTGAGCTGCGGGCGCCCGGGCTGCTCGCCGCCGCGCTCCTTGATGTACGTCTCGGTCGGGACCATCACCTTGCGCCGGAAGACGCAGACCAGGGTGCCGTCCTGCTTGTAGCCCTTGGTCTCCACGTAGACGATCCCGCGGTCGTTCTTCGACTTCGAGGGCGTCTTGTCGAGCACCGTGGTCTCGCCGTAGACGGTGTCGCCGTGGAAGGTCGGCGCCACGTGCCGCAGGGACTCGATCTCCAGGTTGGCGATGGCCTTCCCGGAGACGTCGGGGACCGACATGCCGAGCAGCAGCGAGTAGATGTAGTTGCCGACGACCACGTTCTTGCCGAAGTCGGTGGTGTTCTCGGCGTAGTTGCTGTCCATGTGCAGCGGGTGGTGGTTCATGGTCAGCAGGCAGAAGAGGTGGTCGTCGTACTCCGTGACCGTCTTCCCGGGCCAGTGCTTGTAGACCGCCCCGACCTCGAACTCCTCGTACGTGCGTCCGAACTGCATGGCCCTACGCCTCCGCCGTCTTCTCGATCGAGGGGTGTTCGAACTTGGTGGTCCGCTGCATGCCCGCCGCGCGGCCCTTGCCCGCGATGACCAGGGCCATCTTGCGGCTGGCCTCGTCGATCATCTCGTCGCCGAGCATCGCCGAGCCCTTCTTGCCGCCGGCCTCGGACGTGCACCAGTCGTACGCGTCGAGGATCAGCTCCGCGTGGTCGTAGTCCTCCTGGGACGGGGAGAACACCTCGTTCGCCGCGTCGACCTGACCGGGGTGCAGCACCCACTTGCCGTCGAAGCCGAGGGCCGCGGCCCGCCCGGCGACCTCGCGGTACGCGTCCACGTCGCGGATCTGGAGGAAGGGGCCGTCGATCGCCTGGAGGTCGTGCGTACGGGCCGCCATCAGGATCCGCATCAGGATGTAGTGGTAGGCGTCCGCCGGGTAGCCGGGCGGCTGCATGCCCACGACCAGGGACTTCATGTTGATGGAGGCCATGAAGTCGGCCGGGCCGAAGATGATGGTCTCCAGCCGGGGGGAGGCGGCGGCGATCGCGTCGACGTTCACCAGGCCCTTCGCGTTCTCGATCTGCGCCTCGATGCCGATCTTGCCGACCTCGAAGCCCATGGTCTTCTCGATCTGCGTCAGCAGCAGGTCGAGCGCCACGACCTGCTGGGCGTCCTGCACCTTCGGCAGCATGATGCAGTCGAGGTTCTGGCCGGCGCCCTCGACGACCGTGATGACGTCACGGTAGGTCCAGTGCGTGGTCCAGTCGTTGACGCGCACCACGCGGGTCTTGCCGGTCCAGTCGCCGTTGTTCAGCGCGTCCACGATCGTGTGGCGCGCGCCCTCCTTGGCGAGGGGGGCGCAGGCGTCCTCCAGGTCGAGGAAGACCTGGTCGGCCGGCAGGCCCTGGGCCTTCTCCAGGAAACGCGGGTTCGAACCCGGCACCGCGAGGCAGGAGCGGCGCGGCCGCAGCCGGTTCACCGGGGAAGCGGGCGTGGTCATGCGGGAACCTCCATGGGGTCGAGCTTGTTCGCTTTGCGGATCTCGTCGACGATACGGCCGATGATCTCCGTGATGCCGAAGTCCTTGGGTGTGAACACGGCGGCGACTCCGGCCGCCTTCAGTGTCACCGCGTCGGCGTTCGGGATGATGCCGCCCACGATGACGGGTATGTCGCCCGCCCCCGCGAGGCGCAGGCGTTCCAGCACGTCCGGGACGAGCGCGCAGTGCGAGCCGGACAGGATGGACAGTCCCACGCAGTGCACGTCCTCGGCCAGCGCGGCCGCGGAGATCTCCTCCGGCGTCAGCCGGATGCCCTGGTAGACCACCTCGAAGCCGGCGTCGCGGGCGCGGACCGCGATCTGCTCGGCGCCGTTGGAGTGCCCGTCCAGGCCGGGCTTGCCGACCAGCAGCCGCAGCCGGCCGGAGCCGAGCTCCTCGGCCGTCCGGGCGACCTTCTCCCGGACGAGGGCCATCGGGGTGCCCTCCTCGGCGGTGACCGCCACCGGGGCCGAGGAGACCCCGGTCGGGGCGCGGAACTCGCCGAACACCTCGCGCAGCGCGCTCGCCCACTCCCCGGTGGTGACACCGGCGCGGGCGCACTCCAAGGTGGCCTCCATCAGGTTCTCGGTCCCGGCGGCGGCCTCCTTCAGCCGCTCCAGGGCCTGCCGGGTGGTGGGAAAGACGAACGGGTCGCCGTTGCCCTGGCGGTCCGAGGACTCCTCGCGCTCGGCGCGCCAGCGGCCGATGCGCTCGACGATCTGCGCCTCCACCGCCCCGTCCACCGTCATGATGGCGCCGTCCAGGTCGGCGGTGAGCGGGTTCTCCTCCGTCTGCTGGAAGCAGTTGACGCCGACGATCTTGTCCTCGCCGGCCTCGATCCGGGCCCGCCGCTCGGCGTGCGAGGAGACGAGCCGGGACTTGAGGTAGCCGGACTCGACGGCGGCCATCGCGCCGCCCATCTCCTGGATCCGGTCGATCTCCGCCAGGCACTCGGCCACCAGCGACTCGACCTTGGCCTCGATGACGTGGGAGCCGGCGAAGATGTCCTCGTACTCCAGCAGGTCGCTCTCGTGCGCGAGGACCTGCTGGATGCGCAGCGACCACTGTTGGTCCCAGGGCCGGGGCAGGCCCAGCGCCTCGTTCCAGGCGGGCAGCTGCACCGCGCGGGCGCGGGCGTCCTTGGAGAGGGTGACCGCGAGCATCTCCAGCACGATGCGCTGGACGTTGTTCTCCGGCTGGGCCTCGGTCAGGCCCAGGGAGTTGACCTGGACGCCGTACCGGAAGCGCCGCTGCTTGGCGTCCTGGATGCCGTAGCGCTCGTGGGTGACCTGGTCCCAGATCCGGCCGAAGGCGCGCATCTTGCACATCTCCTCGATGAAGCGGACGCCCGCGTTCACGAAGAAGGAGATCCGGGCGACGACCTCACCGAAACGTTCCTCCGGGACCTGCCCGGAGTCGCGCACCGAGTCCAGGACGGCGATCGCGGTGGACATCGCGTACGAGATCTCCTGGACCGGGGTCGCCCCCGCCTCCTGGAGGTGGTACGAGCAGATGTTGATCGGGTTCCACTTCGGGATGTGGTTGACCGTGTACGCGATCATGTCCGTCGTCAGGCGGAGCGAGGGTCCGGGCGGGAAGACGTGCGTCCCGCGCGAGAGGTACTCCTTGACGATGTCGTTCTGGGTGGTGCCCTGGAGCTTGGAGATGTCCGCGCCCTGCTCCTCGGCGGCCACCTGATAGAGCGCCAGCAGCCACATGGCCGTGGCGTTGATCGTCATCGAGGTGTTCATCTGCTCCAGCGGGATGTCCTGGAACAGCCGCCGCATGTCGCCCAGATGGGAGACCGGGACCCCGACCCGGCCGACCTCGCCGCGGGCGAGGATGTGGTCGGGGTCGTAGCCGGTCTGCGTCGGCAGGTCGAACGCGACCGACAGGCCGGTCTGGCCCTTGGCGAGGTTGCGGCGGTACAGCTCGTTGGACGCCTCGGCCGTGGAGTGGCCGGCGTACGTCCGCATGAGCCACGGACGGTCTTTCTGGCGCTCTGTCATCTCAGGCTGTCCCTTTGGCCCTCGAACGGTCTCAGATGTTCCGGAAGCGGTTGATGGCGTCCAGGTGCGTGGCGCGCATCTCGTGGTCGCGCACGCCCAGGCCCTCCTCGGGGGCCAGCGCGAGGACGCCGACCTTGCCCTGGTGGAGGTTGCGGTGGACGTCGTAGGCGGCCTGGCCGGTGTCCTCCAGGGAGTAGACCTTGGACAGCGTGGGGTGGATCTTGCCCTTGGCGATCAGGCGGTTGGCCTCCCACGCCTCGCGGTAGTTGGCGAAGTGCGAGCCGATGATCCGCTTGAGCGACATCCACAGGTAGCGGTTGTCGTACTCGTGCATGTAGCCCGAGGTGGAGGCGCAGGTGGTGATGGTGCCGCCCTTGCGGGTGACGTAGACGCTCGCGCCGAAGGTCTCGCGGCCCGGGTGCTCGAAGACGATGTCGATGTCCTCGCCGCCGGTCAGCTCGCGGATGCGCTTGCCGAAGCGCTTCCACTCCTTCGGGTCCTGGGTGCGCTCGTCCTTCCAGAACTTGTAGCCCTCGGCGTTGCGGTCGATGACCGCCTCGGCGCCCATGGCGCGGCAGATGTCCGCCTTCTCCGGGCTGGAGACGACGCAGATCGGGTTGGCGCCGCCGGCCAGGGCGAACTGGGTGGCGTACGAGCCGAGGCCGCCGCTCGCGCCCCAGATCAGGACGTTGTCGCCCTGCTTCATGCCGGCGCCGTTGCGGGAGACCAGCTGGCGGTAGGCGGTGGAGTTCACCAGGCCGGGCGAGGCGGCCTCCTCCCAGCTGAGGTGGTCCGGCTTGGGCATCAGCTGGTTCGACTTGACCAGGGCGATCTCCGCGAGGCCGCCGAAGTTGGTCTCGAAGCCCCAGATGCGCTGCTCGGGGTCGAGCATCGTGTCGTTGTGGCCGTCGGAGGACTCCAGCTCGACCGACAGGCAGTGCGCGACGACCTCGTCGCCGGGCTGCCAGGCGTTGACGCCGGGGCCGGTGCGCAGCACGACGCCCGCGAGGTCGGAGCCGATGACGTGGTACGGCAGGTCGTGGCGCTTGGTGAGCTCCGACAGCCGCCCGTAGCGCTCCAGGAAGCTGAAGGTGGAGACCGGCTCGAAGATCGAGGTCCACACGGAGTTGTAGTTGACCGAGGAGGCCATCACGGCCACCAGGGCCTCGCCCGGGCCGAGTTCGGGGACCGGGACCTGGTCGAGGTGCAGGGACTTGCGCGGGTCCTTCTCGCGCGTGGTGAGCCCGGCGAACATCTCCGCCTCGTCCTTGTGCACGGTTATCGCGCGGTACGAGTCGGGGAGCGGCAGGGCCGCGAAGTCGGCGGCCGTTGCGGCCTGCGACTGGATCGCGTCCAGGATGTCCTTCACGGTGTTGCCTCCGGCTAAGCGCTGATGAGGGTGCGCTGAGGGGATACGCGGCTGCGTGGTGCGGGTGTGGTGTGGTGCCGTCGGTCCGGCGAAAGCGGTGGTGCGGCGACGCCCGTGGTGGGGCGTACGTGGCCTGGTGACGCAGGCATCCGGGGCGCGGTCCGTGCCGGGTGGACGTGGACCGCGGGGACATCCGGACCACTTCAACGTATGGCACCCCGTGTCACTCAGCAAGGCACCGCGTGCCAAAACTTTCTCTCATTTGCCTATTGACCTGCGCAGATGAGCGATGATCGATCAGAGTTACCGGCGAGTAGGGGCAACCCGGACAAACGGAAGGGCCGCCCCCGGATCGGGAGGCGGCCCTGTGTGACCGGAGTCGCTACTTGTTCCTGAGCGCCTCTTCGATGGTCCGCATGACCTCGTCGAGGGGCGCGTCCGTGCGGGCCACCGCCACCAGCACCTCGCCCTCCGTGCGCACCGCCGCCGGGGCGGCCGGCGGACCCGTCAGGGTGCGGCCCGCGCCGATCCCCGAGCCGAAGGTCTTGCGCACGATCGAGAAGGCGTGGTCCAGCTGCGCCTCCACGTCCCCCTGGCCGCCCGCGCGCAGCCAGCGCCGCAGCACGTGGTTGTGGGCCGTGACCACGGCCGAGGCCGCGACTTCCGCGAGCAGCGGGTCGTCGTTGCCGTCGTTGTGGTCCTGCTCGTCGAAGTGGGCCAGCAGGTAGCGGGTGAACAGCCGCTCGTACCGGGCCACCGAGGCGATCTCCCGCTCCCGCAGCGCCGGTACCTCACGGGTCAGCCGGTAGCGCTCCACCGACACCGCGGGCGAGGCGGCGTACATCTTCATGACTTCCTTGATCCCCCGGCACACCGTGTCGAGCGGGTGCTCGTGCGCCGGGGCCACGTCGAGGACGGCCTCGGCGCGGGTCAGGGTGTCGTCGTGGTCCGGGAAGATCGCCTCTTCCTTGGACCGGAAGTGCCGGAAGAAGGTCCGGCGGGCCACCCCGGCGGTCGCGGCGATCTCGTCGACCGTCGTGGCCTCGTACCCCTTCGTCGCGAACAGCTCCATGGCGGCAGCCGCCAGCTCGCGGCGCATCTTGAGCCGCTGAGCGGCCGCCTTGGTGCCGGCCGCGCTCTCCGGGGCGTCGGAGGCCGTGGCGGCGCGGGGCGAGGTCTTGGCGGGCTGGGACATAGAGCGAAAGTACTTCATTCGCGCAGGAGAGCGCGCCTGAGGGGGGTGGGACAGGGGTGGATGCGGGGGAGGACCGGCACTGGGCACACAGTGCTCATCGGGAGGGTTCGTCCGCCGTGAGGGTCCGGCGGACCCGAGGAGCCCTCCCCACGCATCCGGCTCGCGGGCCCGGGCGTCAGGGCGCCCGGGCGGCTGATCACCGGCGGGCGTACTCACGGAATCCGCGGCCGGTCTTCCGGCCCAGGCAGCCCGCCGCGACCAGGTGCTCCAGCAGCGGCGAGGGCGCCAGGCCCGGGTCGCGGAACTCCTGGTGGAGGACCTTCTCGATGGCCAGGGACACGTCCAGGCCGACCACGTCGAGGAGCTCGAAGGGCCCCATCGGGTAGCCGCCGCCCAGCTTCATCGCGGCGTCGATGTCGTCGATGCCCGCGTAGTGCTGCTCGACCATCTTGATCGCGTTGTTCAGGTACGGGAACAGCAGCGCGTTGACGATGAAACCGGCCCGGTCCCCGCAGTCGACCGCGTGCTTGCGGACCTTGCCGCAGACCTCGCGGACCGTGGCGTGCACGTCGTCCGAGGTCAGGACGGTACGCACGACCTCGACCAGCTTCATGGCCGGCGCCGGGTTGAAGAAGTGCATGCCGATCACGTCCTGCGGACGAGAGGTCGCGCGCGCCACGGCGATCACCGGCAGCGAGGAGGTGGTGGTGGCCAGCACCGCGCCCGGCTTGCAGACCTTGTCCAGGCCCGCGAACAGCTCCTGCTTGACCGCCAGGTCCTCGGCGACGGCCTCCACGGCCAGGTCCACCTCGGCGAAGGCGTCCAGCGAGCCCGCCGGGGTGATCAGCGCCAGGGTCTTCGCCGCGCCGTCCTCGGTCAGCCGGCCCTTGGACACCGCACGGCCCAAGGACTTGCCGATCGCGGCCTTCGCGGCCTCCGCCTTCTCCTGGCTGCGGGCCGCCAGCACCACCGGGTAGCCGGCCTGCGCGAAGACCTGCGCGATACCGCTCGCCATGGTGCCGGAGCCGGCCACGCCGACCGAGGCGACGGCGCGGCCCGCGCCCAGCAGCGCCCCGTCCAGCGGGGTCTGTAGGTCCCGCACGATCACCGGGCTGCCCGGCGCCTCGTAGGTGTAGAAACCGCGCCCCGCCTTCTGTCCCGTCAGGCCCGCCTCGGCGAGGTGCCCGAGGATGAGGGCCGGGGCGTGCAGCCGGTCGCCGGAGGAGGCGTACATGGCCTCCAGGACGGTCCGGGCGGTGTCCACGCCGATCAGGTCCAGCAGCGCCAGCGGGCCCATCGGCAGGCCGCAGCCGAGCCGCATCGCCGCGTCGATGTCCTCGCGGGAGGCGTACTTCGACTCGTACATGGCGGCGGCCTGGTTCAGGTAGCCGAAGAGCAGGCCGTCCGCGACGAAACCGGGACGGTCGCCGACCGCGACCGGCTCCTTGCCGAGCTCGCGGGCCAGTTCGGTGACCGCCTGGACGGCGGGCGGGGCCGTCAGCACGCAGGAGACGACCTCGACCAGCTTCATGGCCGGCGCCGGGTTGAAGAAGTGCAGGCCCAGGACCCGCTCGGGGCGCTGGGACTCGGCGGCCATCCGGGTCACCGACAGGGCGTTGGTGCCGGTGGCCAGGATGGTGTCCGGGCGGACGATCGCGTCGAGCTCGCGGAAGAGCCGCTGCTTGAGCGCGTAGTCCTCGGGGACGACCTCGATGACGAGGTCGGCGTCGGCGGCGGCGCTCAGCTCGGTGAACGTGCGGAACCGGGCGAGCACGCTGTCGCGCTCGGCCTCGGTGAGCCGCTGCCGGGCGACGGAGCGGGCCGTCGCGGCGGCGAGCGCGGCGCCGGCCCGGCGGGCGGCGGCTTCGCTGACGTCGATGCCGATGACCTCGCGGCCGGCCCGGGCGAGGACCTCGGCGATGCCGGTGCCCATCGTGCCGAGACCGATGACGGCGACGGTCTGGAGGGTGGGTTGACTGGACGTGGACGGACGGTCCATCGCGGGACTCCAGTGGAAGAGGGTGACGACTTGAGGGCGCGGCGCGCGGCGCACAGCACGCGGCCGGGGTGCGCACGGAGAAGCCCGGAGGGCTGAGAACGGCCGACCCTGTCCCGGGGCCGAGCCGTACCTGAAACGCCGTACCCGGACCTGCGGTACGGAACGCGCGGTACCTGGGGTACCGGACCGACTGGTACGGGGCGGCTGCGTCACCAGGCCGGTCCCGTACGTGTTGAGGGGAGCGTAACTCGTCGGTAACCCGTTGGCCAGAGCACGGGAACGGGGAACGGGTGTGACGTACACCGCTGCGGCCCTAGGGTGGCAGCGTGAACGACGTACTGGAGCGCCTGCGCGGCGAAGCGGTCGGGTCGGCGGAGTACGAGGCGCTGCTGGCGGCCGGCCCCGACGGGCTGGCGGCCGCGCTGACTTCGCCCGGGCGGCCGCTGTGGGCCCGCGAACTGGCCGCGTACCGGCTGGGGATGGCGGGGGACCGGCGGGCCTTCGAAGCGCTGGTGCTGCTGCTCAACCACCGCGACCCGCCCCGCTGCGAGGCCGCCGCCCAGGCGCTGGCCGTGCTCGGCGACCCGCGCACCGCCCGCGCGGCGGCGGCCCTGGCGACGAACGAACTCCGCACCGCCTACGCCCTGCACCCGGTCCGCCTGCTCACCGCCCTGCGGGCACCCGAGTCGGCCCCCGCGCTGATCCGCACCCTCTCCCGGCTCCTCGCGCCGCACGACCCGTACTGGCGCGTGGCCCTGGCCTGCGTGGAGGGCCTCGGTGCCCTGGCCGACCCGCGCGCCCGCGAGGTGCTGACCCGCGCCCAGTCCCACCCCCGCCTCGCGGTGGCGGCCACCGCGTCCCTGCGCGCGCTGCCCGCCCCCGAGGGGGCGGGCAGCTGACCGGCCGGCCCCGCCGGCGTCAGCCCCGGAAGCCCAGCAGCCCGTGCAGGGCCGCGCCGCCCGCCGAGTGCGGGAGCGCGCGGGTGGCCGCGGCCGGCGTCGGGGCGGGCAGGGCCGGGCAGGTGGCGTCCGCCGCCCTGCCCGTCCGCAGGTAGGCCGCCAGCTTGTCGTCCAGGCACTTGTTGCCGCTCAGCGCGATCCCGTGGTTGCCGCCGCCCTCCTCGACCACCAGGGCCGCGCCCTTGAGCTTCTCCCGCATGCTCAGCGCACCGCCGAACGGCGTCGCCGCGTCCTCCGTCGCCTGGAACAGCAGCGCCGAGGAGAGCCCGGTGGTGGTCACGTCCGGGGCGGCCAGCGGGTCGGTCTTCCAGAACGCGCACGGCGCGTTGTACCAGGCGTTGTTCCAGGTCATGAAGGGCGCCTCGGCGTGCGTGCGCCACATGTCGGCCCGCCAGGTGCCCCAGTCCTTCGGCCACGCCGAGTCCCGGCACTGCACCGCCGTGTACACGCTGTAGCCGTTGCCCGCCGCGGGTTCCACGGCGCCGAACCGCTCGTACGCGGCGACCAGCGGCTTCTCGTCCCCGGCCACGGAGTACGCGGAGAACGCCTCGGCCAGGTTGGGCCAGTAGCCGTTGTAGTAACCGCCCGGCATGAAGGTGTCCTCCAGCTCGGACGCGCCGACCTTCCCGCCCGCAGGCGATTCCCGCAGCGCCTCGCGCATCTCGTACCAGCGCCGCTCGACCTCGGCCGGGTCGCCGCCGAGCCGGTACTTCTCGTCGTACTGGGCCACCCACGCCGTGAACGCCTTGTGGCGGGCGTCGAAGGCCCGGTCCTGGGCGAGGTTGTCCTCGTACCAGACCCCGCCCGGGTCGACGACGGAGTCCAGGACGAGGCGGTGCACCCGGTCCGGGTGGAGCTTGGCGTACACCGCGCCCAGGTAGGTCCCGTACGAGTAGCCGAAGTAGCTGAGCTTCGCCGCGCCCAGGGCGGTGCGCAGCACCTCCAGGTCGCGGGCGGCGGAGATGGTGTCGATGTACGGGAGCACGTCCGCGTGCTTGGCCTGGCAGGACTCGGCGAAGGACTTGACCCGGTCCAGGTTGGCCTGCTCGGCGCGCCCGTCGGTGGGGACGGAGTCCGGCCGCACCGGGGCGAAGTACCCGTCGGCGCAGTCCAGGGCCGGCTCGCTCCTGCCCACGCCCCGGGGGTCGAACCCGATCACGTCGTAGGCGGCCGCCACGTCCTTGGGCAGGGCGGCGGCGACGAAACCGGCCAGCGCCCGGCCGCTGCCGCCCGGCCCGCCGGGGTTGACCAGCAGCGGGCCCTGTGACTTCGCCGCGGTGTGCGGGACGCGGGTCAGCGCCAGGGTGATCTGCCGGCCGCCGGGGTCGTCGTGGTCGAGCGGGACCTTGAGGGAGGCGCACTGGAGCGAGGGGTAGCGGGCGGTCGCGCAGCCGGTCCAGCGCGGCGCCGCAGCCGAGCCGGCCGGGGCCGCCGGGGCCGCCGGGGCGGCCGTGACCGGCGTGGCCAGGGCGGCGGCGACGGTCGCGACCGAGAGCAGCACGGCGGCGCGGCTCCTGAGCGCGCCGCGCCGCCCGGGCCCACCGGTCGCCGGGCCGCCGTCCGTCGGGCTGCTGTTCGTCGGTCCGCTCTCCTTCATGGAGCCGCGCGGGTTCAGGGGGTCGAGCATGGGGCCTCCCAGCCGAGGGTTCTGGGCGGAATCGTCCCGGAAACCACGCCCCGAAACCCGGATTGCGCCGCCCATTGGCCCGATCTGATGAGCGTTCAGGGGCCGTACGGGGCGCCCGGAGCCGGCCGGACCCGATTTGGGCGCCCGCCCCCGAGGTGGTTGGCTTGCCGCGACGAGCGGACACAACTGCTGGAGGAACAGCTATGGCGCAGGTCGAGGCCACCACGGAGCGGATCATCGCGGCCGACGCGGAGACCGTGTTCGACGCGCTTGCGGACTACACCGGGACCCGGGGCAAGCTGCTGCCCGAGCACTTCAGCGAGTACGAGGTGCGCGAGGGCGGCGACGGCGAGGGCACCCTGGTCCACTGGAAGCTCCAGGCCACCAGCAAGCGCGTACGGGACTGCCTGCTGGAGGTCAGCGAGCCCACCGACGGGCAGCTCGTGGAGAAGGACCGCAACTCCTCCATGGTCACCACCTGGACCGTGACGCCGGCCGGCGAGGGCCGGTCCAGGGCCGTCGTCTCCACCGTGTGGAACGGCGCCGGAGGCATCGGCGGCTTCTTCGAGCGCACCTTCGCCCCCAAGGGCCTGGGCCGCATCTACGACACGGTGCTCACCAACCTCGCGGCCGAAGTCGAGGGCTGAGCAAGGCCGTTGCCGCGAGGGCCACCGGGCGGCTCACCGG
The DNA here is from genome assembly GCF_055567555.1 of Streptomyces sp. NPDC026522. Classification (NCBI taxonomy): domain Bacteria; kingdom Bacillati; phylum Actinomycetota; class Actinomycetes; order Kitasatosporales; family Streptomycetaceae; genus Streptomyces; species Streptomyces sp. NPDC026522. Next base: position 203,020 of record NZ_JBVHQF010000001.1, read on the forward strand.
TTCGGGTGGAATTCCCGGAGACCGGCGAGTACGCCCGGGCCCCGGGCGTGGCCCCGGGCTTTCGGGGGGAAGACGGCCTAGGCTGGACCGTCCGCGACCCGACCGACCGGGGGCCCGATGAAGATCCTCATCTCCGCCGACATGGAAGGCGCCACCGGCGTCACCTGGCCCGCCGACGTACTGCCCGGGACCCCGCAGTGGGAACGCTGCCGCTCCCTGTTCACCTCCGACGTCAACGCGGCCGTCCTCGGCTTCTTCGACGGCGGGGCCGACGAGGTGCTGGTCAACGAGGCCCACTGGACCATGCGCAACCTGCTGCTGGAGCAACTCGACGAACGCGCCGAGATGCTCACCGGCCGGCACAAGTCCCTGTCCATGGTCGAGGGCGTCCAGCACGGCGACGTCGACGGCATCGCCTTCGTCGGCTACCACACCGGCGCCGGCGCCGAGGGCGTACTCGCCCACACCTACCTCGCCAACACCATCACCGGCGTCTGGCTCAACGGCGTCCCCGCGAGCGAGGGCCGGCTGAACGCGCACGTCGTCGCCGAGTACGGCGTCCCCGTCGTCCTGGTCACCGGTGACGACCTGACCTGCGCCGACGCCGCCGGTTACGCGCCCGCCGCGGAGTGCGTCGCCGTCAAGGACCACGTCTCGCGCTACGCGGCGGTGTGCCGCACCCCCGCCCGGACCGCCGCCGACATCCGTACCGCCGCCGGGCGGGCGACCCGGCTGGCCGCCCGCCACGAACCGCACGCGCACGGTCCCTACACCGTCGAGGTGGAGTTCGACGCCGCACACCTGCCGGCGGCCGCCACCGTGATCCCCGGCGTCGCCCGTTCCGGCGAGCGCCGGGTCGCGTACACCAGCGAGACCATGTACGAGGGCATCCGCACCTTCAAGGCGGTCACGACGGTCGTCTCCGCGGCCGTGGAGGAGCAGTATGGCTGACATGCAGCCCATGCGATCGACCGCCGGCCCCACGGACGACAGCGTGGACCGGGCGGCGCTCGACGAAGCGGTCGAGTTCACCTCCGGCCTCATCCGCATCGACACCACCAACCGCGGCGCCGGCGACTGCCGGGAACGGCCCGCCGCCGAGTACGTCGCCGAGCGGCTCGCCGCCACCGGGCTGGAGCCGGTCCTGCTGGAGCGCACGCCCGGGCGCACCAACGTGGTCGCCCGGATCGAGGGCAGCGACCCGTCCGCCGAGGCCCTCCTCGTCCACGGCCACCTCGACGTGGTCCCGGCCGAGGCCGCCGACTGGAGCTTGGACCCCTTCTCCGGGGAAATCCGCGACGGTGTGGTCTGGGGCCGCGGGGCCGTCGACATGAAGAACATGGACGCGATGGTGCTGGCCGTCGTACGGGGCTGGGCCCGGACCGGCACGAAGCCCCGCCGGGACGTCGTGCTCGCCTTCACCGCCGACGAGGAGGACAGCGCCGTCGACGGCTCGGGTTTCCTCGCCGACCACCACCCGCACCTGTTCGAGGGCTGCACGGAGGGCATCAGCGAATCCGGCGCCTTCACCCTGCACACCGGCCCGGGCCGCCCCCTCTACCCGATCGCCGCCGGCGAGCGCGGCACCGCCTGGCTGAAGCTGACGGCGCACGGCACCGCCGGCCACGGCTCCAAGCCCAACCGTGCCAACGCCGTCACCCGCCTCGCCGCCGCCGTCGCGCGGATCGGCGCCTACGAATGGCCCGTCCGGCTCACCGGCACCGTCGCCGCCTGCCTCACCGAACTCGCCGCCCACCAGGGCCTGTCCGTGAACCCGCGCGCCCGCGGCTTCGACCTCGACGCGCTCCTCGGCAAGCTCGGCCCGGCCGCCGCCCTGGCCGAGGCCGCGCTGCGCAACAGCGCCAACCCGACCATGTTCAGCGCCGGTTACAAGCTGAACGTCATCCCGGAGCACGCCACCGCCTACGTCGACGGACGAATGCTGCCCGGCGGCGAGGAGGAGTTCATCGCCACCCTCGACGAACTCACCGGCCCCGACGTGCACTGGGAGTTCCACCACCGGGAAGTGGCACTCGAAGCGCCCGTCACCGGCCGGACGTACGGGATCCTGCGCGAGAGCGTCGAGCACTTCGACCCCGAAGGGCACGTGGTGCCGTTCTGCATGGCGGGCGGCACCGACGCCAAGCAGTTCTCCCGGCTCGGCATCACCGGCTACGGCTTCTCCCCGCTCAAGCTGCCGCCCGGCTACGACTACTGGTCCCTCTTCCACGGCGTGGACGAGCGGGTGCCGGTGGACGCCCTGCACTTCGGGGTCCGGGTGCTCGACCGCGCGCTGCGCACCCTGTGACGGGGGCCGGGCGATGACGGCACTCCCGGCCGGGCCCTACGGGAGCTGGCCCTCGCCCATCGACGCCGCGCTGGCCGCCTCGCTCGACGGGCGGCCCGAGTACCTGGGCACCGTCGGCCCGGAGGTGTGGTGGACCGAACCCCGCCCGGCCGAGGGCGGCCGCCGCACCCTGGTCCGCAGGCCCGCCGGCGCAGGCCCCGAGCGGTCGGTGCTGGACGCGCCCTGGGACGTCCGCAGCCGGCTCACCGAGTACGGGGGCCGCCCTTGGGCCGGTACCGAACGCGCCACCGGCGGGCCGCTGGTGGTGTTCGTCCACCACGCCGACCAGCGAATGTACGCGTACGAGCCCGACGCACCCGGCGGCCCCGCGCCCCGGCCGCTCACCCCGCCCGGCTCGCCGCCGGCGGGCCACGGCGGGCTGCGCTGGGCCGATCCGGTGCTGCGCGGCGGCGAAGTCTGGTGCGTGATGGAGGAGTTCACCGGGCCGGCGCCCACCGACGTGCGCCGCGTGGTGGCCGCCGTACCGCTGGACGGGTCGGCCGCCGCCGACCGGTCGCTGGTACGGGAACTGACCGACGACCGGCACCGGTTCACCACCGGACCGCGGATCTCCCCGGACGGGCGGCTCGCGGCCCGGCTGGTGTGGGACCACCCGAGGATGCCCTGGGACGGCACCGAACTGCTGCTGGCCGACCTCACGGACGACGGCCTCGCGCGGGCCCGCACCGTGCTCGGCGGACCCGACGAGGCCGTCGCCCAGGTGGAGTGGGCCGCCGACGGGACCCTCCTCGCGGTGAGCGACCGCGGCGGCTGGTGGAACCCGTACCGCGTCGACCCGGACACCGGCGAGGCCGTCAACCTCTGTCCGCGCGAGGAGGAGTTCGGCGGCCCGCTGTGGAAGCCCGGCCTGGCCTGGCTCGCCCCGCTCCCGGACCGGCTGATCGCCGTCCTGCACGGCCGGGGCTCCTCGGTGCTCGGCGTGCTCGATCCCGACACCGCGGACCTGGTCGACGCGGCCGGGCCGTGGACGGACTGGCGGCCCACCCTCGCGGTCCACGGCACGCGGGTGTACGGGGTCGCCGCCAGCCCGCGCAGCGGGTACGAGGTGGTCGAGCTGGACACCGCCTCCGGCCACGCCCGGGTCATCGGCGCCCGGGCCGCCGATCCCGTGGACCCGGCGTACTACCCGGAACCGCAGAGCCGCACGTTCCCCGGCCCGGGCGGCCGGGAGATCCACGCCCACGTCTACCCGCCGCACCACCCCGACCGCCCGGCGCCCGCCGACGAGCTGCCCCCGTACGCGGTGTGGGCACACGGCGGCCCGACCGACCACGTGCCGCCCGTACTCGACCTGCACATCGCCTACTTCACCTCGCGGGGCATCGGCGTGGTCGAGGTGAACTACGGCGGCTCCTCCGGCTACGGACGCGCCTACCGCGAGCGGCTGCGCGAGCAGTGGGGCGTGGTCGACGTGGAGGACTGCGCGGCCGTGGCCCGGGCGCTGGCCGCCGAGGGCACCGCCGACCCGGACCGGCTCGCGATCCGCGGCGCCAGCGCGGGCGGCTGGACCGCGGCGGCCTCCCTGGCCGCGAACGACCTGTACGCCTGCGCGGCGATCAGCTACCCCGTGCTGGACCTGAGGGGCTTCGCGGCGGAGACCCACGACCTGGAGTCCCACTACGTCGACGGCCTGGCCGGGCCGCCGCAGACCCTGGGCGTGCGCTGCCGCGAACGCTCCCCGGTGGCCCGCGCCGACCGGATCACCGCCCCCTTCGTGCTGCTCCAGGGCCTCGACGACCCGGTCTGTCCGCCCGCCCAGGCGGAGCGCTTCCTCGCCGCGCTGCGGGGCGGCTCGGTGCCGCACGCCTACCTCACCTTCGCGGGCGAGGGCCACGGCTTCCGGCGCGCGGACACCATGGTCCGCGCCCTGGAGGCCGAACTCGCCCTCTACGTGCAGGTGTTCGGGATCGAGCGGGCGGACCTGCCGAACCTGCCCCTGGAACCCTGAGACCGACGGCGGCACGGGGCGCGGCCCCACCCGCCACCGTAGGCTGGGCCGATGGCCGGTCTCCACTACCTCCGCGAGGGGCCCCGCGTCGGGATCCGCGGCTACCGCGCCGCCGACGGGCCCGAGTTCACCACCCGGGTGCAGGAGAGCCGGGACCTGCACCGGCCCTGGCTGTTCCCGCCCGACACGGTCGAGGCCTACGAGCCCTACGCGGCCCGCCTCACCGGTGACGGGCACGCCGGTTTCCTCGTCTGCGAACGCGCCACCGGCGCGCCGGCCGGGTTCGTCAACATCAACAACATCGTCCGCGGCGGGTTCCAGTGCGGCGCCCTAGGCTACGGGGCCTTCGCGCACGCGGCGGGCCGCGGACTGCTCGGCGAGGCGCTCGGCCTCGTCCTGGCCCACGCCTTCGCCCCGGCCGGGGCGAACGGCCTCGGCCTGCACCGGCTCGAGGCCAACATCCAGCCCGGCAACACCGCCTCGATCGCGCTCGTACGCCGGCCCGGCTTCCGGCTGGAGGGTTTCTCCCCCGCCTTCCTGCACGTCGACGGCGCCTGGCGGGACCACGAGCGCTGGGCGCTGACCGCACCGTAGGCCACCGCTTTGCGTAATCCTGACCGGTGGTGATCCGCGGAACCCCTGTGCACCGGCCGGTGCGGCGTGTTCCATTCCTTCATGGCCACCACCGTCCGACGTGCCCAGCTGACCCTCCCCGCCGCCCCGCTCGGCCCCGAGAACCCACTGCCCGCCCTGCGCGCGCCCGCCGAGGTACACGTACTGGACGAGCGGGCGCGGCAGGGGCTGCCGCGCGACATGGCCCGGCAGATCGGCTACGAACCGCTGCGCTCGCTGCTGCCCGTACGGCTCCGCGACGGGTACGAACGCGCCCGGCGCAGGCGCGACTTCGAAGCCGTCGTCATCGAGAACGCCCACCTGCGCGTCACGGTGCTGCCCGGGCTCGGCGGCCGGATCCACTCGCTCCTCCACCTCCCGACCGGCCGCGAACTCCTGTACCGCAACCCGGTGTTCCAGCCCGCGAACTTCGCCCTCAACGGCGCCTGGTTCTCGGGCGGCGTGGAATGGAACATCGGCGCCACCGGGCACACCACCCTGTCCTGCGCCCCGCTGCACGCCGCGCTCGTCCCGGCCCCGGACGGCGGCGTGATGGTCCGGCTGTGGGAGTGGGAGCGGCTGCGCGACCTGCCGTTCCAGGTGGACCTGTGGCTGCCGCAGGAGTCGGAGTTCCTGTACGTGGGCGTCCGCGTGCGCAACCCGCACGAGCGGCCCGCCCCGGTCTACTGGTGGTCCAACACCGCCGTCCCCGACGACCCCGGCAGCCGCGTGCTGGCGCCGGCGGACGAGGCCTGGCACTTCGGTTACGAGCGCTCGCTGCGGCGGATCCCGGTCCCGGACTGGGACGGCGCGGACCGCACCTACCCGCCGCGCGGCGCGCACCCCGCCGACTACTTCTACGAGCTCCCGGCAGACGCCCGGCCGTGGATCGCCTCCCTCGACGCCGAGGGCCGCGGCCTCGTCCAGACCTCCACCGGGCTGCTGCGCGGGCGCAAGCTGTTCACCTGGGGCGCGGGCGACGGCGGCCGGCGCTGGCAGGAGTGGCTCACCGAGCCCGGTACGGGCGGCTACGCCGAGATCCAGGCCGGGCTCGCCCGGACCCAGCTGGAGCACGTACGCCTGGAAGCCGGGGCGGAGTTCAGCTGGCTGGAGGCGTACGGGCCGCTCCGCGCGGACCCCGCCGCGGTGCACGGCCCCGACTGGGCGGCGGCGCGCGGCGCGGCCGCGGCGGCCCTGGAGGCCGCGCTGCCCGCCGAGCGGGTGGAGGCGGCGTACGCGGCATGGCGCGGCTCGGCCGACGCCGAGCCGGGGGAGCGGCTGGCGACCGGCTCCGGGTGGGGCGCGCTGGAGGTGCTCTGCGAGGGTTTCAAGCTGCCCGGGACCCCGTTCCCGGAGGCCACCCTGGGGGAGGCGCAGGCGCCCTGGCTGGAACTGTGGCGGACCGGCGTCTTCCCGGCGCCGCGCCGGGTGGCTCCGCCGGGGGACACCCTGGTGGCCCCGCACTGGCGGGACATGCTGGAGACCGCCCCCGCCGACCCGCTGACCGAGTACCACCTGGGCGTCGCCCAGTGGCACGCCGGGGACGTGGCCCAGGCCGTACGCAGCTGGGAGCGCGGCCTGGCGCTCGCGCCCTCCAGGTGGCCGCTGCTGCGCTGCCTGGCGGTGGCCGACGCGCTGGCCGGTGACGCCGGGCGGGCGGCGGACCGCTACACGGAGGCCTTCGAGGACCTGGCGCAGGAGAGCCGGGGCGGCGAACCGTGGCTCGCTGCGGAATCTGCGCTGGGCCGGGAGGCGCTGACGGCCCTCCTGGCGGCCGGCCGGCTCGCGGCGGCGCGCTCGGTCTGGGACCGGCTGCGGCCCGCCCTGCGCGAACACGGCCGGTTCCGGCTCCTCGCGGCGCGGCTGCTGGCGGCGGAGGGCCACCTCGGCGCGGCCCGGCGGGTCTTCGAGGACGGCTTCGAGGTGCCGGACCTGCGCGAGGGGGAAGAAACCCTGGAACACGTCTGGTCGGCGCTCACGGACCGCCCCCTGCCCCCGGCCTACGACTTCCGCATGCGCCCCAAGTCGCCCTGACCGCTCAGGCGCGGGCCAGGATCTCCCCGTTCAGGACCGAGAACCAGGCGTCCGGGGCCGCGCCCCAGGCGTGCCACGCCTCGGCGATCGCGGTCAGTCCGGCCGGGGTGGCGTGGCCGCCCGACGTCGCGAGCGACGCGTACGCCGAGTCCGTCGTGCGGTCCGCCCACAGGGAGGACCACCAGGCGACCTCCTCCGCGGTGGCGTAGCACCAGGACGTCGCCGAGGACGCCACCTCGGTGAACCCGGCCGCCCGCGCCCACGACAGCAGCCGTCGCCCCGCGTCCGGTTCGCCGCCGTTGGCCCGTGCCACCCGGCGGTACAGGCTCTGCCAGTCCTCCAGGCCCGGCGTCTGCGGGAACCAGGTCATCGCCGCGTAGTCCGCGTCGCGCGCCGCCACGATCCCGCCCGGCCGGCACACCCGCCGCATCTCGCGCAGCGCCCGTACCGGATCCCCGACGTGCTGGAGCACCTGGTGGGCGTGGACCACGTCGAAGGACCCGTCCGGGAAGTCCAGCGCGTGCACGTCCGCGGTGGCGAACTCGACGGGTACGCCGGGTGCGCGCTCCGCCACGTACGCCCGGGCCTGTTCCAGGACTTCGGCCGCCGCGTCGACCGCCGTGACCCGGCCGCCCGGGGAGACCAGTTCCGCCAGGTCCGCGGTGATGGTGCCGGGGCCGCAGCCCACGTCCAGGACCGACATGCCCGGCCGCAGTTCGCCGGTCAGGTACGCGGCCGAGTTCCGGGCGGTGCGCCAGCGGTGCGAACGCAGGACCGACTCGTGGTGGCCGTGCGTGTAGACGGTCTCCTTCATGGCGGTGACTCCTCCTCGTCGAAGCGTGTGATCACCGTAGAGGATCCGCTCGCAATCTGAGATATGCGTTTTGACATATGGACACGCCTGCTGCCTGGCAAGGGCGCTGCCCTGGTCGGTGGCAGGTCAACCGGGGTGCGAGGACAGTGGGCCCCAGGGGGAGCGAGCACGCCCGAGGACGGTGGGACCCATGCCCGGAACCCTGCTCCGACAGCACGCCGAGGCGCTGCGGCTGTTCGGTGCGCGGGTGCGCGCCGTAACGGACGGGCAGTGGGGCGCCCCGACCCCCTGCACCGAGTGGACCGTGCGGGACCTGGTCAACCACGTCACCGGAGAGCAGCTCTGGGTGCCGCCGCTGCTCACCGAGGGCCGCACGGTCGCCGAAGTCGGCGACGAACTCTCCGGCGACCTGCTCGGCGCGGACCCGGTGGCCGCCTGGGACCGGGCGGCCGTCGCCGCGCACTCGGCGTTCGCCGCGCCCGGCGCCCTCGGCAGGACGGTGCGGCTCTCGTACGGACCCGTACTCGGGTCGGCGTACTGCTCGGAACTGACCGCCGACTGCGTCGTCCACGCCTGGGACCTCTCGCGGGCCATCGGCGCCGACGACCGGATGCCGGACGGCCTCGTCGAGTTCTCGCTCAAGGAGGTCCTGCCGTACGCGGACGCGCTCGCCTCCTCCGGGATGTTCGCCGAGCCGCTGGAGGTGCCGCCGGGTGCGGACGCGCAGACCCGGCTGCTGGGGCTGCTGGGGAGGCGGGCCTGACCCGCACGGGCGGGCGATAGCGGGTAAATAACCGTATAAAGGGCATGATCCGGCGGAGAGGTGCCCGGGGACGGAACGACGGAAGGCGGCGGCGCGATGTCGGGGACGGCGGGGCCGGGGCGGAGCACGGCGCAGGAGCGCGGCAACGTCCGCGACGGACCGCCCGCTCCGCAGCCCGGCCTGCCGGTCCTGCCCGAACTCACCGCCGTCCTCGCCCGGGCCGCCGGACGGGCCGCCCCCGAGCCCCCGGGCGGCGGTGCGGCGGTGCGGGGGGCCGCCTGCCGCTTCTGGGCCCGGCGCGGACTGCCCAGCCGGCCCGAAGACGTCGCGGCGGGGCCCGGCGCGCCGGGGCTGCTGCTCGCGCTGCTCGGCGCGTACGGCGGCGACGTGCTGCTGCCCCGGCCCTGTCCCGCCTGGTGGACACCGCAGGTCCGGCTCCTGGGACGGCGCGCCTACCACGTGCCGACGCCCGCCGAGTGCGGCGGCGTACCCGATCCGTACGCCCTGCTGGAAACCGTCCGGCGGGTGCGCGCCGAGGGCGGGGACCCGCGGATCCTGTTGCTGTCCGTCGCCGACGACCCGACCGCCACCGTGCCGCCGCCCGAGATGGTGCGCGAGGCCTGCGAGGCCGCCGAGTCCGCCGGGTTGTTCGTGGTGAGCGACGAGAGCTGGCGCGACACCGTGCACCGGCCGCACGAGACGCTGGTGCTGAGTCCCGCCGAGATGCTCCCCGACCGGGCCGCCGTGCTGGTCGACCTGTCCGGGTCACTGCTGCCCTCCGGCTGGCCCGCGGCGGTGGTCCGGTTTCCCGGCACCGCGCGCGGAAGCGGGCTGCGGGCGCGCACGCTCGACGTCCTCGCCGCCACCGGCGCGCTCGTCGCCGGGCCGGTCGCCGGGGCCGCCGCGCACGCGCTCCACGAGCCCGACGCCGTCTCCGAACGGGCGTACGCGGCCGCCGCCCTGCACGGCACGGTGGCCGCCGCGGCGCACCACGAGCTGCTCGCCGCCGGGGCGTTCGCCCGGCCCCCGCAGGCCGGCCGCCACCTGTACGCGGACCTCTCCCCGCTCCGCACCGGGCTGGCCCGCCACGGGGTGGGCGACGCGATGGACCTGGAGGACTGGCTCGGCGCCCGGCTGGGCGCGCCGACCCCCGGCGGCCAGCGGTTCGCGGACGCACCCGACGCGCTGCGGGTACGCCTGTCGACGGGACCGCTGCTGGGGTCCGGCCCCGAGCAGCGGCTGGCCTCCCTCACCGCCCGGGAGCCCCTGGAGCTGCCGCACGTACGGGCCTGCCTGGACCGGCTCCGGTCGGTGCTGGCGGCCCTGGCCGACTGAACCGACGACCAAGGCGACCGAGCAGGCGAACGGAGACTTCTCGTGAGGGACCAGAAGGACGCCGTCGGGCCCGAGAGGGCGGTCCGGGCCGTACGCGCGGGCGCGGCGCGGCCCGTGCCCGTCCACCCCGAGCCGGCCCCGGCTCCGGCCGCCGCCCCGGCCCCGCCCGCGGGCCCCGCCGCGCCCCCGGCCCCCGCCCTGCCCGCGCCCCGGCCGCTCGGGGAACTCCGCTCCTGGCCCCGCTCGTTCGCCGACCGGCTGACCACCCCGCTGCCCGGCGTACGGGCCCTCGCCCGGCTGGCCCGCGAGGGCGCCTTCCGGCCGGGCGCCGAAGGGCTCACCGGAATCCCCGACCTGCCGTACCGGCCGGCCCCGCTGCCCCCGTCGGCCCCCGGGACGGTGTGCGCCACCTGGGCGGGGCACGCCAGCTGGGTGCTGCGGGCCGGCGGGCTCACCGTACTGACCGACCCCGTGTGGTCCCGGCGGATCCTCGGGACCCCGGCCCGGATGACGCCCGTGGGCGTGCCCTGGGCGCAACTGCCGCCCGTGGACGCGGTGGTGATCAGCCACAACCACTTCGACCACCTCGACGCCCCCACCCTCAAGCGGCTGCCCCGGCACACCGCCGTCTTCGTCCCGGCCGGCCTGGCCCGCTGGTTCCGCCGCCGCGGGTTCACCCGGGTCACCGAGCTCGACTGGTGGGAGGCGGCCGAACTGGACGGCGTACGCTTCGACTTCGTCCCCGCCCACCACTGGTCGAAGCGGACCCTGCTGGACAGCTGCCGGACCCTGTGGGGCGGCTGGGTGCTGACGGACGCGGCCACGGGCAAGAAGGTCTACTTCGCGGGGGACACCGGCTACGGCCACTGGTTCGGCGAGATCGGCCGACGGCACCCCGGTATCGACCTCGCCCTCCTGCCCATCGGCGCCTACGCGCCGCGCTGGTGGCTGCGCGACGTGCACACCGACCCCGAGGAAGCGGTCCGGGCCTGCCTGGACGTCGGGGCCCGCCGGATGGCGCCCATGCACTGGGCCACGTTCGTCCTCTCGGCGGAACCCGTGATCGAACCCCTGCACCGGGTGCGCGCCGCGTGGTCCCGTGCCGGGCTGCCGCGCGAGTGCCTGTGGGACCTGCCCATCGGCGCCTCCCGCGCCTTCTGAGCCACGCCCCCGCAGACCGGCCGCGCCCCGCAGACCGGTCCGGGTCAGGGCGGCGGCCGCAGCCGGTGCCACAGCGCCGGGGCCGCGCTGATCAGCAGGGTCACCCCCACCGCCACGGCCACCCCCTGCCACGGCTGCGCGAACAGCGCCCCGCCCAGGATCCCGATCAGCCCGTATGTGGCCGCCCACACCAGGCACGCCGGCCCGTCGCCCCGCGCGAACCGCCGCAGCGGCAGCCCCGCCAGCAGGCAGGCCAGCATCACCGGGATCCGCCCGGCCGGGACCAGCCGCGAGACCACCAGGACCGTCACGCCGTTCTCGTCGAGCCTGCGCTGCGCCTGCGCCAGCCGCTCCGGCGTGGCCCGGCCCCGCAGCCGCTCCAGCCACCGCGAGCCGCCCCGCGAGCGCGCTCCGCTGCGCCCGAGCCAGTACAGCGCGAGGTCCCCGAGGAACGCCGCGAGCGCGGACACGCCGAACACCAGCAACAGACCGAAGGGCGGCGTCGGCTGATGGAACGCAACCACGGCGGCCGAACTCACCAGCGCCCCGGTCGGGATCACCGGCACCAGTGCGCCCAGTGCCACCAGCACGAACAACGCCGGGTAGCCCACGGCCTGCGGGCTGCTCTCCGCCGCCTCCTGCCACAGCGTCACGGCAGCCGCACCCGATCGCCGTGCGCGAGGGCCCGTACCGTCACCTTCGGGGCCAGCCGGGCCGCGAGGCGGACGAACTCCTCGCCGGGGGAGTGGAACTCGTGCGGCCGGACGGCGTCCATCCCGATCGGCCAGTACGTCCCGTAGTGCACCGGAACCGCCGCCGCCGGAGCCAGCTCCGCGAGCGCCCGCGCCGCCCGGCCCGCGTCCAGGTGCCCCGGGCCCAGGTACGGACCCCAGCCGCCCACCGGGAGCAGTGCCACGTCCACCGGCCCGACCTCCTCGGCCATCGTGTCGAACAGTCCGGTGTCCCCGGCGAAGTACGTCCGCGCCGAGCCCCGCACCACGTACCCGAGCGCCGGGGCCCGGTGCGGGCCGAACGGCAGCCGCCGCCCGTCGTGCCGCGCGCTGACCGCCCGGACGCGCAGCCCGCCGGGTACGGCGACCTCCTCGCCCGGCGCCACTTCCGTCAACGTCAGCCCGCCCGCGGCCGCGAGCCGCGCCAGTGCCGGTACCGCCCGCACCGCCCCCCGCGGCACCAGCAGTCCGGTCCCGGGCGCGAGCCGGGCCAGCGAGGGCAGGTGCAGGTGGTCGGCGTGCAGGTGCGAGACCAGCACCACATCGGCGTCGGCCGCCCGGGGCGGCGGCAGCGCCCCGCGCCGCCGCCTGAGGTGCGCGAGCCGCCGGGCGAACAGCGGGTCCGTCAGCACCCGTACGCCGGAGTCCTCCACCGTGCAGGTGGCATGCCCCCACCAGGTGATCTCCACCGCCACGCGGATCTCCCTCCTCGTCCCCCCGAGAGTAGGCCGAAGCCCGCGCAACCGTGACCGGTCGCCCCCTCCTCCCGGGCCGGGGATCGGAGTAGGGTCTGCCGCCATGGATGCGCTGCGCGTGGCCGCGATCGCCAGCCTGGCCCCGCTCGAGGAACTCGATGCCGACCCCTTCGCCGTGGACACCCGCGGCCAGCACGCCATGTGCGCGCGCTGGGCCGCCGACCGCGGGTACGTCGTGACCCGGCACCTGCTGGTCTACGGCCTGCGGCCCGACCACTGCGGGCTCTGGCGCGACGTCGACGCCGGGCAGGTCGACCTGTTCGTCACCGCCAACCGCCGGGTCCTGGCCCGCGCGCTGCGCTCCGTCGAGGAGTTCACCGCCGAGTGCGCGCGGCGCGGCGTACGGCTGGAGACGGCGGGGCAGGACGAACCCACCTACACCTCCGCCATGAAGGCCGAGGTGCACCGCCGGCTCTCCATGCCGACCGCCGGCTACGACGGCACGTAACCCCCCCCGGGGACCTTCCGCGTCACCCTCCCGGACGACCCGACCCGTGCGACGCTGGCAGGGGAGACGGGAGCGGGGGTGCGGTGTGGGGCGACGGCGGTGGCGGAGCGCGGGCAGTGCGCTGGTGCGGGTGATCCTGGTGTGGGCGGTGTCCACGCTGACCATGCTCGTGCTCGCGGGCGTCCTGCCGGACTTCCGCCTCCAGGCGGCGGGCCCCGGCGGCGACAGCCCCACCCGGATCGGGCTGACGGCCGCCTGGGGCGCGGGGGCCTTCGGCCTGCTGAGCGCGCTGGTGTGGCCGCTGGTCGTGCGGGCCCTGCTGCTGGTGCCCGCGCTGGTCCTCGGCCTGCTCGTGTTCTTCCTCAACGGCTCGCTGCTGCTGCTCGCGATCGGCCTGGTCCCCGACGGCCACGGCGAGGTGGCCCCCGAGACGGCGGTGCTCGTCGCCGCGGCGATGTCCGCGGTGGCGTCGGCGACCTCCACCGCGCTGGCCGTACGGGACGACGACGCGTACCGCCGCAGGCTCTACCGGCTCGCCGACCGGCGTCGCCGCCGCGGGCCCGGGGCCGCGGCCAGCGGTGGGGCCCGGCCGGCGCCCGGCCTGGTCTTCCTCCAGCTGGACGGCGTCGGACACGAGGAACTGCGCCGGGCGCTGGACCGCGGCCTGCTGCCGACGGCGGCCGGCCTGCTGGAGCGGGGCCACCGCCTCATGCCGTGGCGCACGGACTGGTCCAGCCAGACCGGCGCCAGCCAGCTCGGCATCCTGCACGGCTCCACCTTCGACGTACCGGCCTTCCGCTGGTACGAGAAGGACACCGGCGAGGTGATGGTCTGCAACCGCCCGGCCGGCGCCGCCGAACTCCAGCGGCGCGCCATCGCCCGCACCGGGGACGGGGGGCTGCTCACCCTCGACGGGGCCAGCCGCGGCAACCTGTTCAGCGGGGGCGCCGACCAGCTCGCGCTGGTGCTCTCCCTCTCCGCCCGGCGCGGTCGCGCCAACCGCTCCCGTGCGGGCTACTTCGCGTACTTCTCGGACCCGGCCAACGCCGTCCGTACCGCCGTCTCCTTCGTCGCCGAGGTGGGCCGGGAGATCGGCCAGTCGCTGCGTTCCCGGCTCCGGCGCCAGCGCCCGTGCGTCGGCCGCGGCGGCCTCTACCCGCTGATCCGGGCCTTCGCGACCGTCGTGGAACGGGACGTGGTCGTCGCGGCGGTGATCGGGGACATGCTGGCCGGCCGCGCCGCCGTCTACGCCGACCTGGTGGCCTACGACGAGGTCGCGCACCACTCCGGACCGCACGGCCCGGACACCGACCGGGTGCTGGCCCGCCTCGACCGCAGCCTCGCGCTGATCACCCGGGTCGCCGAGCACGCCCCCCGCGCCTACCGGATCGTGCTGCTCTCGGACCACGGCCAGAGCCCGGGGGAGACCTTCCGCGGCCGGTACGGGCTCACCTTGAAGGACCTGGTCCGGGCCGGCTGCGGGCTGCCGGTCTCCCGCCGGGCGGGGCGCACCCGCAGCGGCGCCGAGGCCCGGGCGGCGGTGCTCGCCGCCCTGCACCGGCCGGTGGAGGAGGGGGAGGAGGCGCACCCGGCGACGGGCTCCGAGCCGGTGGTCCTGGCGTCGGGCAACCTCGGGCTGGTCTCCTTCCCGGACCTGCCCGGGCGGGCGGGCCGGGCCTGGATCGAGCGCGCCCACCCCGCCCTGCTGTCCACCCTGGCCAACCATCCGGGGATCGGCTTCCTCCTGGTGGACGGTGAGGTCCTGGGCGCGGACGGCGCGGTGGCCCGGCTGGACCGCCCCGGCGAGGCGGAGGCCCTGCTGGCGGCCTTCGGCCCGGGCGCGGCCGAGGCCGTCCGCCGCACGGACTCCTTCCCGCACGTGGCCGACATCATGGTCAACTCGGCCTGCGACCCGCGGACCGGGGTGGTGCACGCCTTCGAGGAGCAGATCGGCTCGCACGGCGGGCTCGGCGGGGAGCAGGGCCAGGCGTTCTTGATGTGGCCGCCGGAGCTGTCGGATCCGGGACCCGCGCTGGTGGGCGCGGAAGCCGTGCACCACGTCATGCGGCGCTGGCTGCGCGAGGCGGACGGGCCGCAGGTGCCGGTGGAAGCGGCGTCGGAGGTGGCGGAGGCGGCGGCGGAGGATTCCCGGCCGGAGACCGCCCCGAGCGGAATCTTTCCGTCCGCAGGGGTGCCCGTACGGGACGAAAACCGCTGATTTGGTGCGGCTTTTGGTGTGCACGACGATATGTCGACCCGTCCAGCATATGAAACACCTGAGGCGCACCACCCGTGAGCACCACCCTGAACGCCCCGGAAACCGCACCGGAGACCACACCGGAATCCGGCCCCGCCGCCGCTCCCGCCGACGGCGCGGCCGGCCCGCACGCCCGCCGCTTCGGTCTGCCGGTCGCCACCTGCCTGGTCATGGGCAACATCATCGGCGGCGGCATCTTCCTGCTGCCCGCCTCGGTGGCCCCCTTCGGCACGATCAGCCTCGTCGCCTTCGGCGTGCTCACCGTCGGCGCGGTCGCCCTCGCCCTCGTCTTCGGCCGCCTGGCGGAGCGGCTCCCGCAGACCGGCGGCCCGTACGTCTACGCCCGCGCGGCCTTCGGCGACTTCGCCGGGTTCCTCGCCGCCTGGAGCTACTGGATCACCACCTGGGTCTCGAACGCGGCCCTCGCCGTGGCCGCCGTCGGCTACCTCCGGGTGCTCTTCCCGGCGCTCGGGGAGCACACGTGGTCCATGTGCCTGGGCGCCCTCGCCGTGCAGTGGCTGCCGGCGCTCGCCAACCTGGCCGGCACCCGGTACGTGGGCGCCGTCCAACTCGTCTCGACCGTGCTCAAGTTCGCGCCGCTCCTGCTGGTGGCCGTCGGCGGGCTGTTCTCCTTCGACGCGGCGAACCTGGGCCCCTTCCGGGCGACCGGCCAGAGCCCCGTCGGAGCGGTCTCCGCCGCCGCCGCGATCCTGCTGTTCAGCTACCTCGGCGTCGAGTCCGCCGCCGTCAGCGCCGGTGAGGTCCGCGACCCGGCCCGCAACGTCGGCCGGGCCACCGTCCTCGGCACCACGGGCGCGGCCGCCGTCTACCTGCTGGGCACCCTGGCCGTCTTCGGGCTGGTCGCCCACGACAAGCTCGTCACCTCCCAGGCGCCCTTCTCCGACGCCGTCGACGCCATGTTCGGCGGCACCTGGGGCGGCACCCTGGTCGCCTGCGCCGCGGTGATCTCGATGGTCGGCGCCCTCAACGGCTGGACCCTGCTCAGCGCGCAGACCCCGTACGCGGCCGCTCGGGACGGGCTCTTCCCCAAGGTCTTCGAGACGAAGCGGCGCGGGGTCCCGGTGGCCGGCGTCCTGGTGACCGCCGTCCTGGCCTCCGCGCTGACCGTCTACAACTACACCGCCGGCGGCGACGGCGTCTTCGAGGTCCTGGTGCTGGTCACCACCTTCACGGCGACCGTCCCCTACCTGCTGTCCACCGCCGCGCAGGTGTACTTCCTGGCCTCCGGGCAGCGCTCCCGCGTCCGGCGCGGCCGGCTGGTCCGCGACGCCGCCCTGGCCTGCCTGGCCTTCGCCTTCTCCATGTGGCTGGTGGCGGGCTCCGGGTACGCGGCCGTCTACCAGGGCGTCCTGTTCCTCTTCGCGGGCGTCTTCTGCTACGCCGTGATGGCGGCGCGACGGGCCGGCCGGCCGCAGGCGTGAGCCACGAAAACCGGCCCGGGCCCCCGTACGCACGGGGGCCCGGGCCGGTTCGTGTCCGGTCCGATCAGTCCAGGTAGTCGCGCAGCACCTGGGACCGCGACGGGTGGCGCAGCTTCGACATGGTCTTGGACTCGATCTGGCGGATGCGCTCACGGGTGACCCCGTACACGCGGCCGATCTCGTCCAGCGTCTTCGGCTGGCCGTCGTTGAGGCCGTAACGCATGGAGACGACACCCGCCTCACGCTCGGAGAGCGTGCCCAGGATGGACTGGAGCTGCTCCTGGAGGAAGGTGAACGACACCGCGTCGGCCGGGACCACGGCCTCGGAGTCCTCGATGAGGTCACCGAACTCGCTGTCGCCCTCCTCACCCAGCGGGGTGTGCAGGGAGATCGGCTCGCGGCCGTACTTCTGGACCTCGATGACCTTCTCCGGGGTCATGTCGAGCTCCTTGCCCAGCTCCTCCGGAGTGGGCTCCCGGCCGAGGTCCTGGAGCATCTGGCGCTGGACGCGGGCCAGCTTGTTGATGATCTCGACCATGTGCACGGGGATGCGGATGGTGCGCGACTGGTCGGCCATGGCGCGGGTGATCGCCTGCCGGATCCACCAGGTCGCGTACGTGGAGAACTTGAAGCCCTTGGTGTAGTCGAACTTCTCCACGGCGCGGATCAGACCGACGTTGCCCTCCTGGATCAGGTCCAGGAAGAGCATGCCGCGGCCCGTGTAGCGCTTGGCGAGCGAGACCACGAGGCGGAGGTTGGCCTCCAGCAGGTGGTTCTTCGCGCGGCGGCCGTCTTCGACGAGGATCTCCAGCTCGCGCTTGAACGCGGGCTTGTGGTCCTCCTCCTCTTCGAGCTTGTACTCGGAGAACAGGCCCGCCTCGATGCGCTTGGCGAGCTCGACCTCCTGCTCGGCGTTGAGCAGCGGCACCTTGCCGATCAGCTTGAGGTAGTCCTTGACGGGGTCGGCGGTGGCGCCTGCCACCATGACCGTCTGCGCCGGGGCGTCGTCCTCGTCGTCGTCGGACAGCACGAATCCCTGGGTGCCGCCGGCCTTGGGGGCCTCTTCCTCGACCTCGTCGGCGAGGTCCTCGGCCGCCCAGTCCTCACCCTCGACGGCCGGGGTCTCGGCCTCGTCGGAGTCCTTGGCGCCGGTCTTCTTCGCCGCGGCCGTCTTCTTCGTGGCCGTGGCCTTCTTGGCGGCGGTCTTCTTGACCACGCGCTTCTTGGGCTCGGCGGCGGCCTCGGCCGTCACCTCGTCCTCGGCGGTGGCCGGCGCAGCGGATATCGCCGCAGCGGCGGCGGGGGCCGCGCCGGCCGAGGCCTTGCGCGCGCCGATCGGGCGCGGCGCGGCGGTCGCCTTCTTGGTCACGGTGCGGGCAGGCGCGGCCGCCGCCTTGCGGGGCTTCTTGACGGCGGCCTTCGTGGCGGGGGCCGCGCTGACGTGCAGTGCGACACCCTCCTCGTCCAGGACCTGGTTCAGGCTGCGCAGGACCCGCTTCCACTGGTCCACCGGGATGCGGCCGGCCTCGAAGGCCTGACGCACATCGTCACCGTTGATGTGACCCTGCTCGCGGCCGCGCTCGACGAGCGCGACGAGGGCCTCCGATTCGGCGATCTCCGGAGGGAACGTACGGGACGGGCTGAGCGACACAAGGAGCCTCTCGTTGCGAACAAATAAGGGGTGGGCGGGACATCATCGCGCGAACTCGGGAAACAGACCCCAGGGGGCTCTGTATTCCGGGCCGCGCGAGGACACCTGTCGGTTCATCGCACGCCCGAGTCGATTCGTTACGCGCTGAATTGAGTGACCTGCGCCACGCTGTGGCCGCGCAACCCGATCGGGCCCCGATCCGTCCGCCCTCCTCCCGCCCTCCGCTCAGCCCGATTTACGGGCTTCGATGAGAAAACGGGCGGTATGTGCGACGAACGAGCCTTCACGCTCGATCCGTTCGTGCAGCTCGCGCAGCCGGTCGCGGTAGCGCCCGACCGTGAAGCCCGGCACCATCCAGATCACCTTCCTCAAGAAGTAGATCACGGCTCCGACGTCGTGGAACTCCGTGCGCAGCCGCTCCGCGCGCAGATCGGCGATTTCCAGGCCGGCGGCCCGTGCCCCGGCGACGGCGGCGTCCGGGTGCCGGGCCCGCCGCACGTCCTCCGGCTGCGGCCCGAGGAAGTACTCCACCAGCTCGAAGACGCTGGCCGGACCGACCTGCTGCGAGAAGTACGTGCCGCCCGGAGCCAGCACGCGGGCGATCTCGTCCCACCAGACGGTCACCGGGTGCCGACTGCTGACCAGCTCGAAGGCCTCGTCGCCGAACGGCAGCGGCGGCTCGTCGGCGTCCACGACCACGACCGCGCCGAGCGGGTGCAGCAGCCGCGTGGCCTTGGCCACGTTCGGCGGCCACGACTCGGTGGCCGCCGTCAGCCGGGGCAGCGGCCCGGCGCCCGCGAGCACCTCCCCGCCGCCGGTCTGGATGTCCAGGGCGGACCGGACGCCGGCCAGCCGCTCGCCCAGCAGCCTCTGGTACCCCCAGGAGGGCCGCTGCTCGGTGGCCCGGCCGTCGAGCCAGGAGAAGTCCCAGCCGGCCACGGAGACGGAATCCGCCTCCGCGACGAGATCGTCGAAAGTGCGCGTCATGTCCGGATCCTCCCAGCTCGCGCCCGCGTGATCCACCGCTTTCCCGCCGCCCGCCGGGCCCCCGGCAGGTCGACTAGAGTGGGGGCGGGCCGTGACTGGCGTTCGGGTGGATCACCACCGGGGAGCGGCCCGGCGTACTCCGTACGCCTACTGCCGCGCGCCTGGGCGAACCGCGATCCGCAGCGACGCTCAGGAGACCCCCATGACGACTGCCCAGACCCACACCCCGGACCGGACCGCCCGGCTGATGGACGGCACCGCCCTCGCCCGCCGCATCTCCGAGCAGACCGCGGCCCGGGCCGCCGAGCTCACCGAGCGCACCGGTACCGCGCCCTGTCTGGCCACCGTGCTGGTCGGCGAGGACCCCGCGTCCGTCACGTACGTCCGCATGAAGCAGAACCGTTGCGCCAAGGCCGGGATCACCTCCCGCCACGTCGAGCTGCCCGCCGCGACCACCACCGCGGAACTCGTCGCCACGCTCACCGAGCTGTCCGAGGACCCGGAGATCAGCGGCATCCTGCTCCAGCACCCCGTGCCGCACCACATCGACGAACGCGCCGCCTTCGAGGCCATCGCCCCCGGCAAGGACGTCGACGGCGTCACCATGCACTCCTTCGCCGCCATGGGCTTCGGCCTGCCCGGCTTCGTCTCCTGCACGCCCGGCGGCATCATGCGGCTGCTGGAGGAGTACGACGTGGACCTCACCGGCAAGCACGCCGTCGTGGTCGGCCGCAGCGCGATCCTCGGCAAGCCGGCCGGGATGCTGCTGCTGGAGCGCAACGCCACCGTCACCTACTGCCACTCCCGCACCCGCGACCTGCCCTCCCTCGTGCGCCAGGCCGATGTGCTGGTCGCCGCCGTCGGCAAGGCCGAGTTCATCCGGGGCGAGGACATCAAGCCGGGTGCGGTCGTGCTGGACGCCGGGTACAACGAGGGCAACGTCGGCGACGTCCACTTCGAGTCGGCCGCCGCCCGCGCCTCGCTGATCACCCCGGTACCGGGCGGCGTCGGCCCGATGACCATCGCCGTCCTGCTGGAGCAGACCGTCAAGGCGGCCGCCGCCCAGGCCGGCCTCGACTTCACGGAGCTCTGAGCCGCCCCGGCGCGGCCGGTCCGGCCACAGCGGTGGATCCCCGCCCGGGCCGTCGTCGCGGCCCGGGCCGGGACCCGGCAGCCGCCCCGCGCCCGGGCGGTTCAGGGGCTCGGGTCGCGCAGGTACTTCGCCGTCGCCGGGTCGGCCGGCAGCAGGGTCTCGATGGCCAGCTCGGCGACGGTCACGTCCATCGGGGTGTTGAAGGTGGCGATGGACGACACGAAGGACAGGACGTGCCCCTCGTGCTCGATCACCAGCGGAAGCGCGATGTACGCAGCGGCCTGCGCCGGAGCACCGCCGCCGGACCCCTCCGCCACCGGGTACGCCGACACCTCCTCGTACAGCGCGCGCAGCGGCTCCGAGCGGGCCAGCGCGATCTGCCGTTCCATCTGCGCCAGCAGGTGCCCGCGCCACTCGCGCAGGTTGCGGATCCGCGGGGCGAGCCCCTGCGGGTGCAAGGCGAGCCGCATCGCGTTCAGCGGGGGCGCCAGCAGCTGCTCGGACACGCCCTCCAGCAGCTTGGCGATGCCCCGGTTCGCGGCGACCACCTGGTACGTCGCGTCCACCACCAGCGCCGGATAGGGCTCGTACGCGGTCAGCAGCCGCTCCAGCACTTCGCGCAGCAGGCCCAGCTCCGGCGCGTCCAGCGGAGTGCAGGCGTACCGCGGCGCGAAACCGGCCGCCACCAGCAGGACGTTGCGTTCCCGAACCGGTACGTCGAGGTGCTCCGCCAGCCGCAGCACCATCTCCTCGCTCGGCCGGGACCGGCCGTTCTCCACGAAGCTGATGTGCCGGGACGAGGAACCGGCGCGCCCCGCCAGTTCCAGCTGACTGATCCCGCGCCGCTCCCGCCACGTGCGCAGCAGCGCACCCACACTCGCCGAAGTCATGGTCCGACGTTAGGCGGTGGGCTTCGCCGGAAGAAACGGCACGCACCGGTGCGCGGGACCTTCCCCGCGGCGCCCGCTGTGGGAACCTTGACAGCACGTCAGTCAGTGGGGCCGACCGGTCGTGAAGGAGCGTGTGGATGTCGGGCGAGCCGCTTTCCCAGAAGGAGATCGAGGACCGGCTGCGGGAACTTCCCGGCTGGGCCTTCGAGGACGACCGGATCCAGCGTACGTACCGGCTGGGCAGCCACCTCGCGGCGAGCGCGCTCGTCGCCCACATCGCCGTCGTGCAGGACGAGTTGAACCACCACTCGGACCTCACGCTCGGCTACGACTCGGTCCGGGTGTCGGTGAACACCCACAGCGCGGGCGACACGGTGACCGCGAGCGACTTCGCCCTCGCCGAGCGAGTGGAGGCGCTGGCCCCCGCCCACGGGGCCCGCTGAGGCCGGCCCCGGGTCCGGCGCCGCCGGCCGACTACGCCGCGGAGGCCGAGGTCTGCGCCGCCCCCCGCGGCGGCGCCCCGCGCGCCGCGGCGGCCGCCGCCGCCGTCCTCGGCCTGCTCCCGCCCACGGCGGGCACCCTGCTGGACCTGGGCTGCGGCACCGAACGGCTTCGCTGGACGCGGTGATCGCGGTGTGGCTGCTGCACCTGCTGCGGGAACCGGGCGCGGTGGTGGCCGTCATCGCCGAGGCCGCGCGCGTGCCGCGCCCCGGCGGGGTCTTCCTGACCACCGTCGACCAAGGACGCCGCGCACGACTGGGCAGCGACATCGACGAGGTGTTCGCCCCGCACCTGACCGACGCCGCCCGGACGGGGCGGAGCGGGTCACCGCCCACGCAGCCGGGGCGGGGCTGCGGCCGTACGGGGACGCGCTCTTCGCGGGCCGCGGGCAGGGCCGCACCCCGCGCGGCGCGGCCGCCGGGCTGCCGGCCGGGCGCTACGCCTCTGGATCAGCCCCCGCGGTACCACCGCGCGGGAGCTCGCGGACCGGCTGCGGCGGCTGCCCGGCCAGGACACCCCGCCCGGAGAGCCGACGTACCGCCTCCAGGGCTTCGTCAGCGGCTTCGCCGGCTGCTGACGGCCCGCTGAGGTCAGACTGGTTCCAGGCGCCACCACTGCGCCGGCGCGTCCTCGTCCTCGCCCTGCCGGGCCCGGCCCTCCGCGTCCACCTCCAGCGACAGGCCGCTGATGCAGGCGACCAGGGAGACCACGCCCGGATCGTCGAGGTGCTCCTCCACGATCCACTCCTGCGCGCCGAACGCGTTCGGCTTCCACACCTGCACCCGGGCACCGCTCTCCGTCGACGCGTTCGCCACGTCCAGGCGCCGCTCGGCGCGGACGCTGACGATGTGGACGATCCCGCCCCCGCTGTGGACGGGCGAGATCTCCCACTCCTGCGCGGCGTCCGGGCCCTGTGCACCCTCCGGGCCCACGCCGACCCGGTTCCCGCTCTCGACCCGCAGCAACAGACCACAGGCCACGCTGCGAATCCGGTAGACCCCCCGGGGGACGCTCATGCCCCGGCCCCTCAGACGTCGAAGACGGCCGGGTCCGGGCCGATCCGCCGGGCCGAGGGGCCGGAGCCCAGCGCGTCCAGCGCGGCCGTGTCCGCGGCGTCCAGCTCGAAGCCGAAGACGTCCAGGTTCTCCCGGATCCGGGCCGGGGTGACGGACTTCGGGATCACCACGTGCCCCGCCTGGAGGTGCCAGCGCAGCACCACCTGCGCCGCGCTGCGCCCGTGCTTGGCGGCGACCGCGGCGACCGCGGGCAGCGTCAGCAGCTCCTTGCCCTGACCCAGCGGCGACCACGCCTCGGTGGTGATGCCCAGCCGGGCGTGCACCGCGCGCAGCTCGTCCTGTGGGAAGAGCGGGTGCAGCTCGATCTGGTTCACCGCCGGTACCAGGGCGGAGTCCTCGCCGAGCCGCTCCAGGTCCGCCGGGCGGAAGTTCGATACGCCGACCGCCTTCGCGCGGCCGCTCGCGGCGATCTCCTCGAAGGTCTTCCAGATGCCGGGGACGTCGTCGCGCATCGGGCGCGGCCAGTGGATCAGGTACAGGTCGACGTAGTCGAGCGCCAGCTTGCCGAGCGAGTCGTCGAACGCGCGCAGCACCTCGTCCCGGCCCCAGCGCCGCGAGGGACCGTTCCACAGCTTGGTGGTGACGAACAGCTCCTCGCGCGGCAGCCCGGACGCGGCGAGCGCCTGGCCGGTGCCCCTCTCGTTGCCGTAGATCGCCGCCGTGTCGACACTGCGGTAGCCCGCCTCCAGCGCCGTGCCCACCGCCCGCTCCGCCTCGTCGTCCGGGACCTGCCAGACGCCGTAGCCGAGCTGGGGCATGAGGGAGCCGTTGTTGAGCTTGATGCCGGGGACCTGGTTCACGTCGGGGAGTTCCTCGCGGTCGGGACGGGTTGGGGGCGGCGCTCCGGTACCGGCTCCGGCGCTGCTCGTGCCGGTGCGCCCGCGGCGCGCGTCGTCGGGCCACAACCGGCGGTACGAGCGGCGTATTCCCGCCACCCGGGTGGTCTTGGGGCCGCCTTCGGGTCGTCCTCGGTCCTCCGTCCGGCACATGTCCCGCCGGACCCGCCGTCAGCGCCGGTACATGGCCGAGACTTCCGCCGCGTAGGCCTTCTCGATCGCCCTCCGCTTGAGTTTCAGCGACGGGGTCAGCAGCCCGCCTTCCTCCGTGAACTGCCCGGCCAGCACCCGGAACGTGCGGATCGCCTCCGCCTGGGAGACCAGGGTGTTGGCGGCGACCACGGCCCGCCGCACCTCCGCCGTCAGCTCCTCGTCGTGCACCAGCTCCGCCGCCGGCCGCTGCGGCAGGCCGCGCATCGACAGCCAGTGCGCGACGCCCTCCGCGTCCAGCGTCAGCAGCGCCGCGATGTACGGCCGGTCGTTGCCCACCAGCACGCACTGCGACACCAGCGGATGCGAACGCACCCGTTCCTCCAGGGCCGTCGGCGAGACGCTCTTGCCGTTGGAGGTCACCAGGATCTCCTTCTTGCGCCCGGTGATGCTCAGGTAGCCGTCCTCGTCCAGCCGGCCCAGGTCCCCGGTCGCCAGCCAGCCGCCGCGCAGCACCTCCTCCGTGCCGCGCGGGTCGTTCAGGTACCCGGAGAAGACGTGGGCTCCGTGCAGCCACACCTCCCCGTCGTCCGCGATGTGCACCGTGCCGCCGGGGATGGGAGGGCCCACCGTCCCGTACTTGGTCGCCCCCGGCGGGTTCGCGGTCGCCGCCGCGCACGACTCCGTCAGGCCGTAGCCCTCGTACACCGTGATGCCCGCGCCGTCGAAGAACAGCCCCAGCCGGCGCGACATCGCCGACCCGCCCGACATCGCGTGCCGCACCCGGCCGCCCATCGCCTCGCGGACCTTGCCGTACACCAGCTTCTCGAAGAGCTGGTGCTCCATGCGCAGCCCGGCGGACGGCCCCGGACCGGAGCCGAAGGCCTTCTGCTCGCGCGCCTCCGCGTACCGCACGGCCGTCTCCACCGCCCGGTCGAAGGCGCCGGTGCGGCCCTCGGCCTCCGCCTTGCGGCGGGCCGCCGCGAACACCTTCTCGAAGACGTACGGGACCCCCAGCACGAAGGTCGGCCGGAACGCGGCGAGATCGGGCAGCAGCTCGGCCGCCGCCAGCACCGGCTGGTGGCCCAGCTTGACCCGGGCGCGGACCGCCGCCACCTCGACCATCCGCCCGAAGACGTGCGCCAGCGGCAGGAAGAGCAGTGTGGACGGCTGTTCGCCCGCCCCGGCCTGGAAGACCGACTCCCAGCGCGTCACCATCGTGTCGGCCTCGAACATGAAGTTCGCGTGCGTGAGGACACAGCCCTTGGGGCGGCCGGTGGTACCGGAGGTGTAGATGACGGTGGCGACCGCGTCCGGGGTGACCGCTCGGCGGTGGCGGTGCACCACGTCGGGCGCCACCGACGCCCCGTCCACGACCAGCTCGGCCACGGCCCCGGCGTCCAGCTGCCAGAGCCTGCGCAGGGCCGGGAGCCGCTCGATGACCGAGCCGACGGTCATGGCCTGGTCCTCGTTCTCGACGACGCAGCCCGTGCACCCGGAGTCGTACAGGATCCAGTGCACCTGCTCGGCGGAGGACGTCGGGTACACGGGCACCGGCTGGGCGCCGATGGCCCACAGCGCGAAGTCGAACAGGGTCCACTCGTACCGGGTTCGCGACATCACGGCGACCCGGTCCCCGAACCCGACGCCCTGGGCCAGCAGCCCCTTGGCGAGCGCCAGCACCTCCTCGGCCAGCTCGCCGGAGGTCACGTCGCACCAGGCCCCGTCCGTCTTGCGGCCGAGCACCACCCGGGCGGGGTCCTCGCGGGCATGCTGGAACACGATGTCGGCCAGGCCGCCGGACGGCGTGCCCGCGACCACGGGTGGGACGGTGAACTCGCGCAACATCCCGCTCCTCTCCGTGCGGCGCCGCGACGCTATCCCACGCACCGGGCCGACCGGCACCCCCCGGGAAACCTCCACAAGATCCCCCCGCCCCCGTCGGAGCGGGCATGACCTGCACCGGGGCGGCCCGGGAGACCCCTGCGGGGCGGTCAGGCGGTCAGGCGGTCAGGCGGTCAGGCGGGCCGGCTCAGCCGGTCGCCGCCGGAGAGGACGGCGGCCGCCAGGGCGTCCGAGGCCGGGGTCGGACGCCGCCCCTGGAGCAGCGCGAACTCCACCGGCCCCAGCTCCGGGAGCCCGCCGACCCGGACCAGGCCCGGCGGGACCAGGCCCCGGGTGTGCGCCATCACGCCGAGCCCCGCCCGGGCCGCCGCGATCAGCCCGCTCAGGCTGCCGCTCGTACAGGCGATCCGCCAGGCCCGCCCGTCCCGTTCCAGCACCTCCAGGGCCCGCGCCCGGGTGATTCCCGGCGGCGGGAAGACGATCAGCGGAACGGGCCGCTCCGGGTCCAGCCGCAGCCCCTGCACCCCGATCCACACCATCCGGTCGCGCCACACGAGGCGGCCGCGCTCGTCCCCGGGACCGCGCCGCTTGGCCAGGACCAGGTCCAGGCGGCCCGCGTCCAGCCGTTCGTGCAGGGTGCCCGACAGTTCGACGGACAGCTCCAGGTCCACCTCGGGGTGCTCCTGGCGGAACGTCCTGAGGATCTCCGGGAGCCGGGTCAGGACGAAGTCCTCCGACGCCCCGAAGCGCAGCCGGCCGCGCAACCGGGTACCGGTGAAGAACGCCGCAGCCCGCTCGTGCGCCTCCAGGATGGTCCGGGCGAAGCCGAGGAGGGCCTCGCCGTCCTCGGTCAGCCCGACGCTGTGCGTGTCGCGGGCGAACAGGGGCCGGCCCGTCGCCTCCTCCAGCCGGCGCACGTGCTGGCTGACGGTGGACTGGCGCACCCCGAGCCGGGCCGCCGCCTGCGTGAAGCTGAGCGTCTGGGCGACGGTCAGGAAGGTACGGAGCTGGGTCGGGTCGTACATACCGGGACCGTTCATCCCCGCCAGCTTATTGCGGATCGCGATGGCAGTCAGTGCGGTGTACG
The DNA here is from genome assembly GCF_055567555.1 of Streptomyces sp. NPDC026522. NCBI lineage: Bacteria > Bacillati > Actinomycetota > Actinomycetes > Kitasatosporales > Streptomycetaceae > Streptomyces > Streptomyces sp. NPDC026522. Next base: position 229,804 of record NZ_JBVHQF010000001.1, read on the forward strand.
GGTTTCCCGATGGGCATCGCCCGGGCGAGCATGGGGAACGGCCCGCCCGCCACGCCCGCCCGCCGCCACGCCCGCCCGCCGTCACACCCGCCACGCCCGCCCGCCCGCCACGCCCGCCCGCCACCACGCCCCCGCGAGAGAGCACCCATGCGCCGCCCCCGTCTGCCCGCCCGGTTCCCCCTGGACCCCTACGTCCTGGCCCTGCTGGTCACCGTCGCCCTCGCCGCGCTGTTCCCCGCCCGGGGCCCGGCCGCGAGCGCCGCCGAGGGGGCCCAGTCCGCAGCCGTCGCCCTGCTCTTCTTCCTCTACGGAGCCCGGCTCTCCACCCGCGAGACCCTGGACGGCCTGCGCCACTGGCGGCTGCACCTCACCGTGCTCGCCGCCACCTTCACCGTGTTCCCGCTGCTGGGCCTGGCCGCCCGCGGGCTCGTCCCGGGGGTCCTGACGCCACCGATCTACCAGGGCCTGCTCTTCCTCTGCCTGGTCCCCTCGACCGTCCAGTCCTCCATCGCCTTCACCTCGATCGCCCGGGGCAACGTACCCGCCGCCATCTGCGCCGGCTCGTTCTCCAGCCTCGCGGGCATCTTCCTCACGCCGCTGCTCGCCGCCGGGCTGCTGGGCGGCGCGACCGGCGGCTTCTCCGCCCGCTCCCTGCTGGGGATCGTGCTCCAGCTGCTGCTGCCGTTCCTCCTGGGCCAGGCCCTGCGCCGCTGGGTCGCCACCTTCCTGGTCCGCCACAAGAAGGCGCTCGGCTACGTGGACCGGGGCTCGATCCTGCTCGTCGTCTACGCCGCGTTCAGCGCGGGCGTGGCCGCCGGGATCTGGCACCAGGTCAGCCTCCCGCGCCTCGGTGCGCTGCTGGGGGTGGAGGCCGTACTCCTCGCCGTGATGCTTGCGGTCACCTGGTACGGCTCCGGGCGCCTGGGCTTCGTACGCGCCGACCGCATCGCCATCCAGTTCGCCGGGTCGAAGAAGAGCCTCGCCGCCGGACTGCCCATGGCCGGCGTGCTGTTCGGCCCGCAGACCGCACTGGCGGTGCTGCCGTTGATGCTGTTCCACCAGATGCAGCTGATGGTCTGTGCGGTGCTGGCCCGCCGCCGCGCCCAGGACCCGGTTCCGGCCGACGGCTCCGAACTGCCCGCCCACCGTGTGGCGGAGGTCTCCCGCACCGTCCAACACCCCACCGCCCGGGCCCGGTAACGTGCCTCGGTGACCTGGATACGCCCGCTCTCCGCCCACGCCGAACGCCCGTGCACCCTGGTGGTCTGCCGGGGCTGCTGTTGTGGAGACCCCCGCAAGAACCCCGGCACCGACCACGCCGGCCAGCTGGCCCGGCTGCGCGAGGCCGCCGCCGCGTCCGGCGGGCGCCTGGCCGTCCGTACCAGCGACTGCCTCGGCCCCTGCGCTCAGGCCAACGTGATCGTCGTCCAGCCCACCAGCGAGGCCCGCCGCCGGGGCGCCAGGGCCACCTGGTTCGGCTGGGCCCTCGACGACACCGCGACCGACGAGATCATCGCCTGGGCCGAGTCCGGCGGCCCGGGCACGAGCCCCCTGCCCGCGACCCTGGACCTGCACCGCATCGACCCGCCGGCCCCCGACCCGAAGCCGGCGGCCCGCGGGAACCGCCGGGGTCGCGCCAAGGGGTGAGGGCCGCCGGGCTCAGAGCGTCACGCGCTCCTCGCCCGCGTAGATGTTCATGTCCTGCCCGCGCAGGAAGCCCACCAGCGTCAGTCCCGACTCCAGCGCCAGGTCCACGGCGAGGGAGGACGGGGCCGACACCGCGGCCAGTACGGGTATCCCGGCCATCACCGCCTTCTGCGCCAGCTCGAAGGACGCCCGGCCCGACACCAGCAGCACCGCGCCGCCCAGCGGGAGCCGCCCGGCCTGGAGCGCCCGGCCGATGATCTTGTCCACGGCGTTGTGCCGGCCCACGTCCTCCCGTACGTCCAGCAGCTCGCCCTCAGCCGAGAACAGCGCCGCCGCGTGCAGGCCGCCGGTACGGTCGAAGACCTTCTGCGCCGCACGCAGCCGGTCCGGCAGCTCCCCGAGGACCTTGGCGCTCACCCGCACCGGATCGGCCGCGAGACCGGGGAAGCGGGTCGCGGTGCGGACCGCGTCCAGACTGGCCTTGCCGCACAGGCCGCAGGAAGAGGTGGTGTAGACGTTCCGCTCCAGCGAGATGTCGGGCAGCGGCACCCCGGGCGCGAGCCGCACGTTCACCACGTTGTAGGTGTTCGTCCCCTCGTCCGTGGCCCCCTCGCAGTAGGTGACGGCCTGGACGTCCGAGGCGTGCGCGAGGACGCCCTCGCTCACCAGGAAGCCCGCCGCGAGCGCGAAGTCGTCGCCCGGCGTGCGCATGGTGATGGCCAGCGGCTTGCCGTTCAGCCGGATCTCCAGCGGCTCCTCGGCCACCAGCGTGTCCGGCCGGACCCCGGCCACCCCGCCGCGGATCCGGACGACGCGACGGCGTTCGGTGACCCGTCCCATGTGATCACTCCACGTTCTGTCGCTCTGACGTGCGTTACGGTCCGTCGCGCACCTGCCGGGCACATTCTCGCGGATGTGCGGTTCCGGGTGCCCCCGGCAGGAAGATCCTCTGAATTCTCCAAATTACGAGCCCTCAATCCTGTCGGGTCACACGCACCCGTACCCGCCGGTAGCAGGCAAAGCTGGGTGAACCTGACAGTCGTACGAGAGGGATCCCGCCCATGACCGGTTCACGCGTGGTGGCGCTAGGGCACTACCAGCCCGCGAAAGTGCTCACCAACGAGGACCTCGAGGCGATGGTCGACACCAACGACGCGTGGATCCGCTCGCGGGTCGGCATCAGGACCCGGCACGTAGCGGGCCCCGAGGAGCCGGTCGACGAGCTGGCCTACCAGGCCGCCGGCAAGGCCCTCGCGCACGCCGGCCTGCACCCCGGCGACATCGACCTCGTGCTGGTGGCCACCTCCACCGCGATCGACCGCTCGCCCAACATGGCCGCCCGCGTCGCCGCCAAGCTGGGCATGACCGGCGGGCCCGCCGTCATGGACCTCAACGTCGTCTGCTCGGGCTTCACGCACGCGCTGGCCACCGCCGACCACGCCATCCGGGCGGGCTCCGCCACCCGCGCCCTGGTCATCGGCGCCGACAAGATGACCGAGATCACCGACTGGACGGACCGCACCACCTGCGTGCTGACCGGCGACGGCGCGGGCGCCGCCGTCGTCGAGGCCTGCGCGGAGCCCGGGATCGGCCCCGTCCTGTGGGGCTCGGTACCGGAGATGGGCCACGCGGTCCGGATCGAGGGCACGCCCCCGGTCTTCGCCCAGGAGGGCCAGGCCGTCTACCGCTGGACCACCAGCCAGCTCCCGCCGCTGGCCCGCAAGGTCTGCGAGAAGGCCGGGATCACCCCGGAGGAACTGGCGGGCGTCGTCCTGCACCAGGCCAACCTGCGCATCATCGAGCCGCTCGCCGCGAAGATCGGCGCCGTCAACGCGGTCGTCGCCCGGGACGTGGTGGACTCCGGCAACACCTCCGCCGCGAGCATCCCGATGGCCCTGTCGAAACTGGTCGAGCGCGGCGAGATCCCCTCCGGCGCCCCGGTCCTGCTGTTCGGCTTCGGCGGCAACCTCTCGTACGCGGGCCAGGTCATCCGCTGCCCCTGACGCACCCCACCGCGCATGCCCGCAGGTCAGCGCCGTGCGCCAGCGGCCCCCGGGTCCGAATACCTGGTCGGAACCACCTCGATCCCCTGCTATTGTTGTCCATGTCGCCGCGGGAAACCGGGGCCGACCACCTGGTCCGGGTGGCGGAATGGCAGACGCGCTAGCTTGAGGTGCTAGTGCCCTTTATCGGGCGTGGGGGTTCAAGTCCCCCCTCGGACACCAGCAGGAACCCCACTCCGGTGGGGTTCTTTTGCGTTTGCGCCCCCCGCGTCCGCTCCCCCCGGGCGACGCCTCGTGCGGCATCATGGCCGGAACGGGTCTAGGGGGAGAACGTGTCGCAGGGCGAGCCGCGCAACAGTGCTGTGATCGGCGGTCGTTACCGACTGGAGAAGCGGCTGGGCCGGGGTGGCATGGGCACCGTGTGGCGGGCCGAGGACGAGCTGCTCGGGCGGCCCGTCGCCGTCAAGGAGCTCCACCTCGACGGCGGCCGGGAGAGCGGCGGCGCGCTGCGCGAGGCCCGTACCGTCGCACAGGTCAGGCATCCGCACGTCGTCGTGGTCCACGACGTCGTGGACCACGAGGGCCGCCCGCACATCGTGATGGAACTCGTCGACGGCGGCTCGCTCGCCGACCGGCTCGCCGCCGGGGGACCGCTGAGCGTCGAGGAGACGGCGCGGACCGGGCTCGCGCTGCTCGGCGCGCTGAGCGCGGCGCACGCGCGCGGGGTGCTCCACCGGGACGTCAAACCCGCGAACGTGCTGATGGAGGCCGCAACGGGCCGGGTGGTGCTCACCGACTTCGGCATCGCCCACCTCGCCGGGGCCACCACGATCAGCGAGACCGGCGCGTTCGTCGGCTCGCCCGAGTACACCTCGCCCGAGCGGATGCAGGGCGCGGCGGCCGGTCCGGCCTCCGATCTGTGGTCGCTCGGCGTGCTGTTGTGCACCGCGCTGACCGGGGAGTCGCCCTTCCACCGCGACTCGCTCGGCGGGGTCCTGCACGCCGTCGTGCACGCCGAGATCCGGCCGCCGGCGCAGGCGGGCCCGCTGCTGCCGGTCGTCCGGGGACTGCTGGAGCGCGATCCGGAGCGCCGGCTGGGGGCGGCCGAGGCGCAGCGCCTGCTGTCGGCGTACGTGGCCACGGGACGGGTCCCGCTGGTGGGCGCGCTTGTGCCGGTCCCCGTGCCGGCTGCGCCCGGCGCCGAGCCCGTCGACGCGGTTCCGCCCGCCCCGTCCCCGGAGCCGGCCCCCGCCACCGCGCCCACACCTGCGCCCGGCGGGCCGCCGCGGCCCGCCGGGCGCGGGCTGCGGGCCGCCCTGGTGGCCGCCCTCGTCGCCCTGGCGGTGGTGGCCACCTTGGCCGTGACCTCGCTGCTCCGGGGCGGGACCGCGGAACCGGCCGGCCGGACCGCGCCGGGCCCCACCGCCAGTACGGCGCTCTCCCCGGTACCCGCGGGCGCCGCCCCCGCCTCGCCGCGGGCCCGGGCTCCGCTCCCCTCGACGCAGGCCACGCCGCCGCCCTCCGGGCCCGCCGCACCAGCCGGCTACGACCTCATGGCCGACCCGCTGGGTTTCAGCCTGGCCGTACCCGAGGGGTACCAGCGCGGCACCGACGACGAGCGGGTCTTCTACGTCTCCCCGGACGGTGCGTTCCGCATCGGTATCAAGACCAAGCCGACCGCCTCCGGCGGCCCGCTCGCCGTCATGCGGGCCTTCGCCGCGGGCGGCGCCGACACCAACCCGGGCTACCGCGACGCCTCGGTCGTCCCCACCACCCACAACGGACTGCCCGCCGCGCTCTGGGAGTTCACCTGGAACGGCTTCACCACGGCGGAGGGCGCCCGGCACACCTTCGACCTCTGCTGGGACGAGAACGGCCGCATGTACGACGTCTGGGTCTCCGCGCCCGTCGGGCGGACGGCCGAGGCGCGCGGCCACTTCGACGCCGCCCTGGACTCCTTCACCCCGGGCGGCTGACGCCTCAGTCCCACGCCCGCAGCACCACCAGCCCGCCGGGCGCGGAGAGGCTGCCCGGGCTGAGCGGGCCGTAGGTGCGCGGCAGGGCCAGCCGGGGCTGCCCGCCCGCCGAAGCGGCGTCGAAGAGGTACGCGGCCGCCGACGCGGAATCGCTCACCAGGTGCGGGCCCGCGGGCGCGGCCGCGGTCGCCGCACCGGTCAGCGGCGTACGGAACATGTTCCGCAGCTGGCGCAGGACCTCCGGGGTGATGCCCGCAGGGCCGGCCGGCTGCGGCACCGGCGCGTCCGGCGGCTGCGCCGAGGACCCGGCGTCCGGGGCGTCCGGCGGGATCGCCCCGGTCAGCAGCAGGGCCAGGAGCACCGGCACGGCCTTGCGGCGCAGTGCCTCGGTGGCCTGCCGCAACCGGTGCGCGTGGGTGGCCGGGAGTGAGAGGGCGAGACTCCCGGCGGCGTCGCCCGCCGCGATCGGGACGGCCGCGCAGACCACCCCGGGGGAGTATTCGCGCAGGTCGAAGACGGGCGCGCCGGGGGCCACCGCGTCCAGGGCGTTGAACAGGACCCTGCTGTCGGTGATGGTCTGCCGGGTGAGCCGGGCCGGGCGGTACCGGGCCACGTGATCGGCGCGCCGGTCGTGGTCGAGCTGGGTCAGCAGGCACTTCCCGACGGCGCTGGCGTGCGCGGCCGCCCGGAAGTCCACCCACTCCCGCACCGGCGGGGTACCGGGCCCGTCCGCCATCTGCGTGATCCGGACCTCGCCGTCGGCGTACCGGCTGAGGTAGACGGCGGCGCCCGCGCTGTCCCGCGCCAGCGCCAGCGTCCGCTGCAACTGCTCCGCCAGGCCGGTCCGGCCGGGTCCGGCGAGCCGGTCCAGGGCCGGCCCGCGGCCGTAGACGCCGGCGCCCGGGCGGTACGCGTACTCCTCCTCGCACAGCATCGCCAGGAGCGGACGGAGCTCCGCCTCGGCCAGCCCCGCCTCCCGCGCGAGCCGGCCGGCCCGTACGCCCAGCGGGTGCCGTTCGAGGACCCGTACGACGTCCAGGGCGCTGCGGGCCTGCGCCAGCGCCTCCCCCGGACCGGCGGCGGAGCGGCTGACGCGGGCCGCCGCCGTCAGGGACGGATGGCGCAGCGGGCCGGCGCCCAGCCGGGTGGGTGCCGCGGGCACCGCGGGGGGACGGAACGCGGCGATCACCGATGCCAGCCCGGGCTTCGGCAGCGGCACCGGTCCCAGGTCGGGGTCGTCGAGCTGGCGCACGTAGCGCAGGACGGCCGCCTGCGCGCACAGCCGCACCTCGCGCAGGTCGCGGCGGCCGCCCGGCCGGAACCCGCGGCGGCCGAGTTCGACCGCCCAGACCCGGGCGTCGTGGTGCTCGCCGCGCCGCGAGTGGTCGAGGAAGAGGCAGTACGCGGCCGGCGCGGTCCGCGGCCGGCCCGAACCGGCGGCGAACTGCCACCAGAAGCGGGCGCCTTCGCGCATGCCGGCCAGGTGCAGCAGACAGCCGAAGACCACGGCTCCGACCAGGTCGGTGTGGCAGCGGTCGGTGAAGGAGCGGAGCCGGGCCTCGGCCTTCGGCTCGCACACGACGGCCAGGCAGACGGCCTTGAGGTCGCGCCGGGCCCGCTCGGCGTCGAGCGGCACGTCCCGCGCCGGATCGCTCCAGCCGTAGCCGTAGCCGGAGCGGCGCCGGGTGCGGCCGTGGGCGTGGCCCAGGCCGGTGCGCGGGGTGCGCAGCAGCCGGGCCTCCGCCGCGCCGAGGTCGTAGTGCGGGTAGCGGTCGCGCACGCTCGCCCGGTCCAGGAACTCGGCCAGGGAGCGGGGGATGCCGTCGCAGTCCCGGCCCTCTCGCGGCCTCATGATTCGGCGGACGCGTCGAGCAGGCGGGCGAGCCGACGGTGGGCCTGCCCGAGCTGCGAACGGACCGTGGCCTCGTCGACGCCCATCACGGCGGCCGCCTCGCCGGGGCTGCACTGGAGCCCGTAGCGCAGCAGCACCGCGTCCCGCTGGCGCTCGGCGAGTCTGGAGACGGCCGAGTAGAAGCGGATGGTGTCGGTGAGCACCTCGTACTGGTCGGTGTGGACCTCCTTGAGCGCTGCCTCGAAGGCGCTGATGTCCATCGGTTCGGGGCTGGGCGTACGGCGGTGCTGGCGGTCGACGATCCGTTGCTTGAGGACGGTCCAGGCGTAGGCGTCGAGGCGGTCCATGTGAAGCATCCGGAGCCACTCGTTCATGATCGCGTCGAAGGTGGCGTCCACCGCGTCCTCGGCGGCCGCGTCGGAGCCGAGCTGAAGATACGCGAAACGCATGTACGCCGGCCGTCGATTGGTGTGGAAGGCCCAATAGGACAGGCGTGCGGGCGGATCCCACTGGGTCATGGGAGTCGGCTGCCGTCGCCGGCTCGGCAGTCCCACGGCACCGCCGGACTCCTCCGGTCCGCCATCGCTCACCGCTCCACCTCGTCCCCTGAATCGGCCGGATGCCGAACCCTCGTCGCCGAGCCGTGCCCTGTGCCGTACGCCCTGTGCCCTGTGCCCTGTGCCCGGTGCCCTGCGGTGCCGTGTGCTCTGGGCCCGGTGCCGTGCCGGGTCCTCGCGCGCCGGGCACCCGTCGTGGTTGCCGGCTGCCCGCGTTCGAGCCGTCAGCCTGTCAGCGCGGGCGCATTCGAAGGGCGCAGAGAGGAAACCTGGAAGCAAAGCGTTCGGTGACGATCGACTCGTGATCTCCTTCGATCGGGTGACGGCCCAACCAGTGCGTACGCATATGCCTACCGGCAGTAGCTCCCACCCGGCAATAGGGCGGCGACGGCACGGGACGGAACCCGTGGTCCCGTCCCCGTCCGCGCTCCGGTCACGGGTCGGGGACCCCGGCCCCGCGCCTGTAACATGACCCCAGCGCGAGGGCCGTGACGGAGAGGTCACTGCCCTCGCTTTTGCGTTATGTCCACCCGCAGAAATGCGGCGCCGGGCCTTTCGGCGGTTCGATACGATGAACAGCATCACAATCCGTCACGGCCCGTTGTCGCCGCATGTACCGCACAAATGAAATGGAGCATCCGAGGATGGCTCGACACCTGATCACCAGCGCGCTTCCCTACATCAACGGGATCAAGCACCTGGGCAACATGGTCGGGTCGATGCTTCCGGCGGATGTGTACTCCCGGTACCTCCGCCAGCGCGGCCACGACGTCCTCTACATCTGTGCCACCGACGAGCACGGCACCCCGGCCGAACTCGCCGCCAAGGCGGCGGGCCTTTCGGTCGCCGAATTCTGTGCGCAGGCGCACGACGCCCAGAAGGCGGTCTACGACGGCTTCGAGCTGTCCTTCGACTACTTCGGCCGCAGCTCCTCCCGGCAGAACGCCGAGATCACCCAGCACTTCGCGCGCCGCCTCCAGGAGAACGGCTTCATCGAGGAGCGGGCGATCCGCCAGGTGTACTCGCCGGTGGACGGGCGCTTCCTGCCGGACCGCTACGTCGAGGGCACCTGCCCGCACTGCGGCTACGACAAGGCCCGCGGCGACCAGTGCGAGAACTGCACCCGCGTCCTGGACCCCACCGACCTGATCGAGCCCCGCTCGGCCATCTCCGGCTCCACGGACCTGGAGGTCCGCGAGACCAAGCACCTCTTCCTCCTCCAGTCCAAGCTCCAGCACGAGGTCGAGGCCTGGGTCGCGGAGCACGAGGAGGAGTGGCCGCAGCTGGCGTCCTCCATCGCCCGCAAGTGGCTGACCGAGGGCCTGCACGACCGCGCGATCACCCGTGACCTCGACTGGGGCGTCCCCGTCCCGGCGGACACCTGGCCCGAGCTGGCCGCCGAGGGCAAGGTCTTCTACGTCTGGTTCGACGCCCCGATCGAGTACATCGCCTCCACCAAGGAGTGGGCGGACGCCGATCCCGCGAACCGCGACTACAAGTCCTGGTGGTACGAGGCCGAGGACGTGCGCTACACCCAGTTCATGGCCAAGGACAACGTCCCGTTCCACACGGTGATGTTCCCCGCCACCGAACTCGGCACCCGCGAGCCGTGGAAGAAGGTCGACTACGTCAAGGCCTTCAACTGGCTGACGTACTACGGCGGCAAGTTCTCCACCTCGCAGAAGCGCGGCGTGTTCACCGACCAGGCGCTGGAGATCCTCCCGGCCGACTACTGGCGCTACTTCCTCATCGCCAACGCTCCCGAGTCCGACGACTCCTCCTTCACGTGGGAGCACTTCACCGCCACGGTCAACAAGGACCTCGCCGACACCCTCGGCAACTTCGTCAACCGGGTGCTGTCCTTCTCCCGCAAGCGCTTCGGCGACGACGTCCCGGCGGGCAACGCGGCCGGCGAGGCCGAGGCCAGGCTGGGCGCCCAGATCGCCGAGCTGCTGGCCGAGTACGAGGGCCACATGGAGGCGCTCCAGTACCGCAAGGCCGCCGCCGCGCTGCGCGCCCTGTGGTCGGCGGGCAACTCCTACCTGGAGGAGAAGGCCCCCTGGCTGGAGATCAAGACCGACCCCGAGGGCGCGGCCCTCACCCTGCGCACGGCGATGAACCTCATCCACCTCTACTCGGTGGTCTCCGAGCCCTTCATCCCCGCCTCGGCGCGCGCCATGCGCTCCGCGTTCGCGCTCGCCGACGACACGGCGGCCTGGGTGACCCCGGAGCAGGCCGCGTCCCTGGACGCGATTCCGGCGGGCACGCCGTTCACGGTGCCGCCGGTGCTCTTCGCGAAGATCACCGAGGAGGACCTGGAGTCCTACCGCGAGCGCTTCGGCGGCTCCCCGGAGGCCTGAGGCCGGCACCAGTAGGCAGCTGAGGGGCGCGACCCGCCGGGTCGCGCCCCTTCGCGCGCTCCGGCCCCGGGCCGTGCGGTCACCGGGTCGGCGGCCCCGCTCGTATGGTCACCGCTCCGGCGGCCCCGGCGCTCGGCCGGGCGCCGGGGCCGCCCGCAGCGCCGGCCGCGCGTAGGCCGGGACCAGCACTCCCGGGCCGGCCTGCGGCCGGTCGCCAGGTCGGGCAGCGCCCGCAGCGCCGCCGCCACCGCCCGTACCCCGGCCATCGCGAGCGGCATCCCGCGGGCGGCATCCCCGGAACAGAAGTGCGGGCCCGCGCCGAACCACAGCCGCCGCAGCTCCCGGATCCCGGCGGCGTCGCGGTCCGGCCGGAACGGCCCGTACGACCGGCTGCCCAGCAGCGTGGAGATCACTACCCGCTCCCCGGCCCGGACCCGGGCGCCCCGCTCCGCCCCGCCTGGGCGGGGCTGCACAGCATCACCGGGGTCGGCGCGGTCACCCGCAACGCCGCCGCCACCAGCGTCTCGGTGCCGGTCAGCAGCAGGCCGGTGGCGCCCCGGGCCTCGGTCTCGTCCAGACCCGGGGCGCGCACCCGGCCCGGGACGGTCGCCTCATCACCGGCCCGGTACGCCGCCACCGCCGCCCCGTTCGGGCGGGCGGGCGCAGCCCGGGCGCGCTCCGTCCGGCGGGGGGCAGCGAAGTCCGCCACAGCCGGACCGCCGCGACCACCGCCGGGGCCTGAGCGAAGTCGGCCACCCGGCCGGTCATGTGGCCGGGAAGTCCCACCAGTTCGCGGATCACCCCGGTCGCCGTGTCCCGGACGCCACGGGACGGGCTGCCGTCCGGCCCCGCCGCTCCCAGCGCTCCCACTCCTGCACCCGGGCAGCGTACGGCCGTGCCCGGGCCGGAAGCAGCCCCCGCGGGCGGGGCCATCGCCCGGCCGTGCGTGTCGAAGCCGGGTCGTGATCGTTTCTTCTGCAGGAACCCTCATATCTGCCGCCGAATCGGATCGGGAGGACCAGTCGCGTGGTGACCGCTTGGCAGTACCTCGCCGGGGCCGGCCTGGTGGGCGCGCTGTACCCGCTGCACGGTCATGTGGCGGTCGCCGAGGACGGCGCGGGCCACGGCGCCCGGATCGACGTCTGCGTACCCGCCGGGCAGCCGCGGCCGCCCGCCGTGCGGCTCCCGGGGGTCACCCCGCCCGGGGCCGTGCCCCCGGCGGAGCTCCCCGTCCGGGTGACCGCGCCCGGCGACCGGCGGCCGACCGCGCAGCACCCCGGGCGGGCCCCCGGCCTGTCGGTCCGGCCGGAGCCCCCGGGGGGCGGGGCGCAGCCACCGGCGGCCGGGGCGGCTGCCGGGCCGCCGGCGGAGGCGGCGCCGGCCAAGGCTTCCGCTCCGCCCCCGCGCAGGGCCGCCGCCGCGCCCGTGACCGCCTTCCACGTGCCGACGTACCACTCATCGGCGCTGGAGCGCAGGGGCCCGAACGGCATGTCCACCATGATGCTCATGGTCGTCGTCACGACCCCGGCCGTGCTCGCCGCCGCCGCGCTGCGCCCCCGCTCCAAGAGCGCCCGGTAGCCCTTCCACTCTTCGACCCCCGAACGGGAGAACCCTCGTGTCCGAATGGCTGGTCCTGGCCATCGCCATGGCGCTCGTCTGCGCCCTCGTCCTCGCCTGCACCATGCTCCGGCACCGCCGGGTCGCGGAGGACGAGGACACCAGCGAAACCCCCGACGTCATCGAGTACATGACGATGATGGTCGGCGTGGTCTACGCGATCGTGCTCGGCCTGGCCATCGCCGGCGTCTGGGAGGCGCGCGGCTCGGCCGAGGACAGCGTGCGGCGCGAGGCACAGTCGCTGTACGAGGTCACCCAGCGGGCCGACGTCTACCCGGCGCCCGTGCGCGACCGGATCCGCGGTGAGGTGGACGCCTACGTGTCCCACACCGTCAACGTGGACTGGCCCAGGCTGACCTCCGGCGAGGCGGCCTCCACGGAGGGCGCGAACCTGCTCGGCAAGCTGCGCACCGACGTCACCCACCAGAGCCCGGCCACCGAACTCCAGGCGCAGGCCTACCAGCCGCTGCTCGACCACATCGCGGCGGCCGACGACGCCCGCCACTCGCGCGTGCAGAGCGACGAGTCGACGCTGCCGGGGGTGGTGTGGTTCGGGCTGCTGGTGGGCGGGGTGGTCACGGTCGGGCTGATCTTCACGCTGCAGATCCGGCGCTCGGGCCGGGAGCTGCTGCTGGCGGGGCTGTTCAGCGCGCTGATCGTGTTCCTGCTGTTCATGGTGTGGAGTTTCGACGCGCCGTACGGCCGGGACGGGACCGATTCGGCGGGGCCGTTCGAGGACCTCTTCCCGACGGTCTCGATCGCCGCGGCGCGCTGACCCGCCGCGCTCGGGCTCACAGGCCGCTGCCCGCCAGGGCCGCGGCCTGTCGCCGGGCCGCCGCCACCAGGGGCGAGTGCCGCAGGGCGTGGGAGATCCGTACGAGGTCGCGCGGCGAGTCCGCGGTGACGTGCACCCGCTCCGCCTCATCGGCGCCGCCGGTCCCCTCCGGGTCGGTGACGCTCGTGCGCACGGCCGCCGCGACCATCGCCGCGTCGGCCACGGCGCGGGCCGTGGCCTCGTCGGCGCCGTCCGCGCGGGCCTGGGCGTAGGCGAGGTCCCGGCGGCGGCGGTCGAAGCAGGGGCCCAGGCGCAGGAAGCCGTCGTGGATGTCCGACTCCCGCTGGATCACCCTGATCTCGGCCGGTGACCACCAGGACATCCGGACCGAGGGGGTGCCGGTGGGCGCGGTGCTCTGCATCTCGTGCCAGAGGGTGCCCAGGCGCCGGTACGTCGACCAGGTGCGCCAGCTGTCGGAGAGGCGCTGGCACAGCAGCGGCAGTACGAAGCCGACGGCGCTGACGAGCGCGCCCATGGAGGCGAGCGGCGGGGCGACGAGGGTGCTCAGGTCGTCCAGGTCGTGGCCGGTCCAGCGGGCGACGACGGCCGACATCTTGGCGGCGTCGTAGGCGAGGCTGAAGACGTAGCCGCCGACGATGATGAACAGGCCGGTGCGCAGCCAGCCGCGGACCTGGAGGGCCCAGCGCCAGCACATGGCCGTCATGGTGATGGCGGCGACGTTGTGGGCCAGCAGGTAGGCGGCGATCATCAGCCGGATGTACGGCGTGTTGGCGTAGTACGTGTCGAAGTCGCGCAGCCGCTCCACCGGGGCGGAGCCGAGCGCGTACACGACGATGATCGTGCCGATCACGACGGAGTAGCCGGAGATCCAGCGTCGGGAGGTGCGCCGGATCTCCTCGGGTTCGCCGCCGCGCCAGTTGAAGACCAGTACCAGGCAGGAGGCGCTGAACGCGGTCATCAGGCAGTACACCAGCGGGGCCGAGACGTTGGAGATGCCGGTCCAGCGGTTGACGGCCGCGATGGTCGGCGGGGCGGCGAAGGTGAACACCGCTCCGGCCAGGATGAGCAGGACGCAGACGGAGCGGTGCAGCGGGTCGCGCCGGTCGGCCCGCAGGGCCGGGACCTTCAGGGCGAGCGAGACCGCCATCGCGACTGCCGGGATGTAGTAGTCCGGTCCGTTCAAAGCTCGTTCCTGTGCCCCCGGTATCCGAGGGACGTTTCGATCCTGCCCGCGAGCTGGTCGCGCTGCGCGGGGGCCCGGTGGCCGCCGGAGCCGGCCAGCCAGTTCCGGCAGCGGCTGCCCAGCAGCAGCCCGAAGGTCTCCGCCTCCGTCTCCTCCCGGACGTCGGTGCGGGTGCGCGCGGCGACGCGGCGGACCGTCTCGCCGATGTCGGCCTCCTCGGCCAGCAGCCGCGCGGCGACGGCGGCGCCGTCGACGTGGTGGCTGCAGTGGCCGGCCTTCATGTGCCACAGTTCGTGCCCCAGGATGACCAGTTGGTGGTCGGGGGCCGTGCGCTCCTCGATGACGATCAGATCGCGGTTCGCCATGTCGAGCCACAGCCCGCTGGCCGTCCCCTGGGGGAACGCGGCCATCCGGAATTCCACCGGCCGGCCCCGTTGTCTGCTCATGCCCTCGCAGAGGGCGGCGTAGAGATCCACAGGTTCCACGGGGGCGGTCAGCTTGATGCCGGCCACCAGCTCCCCGCACAACCGCCGCTGCTCTCTGCCTATGCTCACCGTTCTCCCCGTCGGCGCGGATCCGGATCAGGACTCAAGGATCAGATCCAGACTTTCGACTGGGTCATGATTCGTTCGGTTTGACGCTTTCGAGGAGCATGTCCAGCCATTCGGTCACCTTGTCCCGGTGCTTGTCGCTGGGCAGTTGGGCGGCGCGCCAGGCGATGCCCCGTACGCCGTGGTTCTGGAGGAGTCTTGCCAGCGGATCGCCGGCTGATGCGGCCTCGGCGGGTACGGTTTCGCGCTCGCGTCCGGCGAAGTCCTGGAGCAGCTGCTGCTCGGTGCGCTGGAGGGCGTCGGTGAGGGCGTCGGCGTCGTGGGCGGTGAGGAAGCCCGCGTGTACGCCGAAGAAGCGCTGGATGGCGTCGCAGTGCTCCATCGTGGGCCGCCGGTCGCCGTTGATCAGGGCGCCCGCCTGCTGCCGGGACATGCCGGCGCCGTCCGCGATCTCCTGCTGGGTGTAGCGGCGGCCGTTGGGTTTGACCCGGGTCCGGCGGAGCAGGTCCAGCCGCTGGAGGAAGCGGGTCTGCAGGTCGGGTTCGCCGGCCCGGCGGCCGTCGAGGAGGGTTTTGATCACGTCCGTCGGGACACCAGAGGCCTCGGAGAGCCGGCGGAGGTCGAATACCTGGTTCAGGTCGCGGCCCATCTTGCCCGCGAGTTCGGCGACCCGCGTGACGGTGGCTGCCAGAGACGCGTTGGCCACCGCGACGGGAGCCGGGAAGCCGTCTGTCACCAGTGGTTCTCCTAGATCGCGCGGGGTCAATGCGGGCACGGGGTCGGCCCCAGGGAATCTATCCGGTCTCCCCCCGGAGGGCCAGAACTTGCCACAGCTGTGGCGGGAATGAGCTGTCGCAAGGCTGGAATTGCCACAATAGTTGACACTCGAATGAAGTCGGTAGCAGGATCGCCACACGGAAATGAAGATCCAGACCGTGAGGAGGGGGAGCTCTCGGTGCCACATCTCGCAGCGGTGGGCCCGTCCGATGGCCTCGCCCGAGCCGGCGAGGAACGCCTGACGGGCGACGAGTCGGCCCGTGGCGCAGTGCGGTCGGAGCGACGCAAGGAGCTTTTGCGCCAGCGCCGCGAGGAACTGGGCCTGAGCCAGGAGGACCTCGCCGCACGGCTGCGCATCAGTGTGCGCGCGTACGGGAATTGGGAACGCGGCCTGGTCAAGGAGTGGACGGACCGCAAACTGCTCGCCCTGGCCGAGGCCTTGGAGATGAGCGAGCGGCAGTGCTTCTGGCTGTTCCGGGTCATGGTCGACCGGGACCCGCCGCCCACCTGGCGGGCCGCCGAGGAGAACCGGCTGCCCGAGGACCCCGCCCAGCGCGACTACCTGTGCGACTACGCGGCCCTCATGGAGGCCGTGCCCTACCCGAGCTTCCTGGTGGACCACCGCTGGGACGTGGCCCTGACCAACTCGGCCTTCGACAAGCTGTTCCAGACGGTGCGCCCGCACCCCACCGCCCTGCCGGACGACAACTTCCTGCGCTTCGTGCTGTTCCACCCGGACGCCGCCGCCGTGCTGGAGGACCACGAACCGGCCTGGTGCGTCCCGCTGCTGGCCCGTTTCGCCACCGCGCTGGCCGCTTCCCCGGACGACGAGGGACTGCGGAGCATCCGTCAGGAAGTGGCCCGCGACCCGTTCATGGAGGCCGCCTACCGCTACGGCGTCCCGCACTGGCTCAGCACCCACGGCGAGGACGCCGCCGAACAGGACGGGGCGGTACGGACGGTGCGCCACCCGGACCCGGGCTGGGGTCTGGTGCGGTGCCGGATGGTGGCGGAATCCAGCCGGATGCTGGACGCCATGGGGCTCACCAGGATCACCATGATCCTCTCGGCGCCGCAGGGCCTGCCGGCCGGTCCGGTCCGGCCGGGCCAGGGGTTCCCGCACCCGCAGGGCGCGCGACTGCGCGCGGTGCCGTCGCTCGGGGACTGAACCCCGCGCGGCGGGCCGGCGGTATGGCCCCGTGTGCCGACCGGCGGCAACCGGCCGGGGCGAGCGGGCCGGCCTCCGGCCCGCCTCCAGGGCCGGCTGAGGCCGGGCTGACTCCCGGCCGGGGCTGCCCCCGCGGGCACCGGCGGCGGGGGACACTGGAGTCCTTGATCGGTGCCGAACCGGGCCGGCCCAGCCGGGCCCGTCCGCCGTGTCACCGATCGTGGCACTGGCGAAGGGGCGGTAGGGACGTGCGGCTCACCATTCTCGGCGGGGGCGGCTTTCGCGTACCGCTCGTCTACGGGGCACTCCTCGGCGACCGCGCCGAGGGCCGGGTGACCCACGTGACCCTCTACGACGAGGACCCGGCCCGGCTCACCGCCATGGCCCGGGTCCTGGCCGACCAGGCCGCCGGGGTACCGGACGCCCCCGCGGTCGCCGCCACCGGCGATCTCGACGAGGCCCTGCGCCAGGCCGACTTCGTCTTCTCCGCCATCCGCGTCGGCGGCCTGGAAGGACGCGCCGCCGACGAGCGGATCGCCCTCGCCGAAGGGGTCCTGGGCCAGGAGACGGTGGGCGCGGGCGGGGTGGCGTACGGCCTGCGCACGGTCCCGGTGGTCCGGGAGATCGCCCGCAGGATCGCCCTTACCGCCCCCGACGCCTGGGTCATCAACTTCACCAACCCGGCCGGTCTGGTCACCGAGGCGATGGCGGAGGTGCTCGGACAGCGGGTCATCGGCATCTGCGACTCCCCGGTGGGCCTCGGCCGGCGCATCGCGCGCCTGCTCGGGGTCCGGCCCGAGGACGCGTGGATCGACTACGTCGGCCTGAACCACCTGGGCTGGATCCGGGGGCTGCGGGTGGCCGGCCGCGACGAGCTGCCCCGGCTGCTGGCCGACACCGAGGCGCTGGAGTCCTTCGAGGAGGGCCGGCTCTTCGGGACGGAGTGGCTGCGCTCGCTCGGCGCGATCCCGAACGAGTACCTGCACTACTACTACTTCAACCGCGAGACCGTACGCGGCTATCAGCAGGCCCCGCAGACCCGCGGCGCCTTCCTGCGCGACCAGCAGCGCGAGTTCTACTCCCGGGCCGGCCAGCAGGGGCAGCCGCCCGGATCGGCGCTGGCCGCCTGGGACCGGACCCGGGCCGAGCGGGAGGCCACGTACATGGCCGAGAACCGGGAGGCGGCTGGCGCCGGTGAGCGCGAAGGGAGCGACCTGGAGTCCGGCGGCTACGAGAAGGTCGCGCTCGCGCTGATGCGGGCGATCGCCCGGGACGAGCGGGCCACCCTGATCCTGAACGTGCCCAACGGCGCCACCCTTTCGGCGCTCGACGCACGGGCCGTCATCGAGGTGCCCTGCCTGGTGGACGCCAACGGCGCGCACCCGGTGGCCGTCGACCCGCTGCCGCTGCACGCGGTGGGACTGGTCACCTCGGTCAAGGCGGTCGAGCGGGAGGTGCTGGCCGCCGCGGCGAGCGGCTCGCGCGCGGACGCGGTCAAGGCCTTCGCCCTGCACCCGCTCGTGGACTCCGTGACCGTGGCCCGGCGGCTCCTCGATCGGTACGCGGCGGACCACCCGGGTCTGGCCTACCTGCGCTGACCCGCGCTGCCCGTCACCCGTACGGTCCCCAGCCGCATGCGGCGCGGCGGGGGCGCTGTGAGAGTGCGAGATGTGACCACTGCCACCGCCACGGCCGTCCCGCCACCCGTGCTCGACCGGCGGCGGCGCAACATCGTCTTCGGCACGATCATGCTGGGCGTGCTGCTGGCGGCGCTGGACCAGACCATCGTGGGCACCGCCCTGCCGACGATCGTGGCGGACCTCGGCGGCGCCGCCCACATGTCGTGGGTGGTGACCGCCTACCTGCTGGCGGAGACCGTCGCGACCGTCCTGGTCGGCAAGTTCGGCGACCTCTTCGGGCGCAAACTCGTCTTCCAGGTCTCGGCGGTCGTCTTCATCACCGGATCGTTCCTGTGCGGGCTGTCCGGCAACATGACCATGCTGATCCTGTGGCGGGGCCTCCAGGGCATCGGCGCGGGCGGCCTGATGGTCACCTCGATGGCACTGATCGCCGACGTGGTGCCGCTGCGCGAACGCGGCAAGTACCAGGGGGCGATCGGCGCCGTCTTCGGCGTCGCCACCGTCATCGGGCCGCTGCTCGGCGGACTGTTCACCGACCACCTGAGCTGGCGCTGGGCCTTCTACGTCAACGTCCCCGTCGCGGTCCTGGTGGTGATCGCCGCCGCCCGGACGATCCCCTCGGTGCGGGCGGCGGGCAAGCCCGTCATCGACTACCTGGGCATCGCGCTGGTCGCCGTCGGCGCGAGCGCGCTGATCCTCGCCACCAGCTGGGGCGGGAACGAGTACGCCTGGGGCTCGGCGGTGATCAGCGGCCTCTTCGCGGGCGGCGCCCTCGCCCTCGCGCTGTTCTGCGTGGCCGAGACACGGGCCGCCGAACCGATGCTGCCGATGCGGCTGTTCCGCAACCCCGTCTTCACGGTGTGCTCGGTGCTCAGCTTCGTGGTGGGGTTCGCGATGCTCGGCGCGATGACGTTCCTGCCGACGTACTTGCAGTACGTGGACGGCGACTCGGCCACGGTGTCGGGCGTACGGACCCTGCCGCTGGTCATCGGGCTGCTGATCGCCTCGATCTTCAGCGGCAACGTCACCGCCAAGACCGGCCACTACCGGTTCTTCCCCCTCGTGGGCTGCGCGGTGATGGGCGCCGGGCTGTACCTGCTGTCGCTGATGGGCCCGGACACCGGCGCCTGGCTGGAATCGGTGTACATGTTCGTCCTCGGCACCGGCATCGGCCTGTGCATGCAGGTCCTGACGATCGCCGTGCAGAACACCGTGGACTACGCCGACCTCGGCACCGCCACGTCCGGCGTCACGTTCTTCCGTACGCTCGGCAGCTCGTTCGGCGCCGCGGTCTTCGGCACGATCTACGCGAACACGCTGGCGCCCCGGCTCGCGGCGGGCGTGGCCGAAGCGGCTCGGGCCACCGGCCGCGATCCGCGGCTGCTGGGCGCGGCGGCGCAGAGCCCGCAAGGGGTGCACGCCCTCGGCCCGGCCGCCGCCGGGCCGATCATCGACGCGTACGCGCGGACCCTGCAAACGGTGTTCCTGTGGACCGTGCCGGTGGCGGCGCTCGGCTTCGTCGTCGCGCTGTTCCTCAAGGAGGTCCGGCTGCGCGACAGCGCCCGGGCGTCGTCCACGGACATGGGCGAGGGCTTCGCCTCACCGGTCACCGCCTCGGGGGACTCGGCGAAACTGCTGGAGCTGGCGGTCGGCAAACTCGTCCGGGGCATGGGGCCGGACACGGCGCGGGCGATCGTGAACGGCTCCGACACCCGGCTGGACATCGCGGGGGCGTGGACGGTGATGCAGGTGGACCTGCTGACCCGGACGGTCGGGCACGCCAGCATCGGCCTGGTCGCGGCCCGCCGGTCGGTGCCGCCCGAGGTACTG
This sequence comes from Streptomyces sp. NPDC026522, assembly GCF_055567555.1. Classification (NCBI taxonomy): domain Bacteria; kingdom Bacillati; phylum Actinomycetota; class Actinomycetes; order Kitasatosporales; family Streptomycetaceae; genus Streptomyces; species Streptomyces sp. NPDC026522. The sequence goes on from NZ_JBVHQF010000001.1 coordinate 249,761, forward strand.
CTGCCGGTCTTCGACCGGATGGGGGAAGAGGGCTACCTGAGCCGCGAGGGCGTCTACTTCTCGCTCACCGCGGCGGGGGAGCGGGAGGCCGCGGTGATCTCCCGGGCGTGGGCCGACTGGCTCGGCGACCGCCTGGAGCGGGACGGCGGCCGCCCCCGCAGTACGGCGCTGCGCGCGGCGGCGGACGCGATCGCGAAGCGGCTCCTCGCGGAGGACCTGGCGGAGGGCAACTTCGCCCCCCGCCCGGCGCCGGCCTGAGCCGCGGACACGCTCAGGGGGTGTCCCGAGGGGCGGCGCGGTAGTCGTGCGAGGGGACGTGGGGGAGCTCGGGGGTGAGGTCGGGGCGCCAGGTGCGCAGTACGGCGGCCGAGGGCGGGTAGAGGGCCGGGGGGATCTCGGCCGGGGCGAACCAGGCCCAGCGGACGATCTTGTGCGGCTCGGTGACGGCGGGGGTGCCCTCGGCGGCACGGGTGACGGCGGTGGCCGTCAGCCGGGTCAGGCCGGCCCGGTCGTCGATCTGGACGCCCAGCACTTCGATGTCCCGCGGCTCCGCCCGCAGTGCCGTTTCCTCCGCGAGTTCCCGGGCCGCGGCCTGCTCGAAGCCCTCCCCGGGGTCGACCTTGCCGCCGGGCAGCTCCCAGCGGCCGTCGTGGGCCTGGCCGAGCAGGACCCGGCCGTCCGCGCCGACCACGACGAGGCCGACGCCGACCACCGCGTGCGGCTGCGGGACGGCGCGTTCGGGGCGTTCGGTGCTCATGGGCGTCCTTCCGGGGAGGAGGTGGTGGGGCGGGCGCGGACGTGGATGCGCTCGCCCTGGGGGCCGAACAGACTGAGGAACTCGGCGGGCTGCGGGCCCGCGTTGAAGAAGGCGTGCGGTGTGCGCGTGTCGAACTCGGCGGCCTCGCCCGCGGTGAGGACGAGGTCGTGCTCGCCCAGCAGCAGCCGCACCCGGCCCGAGAGCACGTACAGCCACTCGTAGCCCTCGTGGACCTTCGGCTCGGGCAGCGGCAGCGCGGGGTCGCGGGGCGGCAGGATCTGCTTGAACGCGTGCACCCCGCCGAAGTCCCTGGAGAGCGGTACGTAGGTGCAGCCGTGCCGGACGAAGGGGCGCGGGCGGATCCGGGGATCCCCAGTCTCCGGCGCGCCGACGAGGTCGTCCAGCGCCACCCGGTGCGCCTTGGCCAGCGGGAGCAGCAGCTCCAGCGTGGGCCGGCGCTGCCCCGACTCCAGCCGGGAAAGCGTGGACAGCGAGATGCCGGTGGCCTCGCTGAGCTCGGCCAGGGTCGTGCCACGCCGGCGGCGCAGCGCGCGCAGTCGCGGGCCGACGGCGGTGATGACGTCGGCGAGGTCCGCGCCCGGCCCTTGATCGGCGGGCGGCTCGTGGGCGTGCGTGGCCATGACTCCATTTGCCGGTTCGGCAAGCTCATTTGTCAAGCGGCCCCGGCCGGGCGCAGTCTCGGCCGTATGGAAAACCTGAGCGCGCGGCGGTTCGACGTGGTGGTCGTGGGCGGCGGGACCGCCGGCCTGGCGGGGGCGCTGACCCTGGCCCGGGCCAGGCGCTCGGTCCTCGTGCTGGACGCGGGCAGCCCGCGCAACGCCCCCGCCGCCCTGCTGCACGGCTACCTCGGGCACGACGGCGAGAGCCCCGCCGGGCTCCTGGAGCGGGGGCGGGCCGAGGTGGCCGGTTACGGCGCCGAGCTCCGGACCGGGCCGGCCGGGACCGCGATCGCCGCCGACCGGGAGCCCGACGGGGGATTCCTGGTCCGCTGCGGGGACGGCTCGGTGGTCCGGGCGCGGCGGCTGCTGGTCGCCACCGGTCTGGCGGACGAGCTCCCGCCGGTGCCGGGGCTGCGGGCGCGCTGGGGACGGGACGTGCTGCACTGCCCGTACTGCCACGGCTGGGAGGTGCGGGACCTGCCCCTGGCGGTGCTCGCCGTGGCGCAGACCGGGCGGCTCTCCGTGCACCAGGCGCTGCTGTGGCGGCAGTGGAGCGACCGGGTCACGCTGCTGGCCCACACCTGGCGGCCGGGCGCGCCCGAGCTGGAGCTGCTCGCCGCGCGGGGCGTCGCGGTGGTCGAGGGCGAGGTGACGGGGCTGGCCGTCGACGGGGACGACCGGCTGAGCGGGGTGGTCCTGGGGGCCGGGGCAGGCGTGGAGCCCTGCCGGGCCCTGGTGGTCGCGCCGCGCTTCACCGCCCGCGCCGGGGTGCTGACCGGCCTCGGTCTGCCCCTCACCACCGTCGAGCGGGACGGGGCGGTGCTCGGCACGTGCGTGGCCTGCGATCCGCAGACCGGGGCGACGGCGCTGCCGGGGGTGTGGGTCGCCGGGAACGTCACCTCCCCGGTGGAGCAGCTGGCGGGCGCCGCCGCGCAGGGTGTGCGGGCCGCGGTGGCGTTGAACGCCGACCTGGTCGAGGCGGAGACCGGCAGGGCGTTGCGGGCGTACCGGGGGGACTCCGGCTGAGCGCAGCCCCCGGCGCATGGCTCCGACCGTTCGGAAAGCGGTGGCCCGCTGGCTGGCCGACCGGCCGCACTACGCGCCGAACGCGGTGGGTCCGGACCGGGGGGAGTGGGAGAAGCTGACGTCGGGCTGAGGGAGGTTGGCGCCGGACCGAGGGGAACGGCAGGGAACCCGGACGGGTCAGGCCCCGGGCGTACCGAGCACTTCGGCCAAGTCGTAGCGGACGACCTCCTCCAGCTGGGCGTAGGTACAGCTCTCCGGAGTGCGGTCGGGGCGCCAGCGGCGGAACTGCGCGGTGTGGCGGAAGCGGTCGCCCTCCATGTGGTCGTAGGCCACCTCGCAGACCCGCTCGGGGCGCAGCGGAACCCAGGACAGGTCCTTCTTGCCCGTCCAGCGGCTCTGCGCGCCGGGCAGCCGGGCGCTTTCGTGGGCCGCCTCCTCGGCCCAGGCGGCCCAGGGGTGGCCGGCGGGGTCGGGCATCCGCAGCGGTTCGAGCTCGGTCACGAGCTCGGCGCGGCGCTTCATGGGGAAGGCGGCGCAGACGCCGACGTGCTGGAGGGTGCCGTGGGCGTCGTGGAGGCCCAGGAGCAGCGATCCGATGATCGGACCGCTCTTGTGGAAACGGAAACCTGCGAGGACGACGTCGGCCGTACGCTCGTGCTTGATCTTGAACATCAGACGGGCATCGGGCCGGTAGGGGAGATCGAGGGGCTTGGCTATCACCCCGTCCAGTCCGGCGCCTTCGAACCGCTCGAACCAGTCGTGTGCGAGCGCGGAATCGGTGGTGGCGGGCGCGATGTGGACGGGGGGCCGAGCGGTGGAGAGGGCGCGGGTCAGGGCGCTGCGGCGGGCGGCGAGCGGGGTGTCGAGGAGCGAGTCGTCGCCGAGGGCGAGCAGGTCGAAGGCGACGAAGCTGGCCGGGGTCGTCTCGGCGAGCATCTTCACCCGGGAGGCGGCCGGGTGGATGCGTTCGGTGAGGCGGTCGAAGTCGAGCCGGCGGTCGTGGACGATCACGATCTCGCCGTCCACGACGCAGCGGTCGGGCAGATTCTCCTGGAAGGCCGTCACGAGTTCGGGGAAGTACCTGTTGAGCGGCTTGCCGGTGCGGCTGCCGATCTCGATCTCGGCGCCGTCGCGGTGGACGATGGCGCGGAAGCCGTCCCACTTGGCCTCGTACTGCATGCCCGGCGGGATGACCGGGACGGACTTGGCGAGCATCGGTTTCACGGGCGGCATCACCGGCAGGTCCATGCCTTCGATTCTGCGGCGGTCCGGCGGGAGCCGCGCGGTGTGCGCGCCCGGCCGGAGCCGTCCGGTGTGCGGGCCGGCCGGGGGCCGCCTACCGTGGCGGACATGGGTGCTGCGCGTGATGCGATCGAGCTGGACGCGGGCGGGCGGACGGTCCGGCTGTCCAGCCCGGACAAGGTGTACTTCCCGGAACGCGGCCTCACCAAGCGGGACGTCGCCGAGTACTACCTGGCGGTCGCCCCCGGCATCACCCGGGCCCTGCGCGACCGTCCGACGACGCTGGAGCGGTACCCGGAGGGGGTGGAGGGGGAGTCCTTCTTCCAGAAGCGGGCCCCGAAGAACCTGCCCGACTGGATCCCGACCGCCCACATCGCCTTCCCCAGCGGGCGGACGGCCGACGAGATCTGCCCGACCGAGCCGGCCGCCGTCCTGTGGGCCGCCAACCTGGGCTGCCTCACCTTCCACCCCTGGCCGGTGCGCCGGGAGGACACCGACCGGCCCGACGAGCTGCGGATCGACCTGGACCCGCAGCCGGGCACCGACTACCACCATGCGGTCGCGGCCGCCCACGAACTGCGGGCGCTGCTGGACGAGGTGGGGCTGCGCGGCTGGCCGAAGACCTCGGGCGGCCGCGGACTGCACGTGTTCGTGCCGATCGCTCCGCGGTGGACGTTCACGGAGGTCCGGCGGTGCGCGATCGCCCTGGGCCGGGAGCTGGAGCGGCGGATGCCGGGCAAGGTCACGACGGCCTGGTGGAAGGAGGAGCGCGGCGAGCGGATCTTCGTGGACTACAACCAGACGGCGCGGGACCGGACCATCGCCTCCGCGTACTCCGTCCGGCCCCGCCCGCACGCCCCGGTGTCGGCGCCGCTGCGCTGGGACGAGGTGGACGACGCGGAGCCGCGGGACTTCGACATCGTGACGATGCCGGCGCGCTTCGCGGAACTCGGAGACCTGCACGCCGACATGGACGAGCACGCTTTCACCCTGGACACCGTCCTGGACCTGGCGGCCCGCCAGGAACACGACCACGGCCTCGGCGACATGCCGTACCCCCCGGACTACCCGAAGATGCCGGGCGAACCCAAACGCGTCCAGCCCAGCCGGGCCAGGCCCGCGGACGACTGAACATCCCTTCTCGGGCGAGGCGTGGGGTTGCGTAGGGTACGACGGTGACGCGCTCAGACCGGTACCCCGTCCTCTTCCTCGACATCGACGGCCCGCTCATCCCGTTCGGCGGCCCGTTCGGCGGCGCGGGATACCCGACCTACCCCGTACTCGGCGGGAGCGGCGGCAATCCCCTGCTGGACCGGCTCGATCCCGCTCTCGGACCGCGGCTGGCGGCGCTGCCGTGCGAGCTGGTGTGGGCGACGACGTGGATGGCGGACGCCAACCCGCTCGTAGGACGGCGGATCGGGCTGCCGGAACTCCCGGTTCTCGACCTGCCGGACCCTGGCGGTCCCGAGCAGCCCGGCCGGCTGCACTGGAAGACCCGGTCGCTCGTCGCCCGGGCGGCCGGGCGGCCCTTCGTGTGGGTCGATGACGAGATCACGCCCGACGACCGCGCCTGGGTGGCCGGGCATCATCCCGGGCGGGCGCTTCTGCACCGCGTCGATCCGGGCACCGGCCTGACCGACGGCGACTTCGCCGTCCTCGAGGGCTGGCTGCGCCGCCTGGGCTAGCGACGCGGGGCGGCCGTTGTCAGTGCGGGGTGACATGCTCGGAGGAGGCAGCAGTCGCCGCGCAGGGAAGGGGTACGGTCATGCTCAGCACGGACTACAGGGACGGGTCCCCGAACTGGCTGGACCTCGGGACTCCCGACACCGGTGGCGCCGCCGAGTTCTACCGGGGCCTGTTCGGGTGGGACTACGAGCCGGGCGGCCCGGAGGTCGGCGGGTACGGGATGTTCCGGCTCGACGGGAAGACCGTGGCGGGCGGGATGACCGTCACGCCCGAGCAGGGGCCCTCCGCGTGGACGGTGTACTTCCGGACTCCCGACCTGGACGCGACGACGGCGGCCGTGCGGAAGGCGGGCGGAGCGGTCACGCTCCAGCCGATGGACGTGCTGGACCTCGGCCGCACGGCGATGTTCACCGACCCGGCGGGCGTCGCGTTCGCCGCCTGGCAGCCGGGCCGCCACCAAGGGCTGGACGAGGTGACGGCCGTCGGCACCCTGTGCTGGGCAGAGCTGTACACGGGCGATACCGGTGCGGCCGCCGACTTCTACCGGGCGGTCTTCGGCTGGGAGATCACCGAGATGCCCTTCGAAGGCGGCACCTACACCATGGTCAAGCCGTCCGGCGCGCCGGACGGGGAGGCCTTCGGCGGCCTGGTCCCGATCGGGGCGGACCCGGTGGAGGACACCGAACGCCCCTACTGGACCCCGTACTTCGAGGTCGCCGACTGCGACGCGACCGCGGCCCGGGTGGAGGAGTCGGGCGGCAAGGTCCGTCTCACCCCCGTCTCCATGGAAGGCGTCGGCCGCTTCGCGAAAGCCGCGGACCCCTTCGGCGCGCGGTTCGCGGTCATCACCAGCGCCCCCGCCCCCGGGGCGTAGGGCGCGGGCCGGCCGGCCCGGCGTCCTGGACACCGTGTTGATGAGGCGTTGATCGGACGTCCATCGGCGGCGGTGAGGATCTCCGACATGTCGATGAACACGAGCGAGCGCCCCACGAACACCGCCGCACCCGCCTGGTACGACCTCGCCCTGTGCGCGCAGACCGGCCCCGCCTTCTTCTTCCCGGAGCCCGGCTCCTCACTGCGCGACGCGAAGCGGCTGTGCGGGGCGTGCGAGGGCCGGGCGGCCTGCCTGGAGTACGCCCTGGCCAACGACGAGCGCTTCGGCGTCTGGGGCGGCCTCTCGGAGTCCGAGCGGCTCGCCCTGCGCCCGCGCGCCTGACCCACCGGCCAGGGGGTGAGGGACAGGGCGTAAGAGACACAGGCACGCGGCGGAGCCCCGGCCGGGCGCGCGGCCCTGCCGGGGCTGACGGGCGTCAGGTCAGCGGGTCAGCGGGTCACCAGGTCAGGCCGTGCGCGCCGCGATGCGTGCCGCGCGGGCGGCCAGCCGCTCGTCGAACTTGCGGGCCTCGGAGTCCAGGCCGCCCATGTACAGGCCGAGCTCCTCCTGGGCCTTCTGCCCCTCCGGGCCCAGACCGTCGATCTCCATGATCTTCAGGAACCGGATCACGGGGCTGAGCACGTCGTCGTGGTGGATCCGCAGGTTGTAGACCCCGCCGATCGCGATCTGCGCGGCCATCCGCTCGAAGCCCGGCATGCCGTGCCCGGGCATCCGGAAGTTGACCACGACGTCCCGCACGGCCTGCATCGTGAGGTCGGGGGCCAGCTCGAAGGCGGCGCCCAGCAGGTTGCGGTAGAAGATCATGTGCAGGTTCTCGTCCTGCGCGATGCGGGCCAGCATCCGGTCGCACACCGGGTCACCGGACTGGTGGCCGGTGTTGCGGTGCGAGATCCGGGTCGCCAGCTCCTGGAAGGCCACGTACGCCACCGAGTGCAGCATCGAGTGCCGGTTGTCGGACTCGAAGCCCTCCGACATGTGCTGCATCCGGAACGCTTCCAGCTTGTCCGGGTCCACGGCGCGCGAGGCCAGCAGGTAGTCGCGCATCACGATGCCGTGGCGGCCCTCCTCGGCGGTCCAGCGGTGCACCCAGGTGCCCCACGCGCCGTTGCGCCCGAAGAGCGTCGCGATCTCGTGGTGGTAGCTGGGCAGGTTGTCCTCGGTCAGCAGGTTGACGACGAGGGCGATCTTGCCGATGTCGGTGACCTTTGACTGCTCCGGGTCCCACGCCTCGCCGTCCTCGAAGAAGCCCGGGAAGTTCCGGCCGTCGCTCCACGGGACGTACTCGTGGGGCATCCAGTCCTTGGTGACCTTCAGATGGCGGTTGAGTTCCTTTTCGACCACCTCTTCCAGCGCGAACAGCAACTTGGCGTCGGTCCACGCCTCCGAGCTGCCGAGGTGGGGGGAGGTGATCGTCACGGGTACTCCAGGGGGAACAAGCGAATTACCTACGGTTCCGTAGCCTACGGAGTCGTAGGTTAAGCACGGCATCAAGGACCAGCCAAGCCCCACCCCTACCTATGGGTGGTTACGTCCGGTTATCTCCGCAGTTTGAGGGCGTGCGGGAGCGCGGGCGAAGGGGCAAATCGGAAGCGAAATCACGCCCGTAGGTGGTTCGCCGCTCCCGACTTGACGCCCGGGCCGGGCGGCGTACCGCCCGGCCCGGGCGTCAGGGCCGGATGGTCAGCCGTTCCAGAGCGACTCGCGGACCTCCTCGGCCGTCGTCGGGCACAGGCCCGCTTCCGCATCCAGCAGCAGCCAGCGCGTGATGCCCAGCGACTCCAGGAACGGCACGTCGTGGCTCGCCACCAGCAACGTCCCCTCGTACGCCTCCAGGGCGCCGGTCAGCTGCCGCACGCTCGCCAGGTCCAGGTTGTTCGTCGGTTCGTCCAGCATCAGCAGCTGCGGCGCCGGCTCCGCCAGCAGCAGCGCCGCCAGCGCGGCCCGGAACCGCTCGCCGCCCGACAGGGTGCCGGCCGGCCGGTCCGCCCGGGCGCCCCGGAACAGGAAGTGCGCGAGCCGTGCCCGGATCAGGTTGTTCGTGGCGTGCGGCGCGAACCGGGCCACGTTCTCCACGACCGAGCGGCCGTCGTCCAGTACGTCCGCGTCCAGCCGCTGCGGCAGGAACCGCATCGGCACGTGCGCCGTCACCTCGCCCGAGACCGGGGCGAGCAGGCCGGCGACCGTCCGCAGCAGGGTCGTCTTGCCCGAGCCGTTGCGGCCCACCAGCGCGATCCGCTCCGGCCCGCGAAGTTCCCACTCGCCGGTGATCACGGGCCCGTGGGCCGGGCGCAGGCCGGCCAGGGTCAGGACCCGCCGCCCCGGCGGCACCGAGGTCGCGGGCAGCTCGATGCGGATCTCGTCGTCGTCGCGCACCGCCTCCACCGCCTGGTCGAGCCGCTCCCGGGCATCCGCCAGTCTCTCGGTGTGCATGATGCGGTGCTTGCCGGCCGACTCCTGGGCGGCGCGCTTGCGGGCACCCATCACGATCTTCGGCTCGCGCTTGGAGTCCCACATCTTCTGGCCGTAGCGCCTGCGCCGGGCCAGTTTCATCTGTGCGTCGGCCAGTTCGCGCTTCTGCCGCTGTACGTCGGCCTCCGCGACCCGGACCATGCGCCCGGCCGCCTCCTGCTCGGCGGCGAGCGCCTCCTCGTAGTCGGTGAAGTTCCCGCCGTACCAGCGGACTTCACCGTCGCGCAGGTCGGCGATCTGGTCGACCCGCTCCAGCAGTTCGCGGTCGTGGCTGACCACGACCAGTACGCCGGACCAGGAGTCGACGGCCGCGTAGAGCCGGCGCCGGGCCCGCAGGTCCAGGTTGTTGGTCGGTTCGTCCAGCAGCAGGACGTCGGGGCGGGCGAGCAGCAGGGCCGCCAGCCGCAGCAGCACGCACTCGCCGCCCGACAGCTCACCGACCGTGCGGTCCAGACCGATCCGGGCGAGGCCGAGTGCGTCGAGCGTGGCCAGCGCCCGTTCCTCCACGTCCCAGTCGTCGCCCACCGCGGCGAAGTTCGCCTCGGTGGTCTCGCCCGCCTCGATGGCGTGCAGGGCGGCGCGGGTGCCGTGGATGCCGAGCGCCTCGTCCACGCGCAGAGCGGTGTCGAGGATGAGGTTCTGCGGGAGGTAGCCGACCGTTCCGGCGACGGAGATCTGTCCGGCGGACGGGGTCAGTTCACCCGCGATCAGCTTCAACAGGGTCGACTTGCCGGAGCCGTTGAGGCCGATCAGGCCCGTTCGGCCGGGCCCGACGGTCAGTTGGAAGCCGTCGAGGACGGAGGTTCCGTCGGGCCAGTCGAAGGAGAGCGCGGAGCAGGTGACGAAGGTGGGGGCAAGACTCATGGAGGCCTCCAGGTTGCGTGAAGTGGTGCGGGCAACGTGGGGAGACAGCCGACGGGTGGTGAGAGCTGAGTGTGGTCGGTGTCTCGGACCTCAGAAGAGCAATGTCCTGCTCCGTTTCGACGGCGATGGGGCGTCTACGAAGCTACGGGCGGCCGGAGCCGCCTCGCAACGGATTTAACCGCAAGGGGGCGAAGGGCTGAGGGTGAAGGGGCGAGGGGGTGAAGGGGCGAGGGGGTGAAGGGGCGAGGGGTGAGGTGCGAAGCGGTGCGGGCTCAGCGCGGGCCGCGCATCAGCTCGGCCAGGCCGTGGTCGAGATCGAGGTAGAGGTGCTCCAGCCCCGGGGGCGCGACCGTGGCGGCCCGCTCCAGGAACCGGTGCAGGTCGGGGGTCCCCATGAGCACGATCGCCACGCCCTCCGGCGCGTGGAACTCGATGCTGGTCCGCTCGTCGTCGTACGGGCGTACGCGCACGTCACCCGAGCCGGCGGGACGGCGCAGCCCCGCCTCCAGCAGCTCGCGCGCGAACGTCCAGGAGACCTCGACGCCCTCCAGCGTCGCCGGGCCGGGGAACGCCATCCGGACGGCGAAGGGGTCCGAACGGTCGTAGCAGAGGGTGACGGGCACGGTCTCGACCTTCGGCGCGGTGGCGACCAGTCGGGCTTGCACGGCCTGCTCGATGACAGTGATCAAGGCTCGCTCCCTTGCGGCGGTTCTCCTGCCGGGCTTGGGGTGGAGCCCGGCAACCGGATAGACGCCCGAAAGCGCAAATCCGTGCAGGCGCATTCGAGTGAGCTGTGTCACCGATTGGCTTGATCGACACCGTCTGATCGCACAGAGTGACCGGATGGGCTCGGCGCACCTAGGCGATCAGTCGCTGCCGCAGGCCCCGGAGTGGTCGCAGTACGGCTGATTACCGCTCACTCCACAGGCGCAAAGCATGGCCCTGGTCTCCCGGCGGACAGTGCCGTCCGGCCTGGTCACGCTGAGTTCGCCGCGCAGCACCAACTGGCCCACGGGTGACCGTACGATGCTCGTCGGCCGGTCCGGCGCCTCCGCCGGTCCGTCCTGGAGCCGGTACTGGAGCGCCCCCGAGGGGCAGCGGCGGACCACCTCCGCCACCCGCCCCGGGTCGGCCCCGTCGGGCTGCACCCAGGGCCGCCGGCCGGAGTCGAAGACCTCGGGCAGCCCGCCGACGCACTCGGCGGCGTGCAGGCACCGGGCGCTCTCGTACGTGACGGTGATGTGCTTGCCCGCGTAGGGCTTCGGGTCCTGCGCCGCGTGCTGTGGATGCTGGTCCTCAGGAGGCATGGCGTCAGCCTAGGAACCGGGGCGCCCCGACGCACCCTGGACGGGAAATCCGGCGTGCGTTAGCTTCCCGCGCCATGAGACTTCTGGGAGTTGGCATGTGCGTGGCGGCGCTGGCGGTCACGGCGCTGGCCGCGCCCGCCCAGGCGGACCCGGGCGGCCCCGGTGCCGGCGCGCGTGATCCTCGCGGTGCGGGCTGGGCGCTCAAGGCCACCGGGAAGGACGCGGTCCGCTTCCGCGGCCTCGCGGCGGTCAGCCGCTCCGCGGCCTGGGTGGCCGGCTCCAAGGGAACGGTGCTGCGCACCTCGGACGGCGGCCGCAGCTGGCGTGACGTCTCGCCGCCGGGAGCGGTGGCGGAGGGGCTGGAGCTGCGCGACATCGAGGCCTTCGACGAGCGGCGGGCGGTCGCGCTGTCCATCGGCGAGGGCGAGGCCTCCCGGGTCCTGCGCACCGAGGACGGCGGGGCGACCTGGACCGAAAGCTTCCGCAACACCGACCCGCGGGCCTTCTACGACTGCCTGACCTTCTTCGACGCCCGTCACGGCCTGGCGCTGAGCGACCCGGTGGACGGCAGGTTCCGGCTGCTCGCGACGGAGGACGGCGGTCGGAGCTGGCAGCTGCTCCCGGCCGACGGGATGCCGCAGGCGCTGCCGGGCGAGGCGGGTTTCGCGGCGAGCGGGCAGTGCCTGGTCGCGGCCGGGCCGCGGGACGTCCTGATCGCCACCGGAGGCGGCGCCGTCGCCCGTGTGCTGCGCTCCGGGGACCGCGGCCGTACCTGGAGCTCCGCCCCGGCGCCCGTCCCGGCTGGGGATCCGGCCCGGGGCGTCTTCGCGCTCGCGTTCCGCGACCGTACGACGGGCCTCGCGGTCGGCGGTGACTACCGCACCGGTCAGGCTTCGCCCCGGGCGGCGGCCGTGTCCTCGGACGGCGGCCGCACCTGGCGGCCCGCGGACACGCCTCCGGCCGCCTACCGGTCCGGCGCGGCCTGGTACCCGCACTCCCGGCAGGCCGCGCTGGCCGTGGGCCCCACGGGCACGGACCTGACGCTCGACGGCGGCCGCACCTGGCGCCCGCTGGACGCGGGCTCGTACGACACCGTCGACTGCGCACCCGACGGCGGCTGCTGGGCGGCGGGGGAGCGGGGACGGGTGGGCAGGCTGGAGCGGCGCTGAGCCCGCCGCCCGGACCGACTGGCGTCGGCTCAGGTATACGCGGTCAAGCCGCCCGCCGGGCGCGGTGCCCCTGCGACGCGCGAAGGCCGAAGCGGCCTGCCGGCCAGCGCCGTTGGCCGGGGCGGTGGTGCCGACCCGGGCCGTACGCATGCTGACCGACCGGGCCGTCGAGGAGCGCGGCGTGCCCCGCGTCGAGCGGTGGGTCCCCGCGCGGAACGAGCCCCGGCCTCGCGCTCGCCCGGCGGCTGAGGCCGACCCGGGACGGAGCGCCGCGCGGGAGCCACTCGTACCGGGGCGAGCACCACGACGAGGAGATCCGGCCGACACCGGCCCGCGGCGGCGTGCCCGCCGTGCCCGCGCCCGCAGGCCGGGCGGCGGTGCCGGACGCCTGGCGGACCCCGGTCCACCGGACGGCCCGTACCCGGCCGCGCTGAGGCGGGGGCGCGGTCCGGCTGCCGGTCCGGCTCACCGCGACGGCAGCTACCGGCCGCGAGCTTCGCGCCGCTCAGGCCGGCGGGAGGTTCTCCCGGAGCGGCGCGAGGTCGGACGACGTCTTCGTGGCGACGAATTCGGTGATGCGGTAGGCGCAGACACCGGCCACGGTGAACGGGTCCTCGGCCGCGATCTCCTCGGCCTCCGTGCGGGAGACACCGGCGGCCAGGATGACCCCGCCGTCACGCGGCACCTTGCGCCCCGAGGCGAGGAAGACGCCGGACGCGTAGTAACGGTCCAGCCACGCCACGTGCGCGTCCATCTGCTCGTCGACGGCTTCGACGGGGGCGGTGTAGGTGAGCTCCATTACGAACATGATCGCCAGGCTACCCTCGCACCTCATGACCACTGCGAAGACCCCCGCCGACGAGGCCGAAGCCCGGGCCGTACAGGACGAACTGCGCCGGAGCGTGGTGCTGGACGAGCCGGGACCGCCGCCCGGCTCGGGGCTCGTCGCCGGGGTGGACGTCGCGTACGACGACGACCGGGACCTGGTCGCCGCCGCGGCCGTGGTCCTCGACGCGGCCACCCTGGAGGTGGTCGAGGAGCGCACCGCAGTCGGCCGCGTCAGCTTCCCCTACATCCCGGGGCTGCTCGCCTTCCGGGAGCTGCCCACCGTGCTGGCCGCGCTCGACGCCCTGAGCGTCACCCCCGGCCTCGTCGTCTGCGACGGCTACGGGCTCGCGCACCCCCGCGGCTTCGGTCTCGCCTGCCACCTCGGGGTGGTGACCGGCCTGCCGAGCATCGGCGTCGCGAAGAACCCGTTCACCTTCGCCTACGAGGAACCCGGCGCCCGGCGCGGCGACGCGGCCGCGCTCCTCGCCGCGGACGGCGGCGTCGTCGGGCGGGCGCTGCGCACCCAGGACGGGATCAAGCCGGTCTACGTCTCCGTCGGCCACCGCGTCTCGCTCGACAACGCCTGTGCCCACACCCTCGCCCTGAGCCCCCGTTACCGGCTCCCGGAGACCACCCGGCGCGCCGACTCGCTGTGCCGGCGCGCCCTGCGCGAGGCGGCGGAAGCCGGCTAGACGGTGCCAGGCGGGCCGGCCCCGGCCCTGATCCGTCAGACGCTCCCTAGGCCCCCGTCTCGGCCGCCACGCGGAAGCGGAGGCCGGCTTTCTGGAGCCGGTCCAGCAGGGCGTCGCCCATGGCCACCGCCGTGGTGACCTGCCCGGAGGTGTCCGGGAGGGCGTCGTACGCCAGGCACAGGGCCGACTCCGCCAGCATCTTCGCCGTCTCGCCGTAGCCGGGGTCGCCGCCCGAGACCTCCGTGAAGACCCGCCGGCCGCCGCCCGTCCCCACGAAGCGGACGGTGAACCAGCTGCGCGCCCGCCGCTGCGCGTCCGGGCCCCGGCCCGGCTCCCAGCGGCCCATCAACCACCGCCGGGCGGCGGGCACCTGGGCCAGCAGGGCCGTCGCGCCGACCGCCACCGTGGCGCCCACCGCGAACGGGAGGTGCTCCAGCGCCGCGTAGTGCCGGTAGCGGAAGTCCGGGCCGTACCGCTTCAGGGCGGCCGCCGAGCGGGCCACGACCCGCGGGTCCAGCGTCGGCAGCGGCAGCGCCCAGCTGCCGGTCTCGCGGCTGAACCGCGGTGCGCCCCCGGAGCCCCGGACCCGCCGTCCCGGCAGCCGCGGCGCGTACAGCCGGCGCTCGCGGGCGGCCGCCAGGGTCTGGGGGCCCCGGCTCATCGCGGTGAGTCCGGAGGCCAGGGTTCCGCCGGAGAGCAGGGCGTTGGAGCGCATGAAGCCGTCGACCCGCAGCGGCACCCCGGCCGGCAGCCGGTTCACCGTGAAGTACGCCCCGAGGTCGGCCGGGACGCAGTCGAAGCCGCACGCGTGCACCAGCCGCGCGCCGGTCTCCCGGGCCCGCGCGTCATGGGCGACGTACATCCGGTCCACGAACTCCGGTTCGCCCGTGAGATCCACGTAGTCGGTGCCCGCCCCGGCGCACGCCGCGACCAGTTCCGCCCCGTACCAGATGTACGGCCCCACCGTCGTGGCCAGGACCCGCGTGGAGGCGGCCAGTTCCCGTACGGCCCGCGCGTCGGAGGCGTCCGTCCGGATCAGCGGCAGGGTCGCGCAGGCCGGATGCAGAGCCGCCAGCCGCTCGCGCAGCCGCTCCAGCTTGCCCGGGTCGCGCCCGGCGAGGGCCCAGCGGCAGCCGGCCGGGGCGTTCGCGGCGAGGTACTCGGCGGTCAGGGTGCCCACGAATCCGGTCGCGCCGAAGAGCACGAGGTCGTAGGCGCGTTGCCGTTCTCCGCGGCGGACCCGCTCGTTCATGACGCTCCTCCCAGCTGGTGTCGGTGGCTGAGGCTAGCGTGAGTGTCGACTGTCCGTACGAGCAGGTGTGACCTGCGGTAAGTGGAGGCGTCGATGAAGGCCGCGGTGCGCAAGTGGCAGGAGGTGCGGGAGTTCGCTCTGGGGCTGCCCGAGGCGGCCGAGGAGTTTCCCTGGGGGCCCGAGGACTGCGTGGTCAAGGTCAACAAGAAGATCTTCGTCTTTCTGGGCAACGCCGACGGCCCGCAGCCGCCCGGCCTCTCCGTGAAGCTCGAGGACGAGGCGCTGCACGGCCACGCGATGACCTTTCCCGGCGCCGCACCCACCGGGTACGGCCTCGGCCGGGCCGGCTGGGTCTCGCTGTCGCTGGACGGGAAGGGGGCGCCGGCCGCCGAAGTGCTGTGCGAGTGGGTCGAGGAGAGCTACCGCACCGTCGCGCTCAAACGCCACATCAGGGAACTCGACGCGCGGACCGAGGCAGATGGCTAAGCGCCCGCTCTTGTGCTGAGTGGAACACGTTCCTAGCATCTCTGGTGTTACATCAGTTGTGTCACACACTTCCCACGGGAACCGCTGGGGGTTCGATGGCAGTGTCCGGTACCGGCCCGCTCGCCGGAGTACGTGTCGTCGAACTGGCCGGGATCGGTCCGGGCCCGTTCGCCGCGATGCTCCTCGCCGACCTCGGCGCGGACGTGGTCCGCGTGGACCGACCCGGCGGCGGCGGACTAGCCGTCAACCCGGCGTACGACGTCACCAACCGCAACAAGCGCTCGGTGCTGATCGACCTGAAGGCCCCCGAAGGCCCCGGCCGGGTCCTGGACCTCGTCGAGCGGGCCGACGTGCTGATCGAGGGGTTCCGCCCCGGGGTGGCCGAGCGGCTCGGCGTCGGCCCGGCCGACTGCCACGCCCGCAACCCGAAGCTCGTCTACGGCCGGATGACGGGCTGGGGCCAGGAAGGGCCGCTCTCCCACACCGCGGGGCACGACATCGCGTACATCGCCGTCACCGGGGCCCTCGGCATGATCGGCGACCCGGACGAGCCGCCCGCGGTCCCCGCCAACCTGGTCGGCGACTATGCGGGCGGATCGCTCTACCTCGTGATCGGCGTCCTCGCCGCCCTCCGGCACGCCGGCACCCCCGGCGGCACGGGCCAGGTCGTGGACGCCGCGATCGTCGACGGGACGGCCCACCTCACCGCCATGATCCACGGCATGATGGCGGCCGGCGGCTGGCAGGACCGGCGCGGCGCCAACCTGCTCGACGGCGGCTGCCCCTTCTACGGCACCTACGAGACCTCCGACGGCCGGTACATGGCGGTCGGGGCCCTGGAGCAGCAGTTCTACGACACCTTCGTGGAACTGCTCGGCATCAAGGAGCAGGCTCCCGCCCGCAAGGACCTCGCCCGCTGGGGCGAGCTGCGCGAGAGCGTCGCCGCCCGCTTCAAGTCCCGGACCCGGGCGGAGTGGACAGCCGTCTTCGAGGGCTCCGACGCCTGTGTGGCGCCCGTGCTCTCCCTGGGCGAGGCGCCGCACCACCCCCACCTCGCGGCCCGGGGCACCTTCACCGACTTCGGCGGGATCACCCAGCCCGCCCCCGCGCCCCGCTTCTCCGCCACCCCGGCCGGCGTCCGGAGCGGCCCCGCGCAACCGGGGGCGCACACCGAGTCCGTGGCCCTGGACTGGGACGTACCGGGCCTGCCGGGGAAGGGCGCCTGATGGAACTCTCCATGATGCTCGACTACTCGGGCGATCCGCGCCGGGCCGCGGACGAGGCGGCCGCGCTGGAGACGGCCGGGCTCGACGCGGTGTGGGTCGCCGAAGCCTGGGGCTTCGACTCCCCGACGATCATGGGCTATCTGGCGGCCCGCACCGAGCGCATGCGGATCGGCTCCGCCATCTTGAACGTCTACTCGCGCACCCCCGCCCTCATCGCCCAGACGGCGGCCGGGCTCGACGCGATGTCGGGCGGCCGGGCGATGCTCGGCCTCGGCGCCTCCGGCCCGCAGGTGATCGAGGGCTGGCACGGCAGGCCGTACGACAAGCCCGTCGGCCGCACCCGCGAGACGGTCGAGCTGTGCCGGCGGATCTGGCGCCGCGAGACGATCGACCACCACGGCATCACCGACATGCCCCTGCCGCCCGCCAAGGGCGGCCGGCACGGCAAGCCGCTGAAGCTGCTGACCCGCCCCGTGCGTCCGGCCGTCCCGGTCTACGTGGCCTCCCTCGGCCCGGCGAACGTGGCGATGACCGCGGAGATCGCCGACGGCTGGCTGCCCACCCTGTTCCTCCCCGAAAAGGCGGATTCCGTGTGGGGCGGCGCCCTCGCCGCGGGCGCCGCCCGCCGGGACCCCGGCCTCGGCCCGCTCCAGGTCGTCGCGGGCGGCCTGCTCGCGATCGGCGCGGACGCGGCGGCCGTCCGGGAGCTCGCCCGCCCGCAGATCGCCCTGTACGTCGGCGGCATGGGCGCGGTCGGCAAGAACTTCTACAACGACCTCGCCGTCGCCTACGGCTACGCGGACGAGGCCCGCAAGATCCAGGAGCTCTACCTCTCCGGACGCAAACGCGACGCGGCCGCGGCGGTCCCGGACGAGTTCTGCGAGCTCATGACGCTGTGCGGACCAGAGGGATACGTCCGCGAGCGCGTCGAGGCGTTCCGCGCGGCGGGCGTCACCATGCTCAACGTCACCCCCGTCGGCCCCGAGCCGGCCCGCCTGATCGAAACCGTCAAGAGCTGGCTTTAGGGAGCCCCGATGCAACGCCGCATCTTCGACGCCGACCACGAGGCGTTCCGCGAGACCGTACGCACCTTCCTCGCCAAGGAGGTGCTGCCGCACTACGAGCAGTGGGAGAAGGACGGCATCGTCAGCCGCGCGGCCTGGCGGGCCGCCGGCCGGCAGGGCCTGCTGGGGCTCGCCGTCCCCGAGGAGTACGGAGGCGGCGGGAACCGCGACTTCCGCTACGCCGCCGTGATCGCCGAGGAGTTCACCCGGGCGGGTGCGCCCGGACTCGCGATCGGCCTGCACAACGACATCATCGGCCCGTACCTGACCTCGCTGGCCACCGAGGAGCAAAAGCGCCGCTGGCTGCCCGGGTTCTGCTCGGGCGAGACGATCACGGCGATCGCGATGACCGAGCCCGGCGCCGGCTCGGACCTCCAGGGCATCCGCACGAGCGCCGCGGACCGGGGCGACCACTGGCTGCTCAACGGCTCCAAGACCTTCATCTCCAACGGCATCCTGGCCGACCTGGTCATCGTGGTGGCGAAGACGACCCCGGAGGGCGGGGCGCACGGCCTGTCGCTGCTGGTCGTCGAGCGCGGCGCGGCGGGCTTCGAACGCGGCCGCAACCTCGACAAGATCGGCCAGAAGGCGCAGGACACCGCCGAGTTGTTCTTCCACGACGTACGGGTCCCCAAGGAGAACCTGCTCGGCGAGCAGAACGGCGCCTTCCTCCACCTGATGACCAACCTCGCCCAGGAGCGGATGGGCATCGCGATGGCGGGCATCGCCGCCGCCGAACACCTGCTGGAGATCACGACCGCGTACGTCAAGGAGCGCGAGGCCTTCGGCCGGCCGCTCTCCAAGCTCCAGCACATCCGGTTCGAGATAGCGGAGATGGCCACCGAGTGCGCCGTCACCCGGGCGTTCCTGGACCGGTGCATCGTGGACCACTCCAACGGCGAACTGGACCACGTCCACGCCTCGATGGCCAAGTGGTGGGCCACCGAACTCCAGAAGCGGGTCGCCGACCGCTGCCTGCAACTGCACGGCGGCTACGGGTACATGAGCGAGTATCCGGTCGCGCGGGCCTTCACCGACGGACGCATCCAGACCATCTACGGCGGCACGACCGAGATCATGAAAGAGATCATCGGCCGTTCCCTGCTCGGCTAACCTCCCCTCGAAAGGCTTGACCAGTGAGCACCGAAGCGTACGTATACGACGCGATCCGCACGCCGCGCGGCCGCGGCAAGGCCAACGGCGCCCTGCACGGCACCAAGCCGATCGACCTGGTCGTCGGCCTCATCCACGCCCTGCGCGAGCGCAACCCCGGTCTCGACCCGGCCACCATCGACGACATCGTGCTCGGCGTCGTCGGCCCGGTCGGCGACCAGGGCTCCGACATCGCCCGCATCGCGGCGATCGCCGCCGGTCTCCCCGACACGGTGGCCGGGGTCCAGGAGAACCGCTTCTGTGCCTCCGGCCTGGAGGCCGTCAACCTGGCCGCCGCCAAGGTCCGCTCCGGCTGGGAGGACCTGGTCCTCGCGGGCGGCGTGGAGTCCATGTCGCGGGTGCCGATGGCCTCCGACGGCGGCGCCTGGTTCGCCGACCCGATGACCAACTGGGACACCGGATTCGTCCCGCAGGGCATCGGCGCCGACCTGATCGCCACGATCGAGGGCTTCTCGCGGCGTGACGTGGACGAGTACGCGGCCCTGTCCCAGGAGCGCGCCGCGACGGCCGTCAAGGACGGCCGCTTCGCGAAGTCCGTCGTCCCCGTCACCGACCGCAACGGCCTGGTGGTCCTGGACCACGACGAGTTCATCCGCCCCGGCACCACCGCCGACACCCTCGCCAAGCTCAAGCCGTCGTTCGCGGACATCGGCGACCTCGGCGGCTTCGACGCGGTGGCGCTGCAGAAGTACCACTGGGTCGAGAAGATCGACCACGTCCACCACGCGGGCAACTCCTCCGGCATCGTGGACGGCGCCTCGCTCGTCGCCATCGGCTCCCGCGAGGCGGGGGAGCGGGGCGGCCTGACCCCGCGCGCCCGGATCGTCTCGGCCGCCGTCTCCGGCTCCGAGCCCACCATCATGCTCACCGGCCCCGCCCCGGCCACCCGCAAGGCCCTCGCCAAGGCCGGCCTGACCATCGACGACATCGACCTGGTCGAGATCAACGAGGCGTTCGCGGGCGTCGTGCTCCGCTTCGTCAAGGACATGGGGCTCTCCCTGGACAAGGTCAACGTCAACGGCGGCGCCATCGCGCTGGGCCACCCCCTCGGCGCCACCGGGGCGATGATCCTGGGCACCGTCATCGACGAACTGGAGCGCCAGGACAAGCGCTACGGCCTCGTCACCCTCTGCGTCGGCGGCGGCATGGGCGTCGCGACCGTCGTCGAGCGTCTCTGAATCGTCCTGTGACCACCGAACCCTCCGACACGGAAGTAGCGAACATGAGCGAGTCCACCACGATCCGCTGGGAACAGGACGAGACCGGCGTCGTCACCCTCGTCCTGGACGACCCCGGCCAGTCCGCCAACACGATGAACCAGGCCTTCAAGGACTCCATCGCGGCGATCGCCGACCGCGCCGAGGCGGAGCGGGACTCCATCCGGGGCATCATCTACACCTCCGCCAAGAAGACCTTCTTCGCCGGCGGCGACCTCAAGGACATGATCCGGCTGCGCCCCGAGGACGCGCAGCTGGCCTTCGACACCGGAACCGCGATCAAGCGCTCGCTGCGCCGCATCGAGACCCTCGGCAAGCCCGTCGTCGCCGCCATCAACGGCGCTGCCCTCGGCGGCGGTTACGAGATCTGCCTCGCCTCCCACCACCGGATCGCCCTCGACGCCCCCGGCTCCAAGATCGGCCTGCCGGAGGTCACGCTCGGCCTGCTGCCGGCCGGCGGCGGCGTGACCCGCACCGTACGCCTGATGGGCATCGCGGACGCGCTGCTGAAGGTGCTGCTCCAGGGCACCCAGTACAGCCCCCAGCGCGCCGTGGACAACGGCCTGGTCCACGAACTGGCCGGGACGCCCGAGGAGATGCTGGCCAAGGCCCGCGCCTTCATCGACGCCAACCCGGAGTCGAAGCAGCCGTGGGACGTCCCCGGCTACAAGATCCCGGGCGGTACGCCGGCCAGCCCGCGCTTCGCCGCGAACCTCCCGGCCTTCCCGGCCAACCTCAAGAAGCAGTTGAACGGGGCCCCTTACCCGGCGCCGCGCAACATCCTGGCCTGCGCCGTCGAGGGCTCGCAGGTGGACTTCGAGACCGCGCTGACCATCGAGGCCCGGTACTTCACCGAGCTGGTCACCGGCCAGACCGCCAAGAACATGATCCAGGCGTTCTTCTTCGACCTCCAGGCCGTCAACGCCGGGCGCAGCCGCCCGCAGGGCATCGCGCCCCGCCAGGTGCGCAAGGTCGCGGTCCTCGGCGCCGGGATGATGGGCGCGGGCATCGCGTACTCCTGCGCCCGCGCGGGCATCGACGTCGTGCTCAAGGACGTCACGCCCGAGGCCGCGGCGAAGGGCAAGGCGTACTCCGAGAAGCTGCTCGACAAGGCCCTTTCGCGCGGCCGCACCACCGAGGCCGAGCGCGCCGAGCTGCTCGCCCGGATCACGCCCACCGCCGAGGCCGCCGACCTGGCGGGCTGTGACGCGGTCATCGAGGCCGTCTTCGAGGACACCGCCCTCAAGCACAAGGTGTTCCAGGAGATCCAGGACGTGGTCGCCCCCGACGCCCTGCTCTGTTCCAACACCTCCACGCTCCCCATCACGGGGCTGGCGCAGGGCGTTTCGCGCCCGGTCGACTTCATCGGACTGCACTTCTTCTCGCCGGTCGACAAGATGCCGCTGGTGGAGATCATCAAGGGCGAGCGCACCGGGGACGAGGCCATCGCCCGCGCCTTCGACCTGGTCCGCCAGATCAACAAGACCCCGATCGTGGTCAACGACTCGCGCGGCTTCTTCACTTCGCGGGTCATCGGCCAGTTCATCAACGAGGGCGTGGCCATGGTCGGCGAGGGCATCGAGCCCGCCTCGGTCGAACAGGCCGCGGCGCAGGCGGGTTACCCGGCGAAGGTGCTGTCCCTGATGGACGAGCTGACGCTGACCCTGCCGCGCAAGATCCGCAACGAGACCCGCAAGGCCTTCGAGGCCGAGGGCCGCACGTGGACCGAGCACCCGGCGGACGCGGTGATCGACCGGATGGTGGACGACTTCGGCCGCCCGGGCCGCAGCGGCGGCGCCGGGTTCTACGAGTACGACGAGGCGGGCAAGCGCGTCCGCATCTGGCCGGGCCTGCGCGAGCACTTCGCCAAGCCGGACGCCGAGATCCCCTTCGAGGACATGAAGGAGCGGATGCTCTTCGCCGAGGCGCTGGACACCGTCCGCTGCCTCGACGAGGGCGTGCTGACCTCGATCGCCGACGCCAACATCGGCTCGATCCTGGGCATCGGCTTCCCGGCCTGGACCGGCGGCGTGATCCAGTACGTCAACGGCTACGAGGGCGGTCTGCCGGGCTTCGTGGCCCGCGCCCGCGAACTGGCCGCCCAGTACGGCGAGCGGTTCACCCCGCCCGCCTCCCTGGTGGCGAAGGCGGAGCGCGGCGAGACGTACGCCGACTGACCGGCGGGTACGGCTCCGGGGTAGGCCGACCCCGGAGCCGTGCGCCCGGCCTACGCCGGGTACAGCGCGGCGAACAGGCCCCGGTGGGCGGTGCCGTCCGGGGTGGTCCAGCCCGCCGTGATCCGGCCGATCGCCCCGGCGGGGGCGCCGGCCGCAGGGTGCGGCCGCAGGACCCGCGCCACGGTGAGCTTCGGGCCGTCGCCGAGGGCGATCTCCGTGTCCCGTGCGGTGTGGGCGACCTGCGGCCGCAGCGGGGGGAGCAGCGGGACCGGCAGGCTCCGTCCGTCGAACTCCGCGGTGACGGACGGGTCCGGCGTGTCCGAGCGGCTTTGCGCCTGGGCCACGGCCCGGCCCTGGAGCAGCGACAGCAACTGCCCGACGAGCACTGGGTCGCGGGTGCCGTCGTACACCCAGCGCCGGCCGAGCACACCGTGCTCCGAGGTACCGATGAGAGCCGCCTCGCCGCCTTCCAGCGGCGCCCCGCGGTAGCTGACCGGAACGTGGTAGGCGACCGGTCCCTCGGCCGACTCCTCGGTGAGCACCATGAATTCGAGGCCGACCTCGCCCTCCGGGTCGTCGAGCCGGAAGCCGCCCGCGCGGGCCGGCTCGGGGGCACGCCGGGTGGACACGTACCACGGTTGGGCCGCGAGCCAGGGTGCGAGCAGCTCCAGTTTGCCCGGGGTCATCGATGTCTTGTGAATGATCGCCATGCCCGCGAACCTACCCTTCCGGGACGAAGGCAGTGCGCAGCTCCTCCTTCAACGACCGCTGAAAGGCCGTCACCAGCGCCTGCACCACCATCGGTTGCATGTGCGCGGACAGCGCCTTCATCGACTCCACCCGCTCCGGATCGCTCTCGCCCTCAGTGAACGGCCCCCACACCTCGTCCCGGAAGAGCGCCATCAGCTGGTGCGCGGCCGTCCGCGCGTGGTCCAGCAGGACCGAGCGGGCCGCCAGGATCGTCTCGTAGGAGATCGGCACGTCCAGCAGCGCCACCCCCAGCCGCAGCAGCCCCATGTCCACCCGGAACCCCCCGCCGGCCGGCGTCAGTACGTTCATCGCCGTCAGCCGCCGGATGTCGGTCTCCGTCAGCGCCCGCCCGGCCCGCTTCTCCAGTTCCTCCCGTGAGGACTCCAGCGCCGAGTCCGGGGCCCAGGCCGCCACCAGCGCCCGGTGGATGGCCAGGTCGTGCGCGCTCAGGTCGTCGGGCAGCGCGTCCAGGTAGCGCTCGATGGCCGACAGGGTCATGCCCTGGTGCTGCAACTCCTCGATCAGGGCGAGGCGGGAGAGGTGCTCGGGGCCGTAGTGGCCCACCCGACGCGGTCCGATCACGGGAGGGGGCAAAAGCCCGCGCGTGCTGTAGAACCGTACGGTGCGGACGGTGACACCCGCCCGGGCGGCCAGTTCGTCGACGGTGAGCGTCGGCTCGGGTGCCTGGTCGGCCATCGTCTGCGCCTCGCTCTCTGCTCCACAGCTTGGGTTCAACAGTATTGCTGTCGCACCAACGATGTGAAACGGCCAGGAGCTGCCCATGACCACGACCCTGCGACTGCCCGGACCGCCCGAGGGACTCACCCTCCCCGATCTGCTCGCCCGCAACGCGGGCCGGTACGCGGACCTGCCCGCCCTGTCCTGGCGCTCGGGCACCGGCTGGCGGACCCTCAGCTGGGGCGAGGTCCGCCACGAGGTCGCCGCCCTGGCCTGCGGCTACGCGGCCCTCGGCGTCGAGCGCGGCGAGCACGTGCTGCTGATGATGGGCAACCGCCCCGAGCACTGGCTCAGCGACCTCGCCCTCGTCCACCTCGGCGCCGTCCCCGTCACCGTGTACGGAACCTCCGCGCCCGAGCAGGTCGCCCACATAGCCCGCCACAGCAGGGCCCGGCTCGCCGTCCTGGAAGGCGCCCGCGAACTCCCCCGGTGGGAGCCGCTGCTGGACGATCCGGCGGTGGCCCTGGAGCGCCTCGTCGTAGCCGAGGAGGCCGACGCGGGCCCGCACCGCACGTACGCCTCCCTGCGCGCGGCCGGGGTCCCGGCGCAGCGCGCCGAGGCCTTCGAGCAGGGCTGGCGCCGGACGCGGCCCGAGGACCCGCTGACCGTCGTGTACACCTCCGGCACCACCGGCGACCCCAAGGGGGTCCGGCTGACCCACCGCAACATCATGCTCCAGGCGGTCCGCCTCGACCGGCGCACCGACCTGCCCGAGCACGCCGAGCACATCTGCTACCTGCCCTTCGCGCACATCGCGGAGCGGATCCTGGGGATCTACCTGCCGCTGCTGCGGGCCGCGCACGTCCGCCTCGTCGCCGACCCCGCCGCTGTCGCGGGCGCCGTCCGCGAGCTGCGCCCCGTGCAGTTCTTCGGCGTGCCCCGGGTCTGGGAGAAGCTGGCGGCGGCCGTAGGCGCCGTCCTCGCCGGGCTCCCCGAGGAGCAGCGGGCCGCCATCGGGGCGGCCAACGGCGTGGCCCGCGCCGTGGCCGGGCACCGGGAGCGCGGCGAGCCGGTCCCGGCGGCGCTGGAGGCCTCGTACGCCCGGGCCAAGGAGGCGGTGCTGGACCCGCTGCTGGGCCTGGCCGGAATGGACCGGCTGGTCTGGACGGCCAGCGCCACCGCGCCGATGCCGATCGACGTGGTGCGGTTCTGGGCCGGGTGGGGCATCACGATCATGGACGCCTGGGGGCTGACCGAGACGTCCGGGGTGTGCACGGTCAACAGCCCGGACGGCTTCCGGCTGGGTTCGGTGGGCCGTCCGATCGACGGCGTCGAGCTCAAGATCGCCGGGGACGGCGAGATACTCGCCCGCGGCGCGACCGTCTTCGGCGGCTACCTGCGGCCCGACGGCTCGGTGGAGCGGGCGAGCGACGCGGACGGCTGGTTCCCCACCGGGGACGTGGGGCGGCTCGACGACGACGGGTTCCTCTGGCTGACCGACCGCAAGAAGGAACTGATCGTCACCTCGAACGGCAAGAACGTCTCGCCCGCCCTGGTGGAGAACACGGTCAAGGAACACCCGCTGATCGGCCAGGCCCTCGTACACGGCGACGGGCACTCCTACCTCGTCGCCCTGCTCGTCCTGGACCCGGAGCTGGCCCCGGCCTGGGCGGCGGCCCGCGGCATCGCGGCGGCCTCGCCCGCCGCCCTCGCCGAGCACCCGGCGGTCCTGGAGGAGATCGCCCGCGCGGTGGCGGCGGCCAACGCCCGGCTCAACCGCACCGAACAGATCAAGCGGTACCGCCTGCTGAGCGAGGAATGGAGCCCGGAGTCGGGCGAACTCACCCCGTCCCTCAAACTCCGCCGCCGGATCGTCCACGAGAAATACGCGCCCCTGATCGAGGACCTCTACGCGCAGTAACGCCCCGACGGGACCCACCGCCGGGCGGCGGAACTCGGTGCCGGACGGCGGCGGCCCGACCGGGGCTCAAGTGTTGTTCAGCAAATCGGGTGCTGCCACTGCAAGTCCACGGAGCCGTCGATCCAGTACGTGTGCGAGTACTCGGTCACCCGCACACGGACCTCGGTGATGCCGGGCCGCCCGCTGCCCTCCCATCCGAGGAGTGCCCGCTCGACGTCGTCCCACAAGGAGACGGGGCCGCCCTGGCGTACGAGCCACTCGCCGCGGTCCTGCACGAGTTCGGCGAACGACTCCCGGTCCGGGTCGAAGAGGTAGACCAGGACGCCGCCGTCGCCGGCCCGGGCTCGCAGGACTTGGGCCGACGGCGCTGCGAGCTGGGTCAGGAGAGCCGGCATCGGCTCGTCCAGGCCAGTCGGCGGTACGAGGGCGCGCCGCTCGCTGGCGGAGTACGCCACGCGGGAGGACAGGTCTCCGGCGACCGGAGTGACGGCCTGGGAGCGCGCCTGCATGAAATTGGCGTGGGAGACGAACCGCCCCTCGGCCGCTCCGTCCTCGCGCACGGTGACCTTGGCTAGACCGGTTCCCGTGACAAGTGACCCGAGGGTGGCGAGGATGATGCCGCCGGGGCGGGTCTGCCGGACCCACGCGTAGGGGATACGGCGAACTCCGCAGGTGGCGATCACCCTGTCGTACGGGGCGCGGCGGGGCAGGCCGAGCAGTCCGTCTCCCGTGACGGTCCAGGTGGAGAACCCCGCGGCCTCCAGGGCCGCATCCGCCCGGGCGGCGACCCCGGTGTCGACCTCGATCGTGGTGACGTTGTCCTCACCCAGCCGGTGGCACATCAGAGCAGTGGAGTACCCGGTCCCGGTGCCGATCTCCAGCACTCGGTGCCCGTCCTCGACCGCCAGTTCCTCGATCATCTCCAGTACCAGCCGAGGAGCGGTTGAGGATGAGGTCGGGATGCCGGGGACCGTGCCGGGGGCTTGGTCGGCGGTGAGCTGATTGTCGAGCTGCGTGACGAGGGACTCGTCGGAGTACGCGGTCCTGGCCCACTCAGCCGGTTCCGTTTCGGCGGCGGACACCGGCCGCCAGAAACCGGGGGCGTCGGGCAGGAATACACCGGGGTTCAGAAACAGCTCGCGGGGGACAGCTTCGACGGCCTTCCGCCATGCGGGGGTGCGGATGGCGCCGGCGGCTTCGAGCCGGTCGGCGAGAGCCTCCCGCTCGGGACTGGTGTCGATCAACGGGTTCCTCCTTGGGTGAGCAGATCGGCGAAGGCGGCGGCCATGGGGAGCCCCGTGTGCTCCTCCAGCCAGCCCCACTGACCGTTGGGGTTCAGTTCCAGGAACCAGTACGTCCCGGCATGGTCCACTGCGAGGTCGAAGCTGCCGGACGCAAGACCAAAGGCGCCGAGGAAGGCGAGCAGAGCCGCTTCCAGCACGGTGGGCAGGGTGATGACCGTGTACGTCAGGGCAGAGTAGTCTCGCCGCCAGTCCAGGAGATCGGACTCGATGCGTACGGCGAAGACCTGGTGCCCCACGACCAGGACACGGACGTCACACACCTTTTCGACGCGTACCTGGAAGAGGTGCGGGACGACTCGTACCCGGTCGTCGATCTCGTTTGCCGAGACCTGTTCTGCCCACGAGACCAGGGGGACGCCGTCCCGTTGGTAGGACGTCGCCCGCAACGTCTTGTGGATCACTGAGGGGTGCGCCGCGACGAACTCGTGGGCATCGGCGACATCGTTGGTGATGAGGGTGGTCGGCACGGCGAGGCCAAGGCCGTCCGCCTGCGTCAACTGGTGCGGCTTGTAGTCGGCTTCGACGTTCCGCAGCGGGTGATTCACCCACAGCGGGCCATCAAGGGCGTGTAGGACACCGCCGAGCCCGAACCGCGTTTGCGCCGAGGCGAACCGGGCGTCGTCTGGACCCAAGTGCGTGAAGGCCGGCCAAGTCGGCCGGCGCCAGTACACCGCTCGCACGTCACCCAAGTCGGCGGTTCTCGACGGGGTGAGCATCCGCCCGGCCGGATGGGCCGGGCGGATGCCGTACCGAGCCGAAACCGTCAGGCCGTCGCCGATGTCGGCAGGGTTGAACCTGACCACCGGCACACTTCGTCGGTTGAGTTCCGTGATGACCATGTCCGCGGTGATGTCGTCCGCCTCGGTGGCCACCAGAACCGGCCTCTCCTCGGTCTTGGACATCAGTCCTGCTGGCTGTCCTGGTCGCTGCCCTGGTCGCCGGTGCCCTGCCCACCGTCGGGGCTGGTCGAGGTCGTGGTTCCCGTGCCGGTGCTGGTGCCGTGCTGACCCATCTCGACCACGCGGCCGTGCCGGTCGCGGCGGATGCCGAGCTGCGTGTCGGGGTCGACCGTGACCGAGGCGTGCGGGAGCTGCACGGTGGCGGGGTAGGGGGCGAGGCGGCTGCTTCCCCACGGGGCGACGGGTGTGGGAGACGTGCTGGACATGGAACTCCGATCGATAGAAGATTCCGGTACCGTCCGGGACCGGAAGCCAGCGGGTGCCGACGACGACGGCGGTGAAGAAGCCGAGCACGATCACGACGTACAGGAGCTGGCGGCTGAGCTCGCTCACCCGAGGGCCTCGATGTTCGAGGCCGCCGTCGACAGCTCGCGTCCCGACGGCATGCGGATGTACGCGGTCGGCTTGTACTGCGGGTCGCCGCGGATTTGGCCGGCTTCTTCGTGGACCACGGCCATCAGCTCTCCCTCCGTGCCGGAGGCGATGTCCCGGACCCGACGCCGCAACAGCGGGTGTGACAGGTGCTCGAAGGGTTCAGGCATCGGAGCCGTCCGAAGCGGACGCGAAGAACCGGCCCCCGCCGACGAGCGCGCGATCGAGGAGGTCGGTACTCGGCTGCGACACCCCGGCAGTGTCTATCCGGGTGCCGTCGAGGGTGTCGAGGCACAGCACGCCTCGGGAGACGGGGCTCGTCATGGGGTCAGTCCCTACCGTCGTCAGCGGGTGGCAGGACCAGCGTGACGGGGAGGGCGGGGAGGAACGCTCACACTTTTGTGAGTCCTACATGCCGAGCCAGCGGGCCAGCCCGCCCAGGCCGTCGGGGGCGCGCCGCGACATGTGCACGAGGCCACGGACCGTGCTTCGAGTTCCCGGCATGTGCCTGGTCTGCTCCGGTGCCACCTGCCGGGCCTTCACCAGGTAGTTCAGGGACACGTCAGCGTTCCCGGCCTCCATCTCCACCAGGGCGCGATCCACCAGATACCGGGCACGCCGAGAGGTCAGCGTCGATGCAGGCAACTTCAACGCCCGAGCGTGTACCAAAGCGTCGTCATAGGCGCGCATCGTGATCGCCGCCCCCAGCTCGTGCAGCCCCACATTGACCCGGCCGAAGGAGAGCCAATGCACCTCTCCCGCCTCACCACCGACCCTGTCCGCCAGTTCACGGGCCGCGGCGATGTGCGTCTCCACCGCAGTACGGTCCGCCGCTTTGGCGGCAACGGTGGCCGCACCCAAGTGGAGCTGGCCCGACACCGCGAGCGCCTCACGGGTGGTCTCTCCGACGAGCAGGCTCTGGCCGGACGAGATCAGCGGGAGTCCCGTCGCGCACCGCCAGAGGATCGCCCGCTTGTACCGCTGTACCGCGTCGAGGCACGGGTCCGACGCCCGTTGCGCCGCCCACCCCATCCGGTCCAGAGCCACCCGTGACAGATCCGGGTAGCCGAGTTTCAGCGCGACGTCGTGCGCGGTCCGGTATGCAGAGGCCAGAGCCTGCCAGAGCGGGGTGGAGGGGGCGGTCCACACAGTGTGCGTCAGCTCCACGATCAGCGCGGGCAGGACTTCGGCCGCTGCTCGCAGACGGGCGGCGCGCACCTGACGGCATACCGAGTCCGCCTTGGTGATCAGCTCCTGCGGCGGGCGGACATCGGACAGATCCCGGTTCGGTCCGAGGTCGAAGCGATCGAGAGCTTCCCGGATCGGGGCGATCAGCGTGAGCAGCCGGTCAAGGGGCAGCGAGGCCGTGGCAGTGGGGCTCGCCAATCGGGACGCGTCCACCCTGAGCACCTGCGCCACAGCCGCCACCAGGCCGGCGCTCGCGGAGCGGGCGCCGCATTCGACCTGGTTCAAGAGGCTGAGGCTGTACGGAATCCGGTCGGCCAGTTCGCGCTGTGTCAGGCGCGCGAGTCGCCGCTGTTCCCGGATTCGGGAACCGGTGTGGTCATCGTCGGGGAGAGGCATGCCGGGCTCCGTCCAGGACTCGTCATCGAGGACCGTATCGCCGTCGTCCCCGACTCCGCCTGAACCGGAACCGATTGCATAGGCTCGGGCGGTATGACGACGAGGACCCTGTACCTGCTCTGTTCGGCTGCCCCGCCCGTCTT
Source organism: Streptomyces sp. NPDC026522 (assembly GCF_055567555.1). NCBI lineage: Bacteria > Bacillati > Actinomycetota > Actinomycetes > Kitasatosporales > Streptomycetaceae > Streptomyces > Streptomyces sp. NPDC026522. Next base: position 279,682 of record NZ_JBVHQF010000001.1, read on the forward strand.
CGAGATCGCCAGTGTGGTGGAGGAGGCGCAGCGTCGCGGCTGGGACGTCTGCCTCGGGCTCACGCCCATGGCCGCGGACTGGCTTGAGGACAGCCTTCCCGGACTGGCCGCTCTGACCGGTCACCCGGTGCGCTCGCGGTACAAGAGGCCAGGTCACCCGGACGTGTGGCCGGGGCCGGACATCGTGCTCGTGGCGCCGGCGACGACGAACACCATCAACCGCTGGGCCCTCGGAATCACGGATACCTGGCTGGTCGGAGTCGTCGCGGAGGGGATGGGCAAGGGCATCCCGATGGTGGTGATGCCGTGTGTGAACTCCGCGTACGCCCAGCACCCCCAACTGCCCAAGTCGCTGGAAACCCTCCGTGAGGCCGGCGTCCGGGTGCTGTACGGGCCAGGTGGCTTCGAGCCGAACGAGCCGGGGGAGAAGGGGCCCTATCCGTGGGGGCGCGCGCTTGACGCGGTCGATGCGTTGGGCTCGTAGCCCGGGCCCGGACGTGGGCCTCCCAAGGGACGGTTTCTGCCTCGTGGAGCCCCACCTCCGGACTGTTGTTGCGTGCCGCTACCGGGGCGGGCGCGGGGTCAGTGGCCGATCAGGGGGTAGTGGTCCGAGAGGTTGGTGTACGTGTAGGAGGTGCCCCAGCTGGAGACCGTCCAGGGGGCGGACTGCTCCTTCACCACCGTGTTGTCCCAGGCAGCCGGGCGGGCGTTGCCCTTGCGGTACAGGACGTAGTCCAGGTCCTCGCGCGGGTCCGTCGGGTAGCGGTAGTTCGCGATCGAGTTGAGCGCCGTGTCGAAGGAATACGGGTGCCCCGTACGCGAGTCGGCGCCGACCAGGTCGGCGTTGGCCAGCATCGAGGGGTACTCGGCGCTGCGCGAGTCGACGTTCATGTCGCCCGCGACGATGACCTCTTCACCCGCCGGGATGTTCTTGGCGTCCAGGAAGGCGTCTATGGCGCGGAACTGGCGCGCGCGCATGTCCGCCGCCTCGCCCGTGCCGCAGCCCGAGTCGGTGGACTGGGCGTGGGTGCCGACCACGTGCACCTTGGTGCCGTTCACGTTCAGGACCACGTAGGCGAAGCCCTTGTTGGACCACCAGTCCGAGCCGCAGGCGTCCTTGTACACCACCTGCTCCTTGCGGAGGATCGGCCACTTGCTCAGGACCGTGACCCCGCCGTCCTCCGGGGTGGTGGAGGAGTACGAGCCGCCGGTGGCGTCCCAGCCGCTCGTGGACCGGCCGACGACCGGCGTCTGGTACGGGTACTGCGCCGAGGCGTTGGACTTCAGCGCGTCCGAGGCGGTGTTGTCGAAGGCCTCCTGGAGCACCACCACGTCGTGACCCTGGAAGAAGGGAGCCTTGGGGATCGCCGAAGCGCGGTACGCCTGACCCCAGTTGGGGTAGAGGTTCGTGGACATGAGGAACGTGTTGTACGTGAGGACGCTGAGCCGCGGGGCGGTGGCGCTCTCCGCGGCCGTGGCGGCCGGGGCGGTGGTGAGGGCCAGCGCGCCCGCGGCGACCGCCGCGACGGCGGTGGCGGCGGTGCGTCCGCGGCGGTTCAGGGTGTGCGTCATGGGGGCTCCGTCAGTCCGGCGGGGAAGATCGACGCCGTCATCCAAGCAGCCGCGGTTACCTCTGGGTAACACCCATGCAGAGACTTTCTGTCCGCAGCACGGCCGTCTGGACTCGCATACTTGAACCATGAGCAACACGGAGTCCGCCACCCGGGCGCCGGCCCCCCGCCGTGACCCCGAGCCGCCCCCGCCCGGCGGCGTGCTGTGGACCATCGCCGGGGACGTCCGCGCCCTGCTGATGCTCCCCGCGGCCTTCACCATGCAGGTCGCGCACCCCGCGATCGGGGCGGGCGTCGACGAGCACTCGGTCTTCCGCACCGACCCCTGGGGGCGCGGCGAGCGCTCGCTGCGCTCCGTCCAGCTGTGGGTGTACGGCGGCGAGCGGGCCGCCGAGGAGGGGCGCCGGGTGCGCCGCCTGCACAAGGAGATCCAGGGCACCGACACCCGCGGGCGCCGCTACCACTCCCTCGACCCCGCCTGCTACTCCTGGGTCCACGCCACCGGCTTCCCGGTCTACCTCTACGCGGGCCGGTACCTGCTGCGCCGCTTCACCCCGGCCCAGGAGCGGCAGCTGTACCGGGAGTGGCTCCAGGTGGGCCGGATCCTCGGCCTGCACGACCGGGACATGCCGCAGAGCATCGAGGAGTACTGGGTCTACTACCGCCGGATGCTGGCCGAGGAGATCGAGCCCACCCCGGTCGCCCGCGAGCTGGTCGCCACCGACGTGGCACTGCCCCGGCCCGAGGGCGGACCCTGGCCGGTACGGCTGCTGCTGCGGCTCGCCTGGCCGGCGCTGCGGGCCGCGTTCCTGCGGCTGCGGGCCTTCGTCACCGTCGGCTACATGCCGCCCGACGCGCGCGCCGCGATCGGGCTGGAGTGGACCCCGGCCCAGGAGCGCCGGCTCCGGCGGTTCAGCGCGGCCGTGCGGATCCTCGTACCGCTGCTGCCCGAGCGGCTGCGCTACCTGCCCGTCGCCCGCGCGGCTCGGGCGCGGTGGCGCGCCGCCGCCCGCTGAGGGGCGACGGCGCGCAGGACCCGTACGGCACGCAGGGCCCGTACGCAGGGCCGGTCAGTGCTCGTGGACCGAGTTCGTCTCGGCGATCTTCTTCCAGGACTTCGGCTCCACCGGCTGCGCGGCGGGGGCCTTCGAGGACCGGGCGGCCGGGGACTGGCCCGCGGCCGGCGGGGCGAAGGCGGGCTTGCCCGGGGTGTACAGCCAGGTCTCGAAGAGCTGGGCCAGCGGCTTGCCGGAGACCTTCTCCGCGTACCGCACGAAGTCCGCGACCTTCGCGTTGCCGTAGGCGTGCTCGGTCGGCCAGCCCTTGAGGATCTTGAAGAACTTCTCGTCGCCGACCTCGTTGCGCAGTGCCTGGACCGCGATCGCGCCCCGGTCGTACACCGCCCCGTGGAACTGGTTGTCCGCACCCGGGTCGCCCGGCTTGACCTGCCAGAACGGGTCGTCCGCCGGACGCGTCGCGTACGCCCAGTCGGCGAGCTCCTGCGCCGTGCCCTCGCCCTCCTTCTCCGACCACAGCCACTGGCTGTAGCGGGCGAAGCCCTCGTTGAGCCAGATGTCCTTCCAGTTGTCGACGGACACGCTGTCGCCGTACCACTGGTGCGCCAGCTCGTGGACGACCACCGACACGTTCGCGCCGTTCGAGAACTGGCGCGGGCTGTAGAACGGCCGGGTCTGGGTCTCCAGGGCGAAGCCGGACGGGACGTTCGGCACGTACCCGCCCAGCGCGTTGAAGGGGTACGGGCCGAAGACGCTCTCCAGCCACTCGGCGACCTCGCCGGTCCGCTCCACGCTCGCGCGCGCCGCGCCCGCGTTGTCGCCGAGGTCCTTGCTGTAGGCGTTGATGATCGGCAGCCCGCTCGCCGTCTTGTCGGTGGTGACGTCGAACTTGCCGACGGCGAGGGTGGCGAGGTACGTGGCCTGCGGCTTGTTCGAGCGCCAGTTGTAGCGGGTCCAGCCCAGCTTCGAACTCTGCGACACCAGCACGCCGTTGCTGATCGCCTGGGTGCCGTCGGGGACGTTGACGGAGATGTCGAAGGTGGCCTTGTCGAGCGGGTGGTCGTTGCTGGGGAACCACCAGGCGGCCGAATCGGGCTCCTGAGCCGCGACGCCGCCGTCCGGGGTGCGCTGCCAGGCCGACCATCCGTCGACCTTGAACTCCGAAGGCTTACCGGCGTACTTGACGACGACCGAGGCCTGCCGGCCCTTCTCCAGCGCCTGCGCCGGGGTCACCTCCAGCTCATGGGCGCCGGAGGTCGCGAACTTCGCCTTGGCGCCGTTGACGCGGATCTCGCTGACCTTGAGGCCGAAGTCCAGGTTGAAGCGGGACAGGTCCTGCGTGGCGGTGGCCAGGAGGGTGGCGGTGCCTTCCAGCAGGTCCGTCTTCGGCTCGTACTTCAGGCGCAGGTCGTAGTGCGAGACGTCGTATCCGCCGTTGCCGCTGGTCGGGTAGTAGGAATCGCCTATGCCCGGGGCGCCCGGGGCGGAACTGGCCGCCGACGCCGGGATCACCAGCAGCAGGGAAGCGGCGAGCACGCTCGGGGCGATGACTTTGCGGTGCACGAAGAGCTCCAAGGGGTAGGGGAGACAGTTCCGTTCGCGGATGCGTGGTGCGACCGTATTCACGCGTGGCGGCCCGCGTCATGTCCATGGCGCCTGCTGTCACATGATCGCCATTCGGCCGTCACAGGTCGCGGCGCAGCGCCGCGAACAGCCAGGTCCGGCCCCCGGGCGGTCGAAGATCGGCCGGATAACGCGCCCCGCGCACCGGCCGGAACCCGCCCCCGAGCGGGATCGGGCCTGGTCCGCATACTAAGCAGTCGGTAATCTGCTCCGCATGACTCTTCCCCCGCGCGCCGCCCGCCGCTGCTGGCACGCAGCCATCAACCCGCTGCACGCCACCGTCTACTTCTCGCCCGACCTCGGCAAGGAGTTCGCCGCCCTCGGCATCACCCACCGCGCCGCCGTGAACCTCGCCTCCCGGTCCGCCGCCATGGGCGCCGTCGGTGCGGGCACGGTGACCGCCGCGTTCTACAACTACCGCTACGAACTCGTCGCCGAGCACCTGCCCGCCGTGTGGGAGACCGCCACGCCCGCGCAGGCCGTCGCCGCCCGGCTGCGCGCCGTCGACACCACGCTGCGCCGCCTCCTCGGCGACGAGACCCTCGCATCGCCCGAGGTCGCCGAAGCCGCCGACCTGGCGATGCGGGCAACCGAGGGCTGTACCCGGCACGCCCGCCCCCTCTACGCCGCCCACGCCGACCTCCCCGTACCCGAGGAGCCGCACCTGCGGCTGTGGCACGCCACCACACTGCTGCGCGAGCACCGCGGAGACGGCCACCTCGCCGCCCTCCTGCTCGCGCCGCTGGACCCGGTGGAGGCCCTGGTCAGCCACACCGCCACCGGCCGTGGCATGGCCCCCAAGTGGATCAAGTCGATCCGCGGCTGGGAGCAGTCCGACCTCGACGCCGCCACCGAGCGGCTGCGCGAACGCGGCATACTGGACGCGGCCGGCGAGCTCACCGAGGAAGGCGCCGCCGTGCGCGAGCAGCTGGAGACGGACACCGACCGCCTCGACGCCGCCCCCTACGAGCTCCTCGGCGCGGACGGCCTGGCCCGCCTCGCCGAACTCGGCGGCAACCTCGTCACGAAGGCCATCGGCGCCGGAGCCTTCCCGCAGGGCCTCTTCGGCAAGGCCTGAGCCGGGTCTCCGGACGTCCGTCACCGCCACCTGCCACAATTGGCAGCCTTCCGCGCATCCCACGCACACGTACGAAGGCAGGCAGGACCGCACCGTGACGATGTCCATCGAAGGCAGGATCGCCGAGGAGCTCGGCGTACGGGAACGGCAGGTCAAGGCCGCCGTCGAGCTGCTCGACGGCGGCTCCACCGTGCCGTTCATCGCTCGCTACCGCAAGGAAGCGACCGAGATGCTCGACGACGCCCAGCTGCGCACCCTGGAGGAGCGGCTGCGGTACCTGCGCGAGCTGGAGGACCGGCGGGCGGCGATCCTCGACTCCGTACGCGAGCAGGGCAAGCTCGACGCCGAGCTGGAGGCCCGGATCCGGGAGGCCGACACCAAGGCCCGGCTGGAGGACATCTACCTCCCCTTCAAGCCCAAGCGGCGCACCAAGGCACAGATCGCCCGCGAGGCGGGCCTCGAACCGCTCGCGGAGGGCCTGCTGGCCGACCCCTCGGTGGAACCGGCCGCCGCCGCAGCCGCGTTCGTGGACCCGGACAAGGGCGTCGCCGACGCGGCGGCCGCCCTGGAGGGCGCCCGGGCCATCCTCACCGAGAAGTTCGCCGAGGACGCCGACCTGATCGGCGAACTGCGCGAGCGGATGTGGAGCCGCGGCCGGCTCGCCTCCAAGGTGCGCGAGGGCAAGGAGGAGGCGGGCGCCAAGTTCGCCGACTACTTCGACTTCGCCGAGCCCTTCACCGCGCTGCCCTCCCACCGGGTCCTCGCCATGCTCCGCGGCGAGAAGGAGGACGTGCTCGTCCTCGACCTCCAGCCCGACGAGAGCGCCGAACGCGAGGAGCCGGTGGCGCCCGGGCCGTCCGCGTACGAGGGCATGATCGCCCGCCGCTTCGGCGTGGGGCCCGGTTCGGGCCGCCCCGGCGACAAGTGGCTCGCCGACACCGTCCGCTGGGCCTGGCGCACGAAGATCCAGGTGCACCTCGGCATCGACCTGCGCACCCGGCTGCGCGCCGCCGCCGAGGACGAGGCCGTACGCGTCTTCGCCGCCAACCTCCGCGACCTGCTGCTCGCCGCGCCCGCCGGCACCCGGGCCACGCTCGGTCTGGACCCGGGCTTCCGCACCGGCGTGAAGGTGGCCGTCGTCGACGCCACCGGCAAGGTCGTGGCCACCGACGTGATCTACCCGCACGTGCCCGCCAACAAGTGGGACGAGTCCCTGGCCAAGCTGGCCCGGCTGGCGAAGCAGCACGCGGTCGAACTCGTCGCGATCGGCAACGGCACGGCCTCCCGCGAGACGGACAAGCTCGCCGGTGACCTCATCGCCCGCCACCCGGAGCTCGGGCTGACCAAGGTGATGGTCTCCGAGGCGGGCGCCTCGGTGTACTCGGCCTCCGCCTTCGCCTCGCAGGAACTGCCGGGCATGGACGTCTCGCTGCGCGGCGCCGTCTCCATCGCCCGCCGCCTCCAGGACCCGCTCGCCGAGCTGGTGAAGATCGACCCCAAGTCCATCGGGGTCGGGCAGTACCAGCACGACCTGTCGGAGGTGAAGCTCTCCCGGTCGCTGGACGCGGTCGTCGAGGACTGCGTGAACGGCGTCGGCGTCGACGTCAACACCGCTTCCGCACCGCTGCTCTCGCGGGTGTCGGGCATCAGCGGCGGCCTCGCCGAGAACATCGTCGCGCACCGCGACGCCAACGGCCCCTTCCGCAGCCGCAAGGGGCTCAAGGACGTGGCCCGGCTCGGCCCCAAGGCGTACGAGCAGTGCGCCGGCTTCCTGCGGATCCGCGGCGGGGACGACCCGCTGGACGCCTCCAGCGTGCACCCCGAGGCCTACCCGGTGGTGCGGGGCATGGCCAAGACGGTGGGCAGCGAGGTCGCGGCCCTGATCGGCAACGGCGCCGTGCTGCGCTCGCTGCGGCCGGAGCAGTTCGTCACGGAGGCCTTCGGCCTGCCGACGGTCACCGACATCCTGCGCGAGCTGGAGAAGCCGGGCCGCGACCCGCGCCCGGCCTTCAAGACGGCCACATTCAAGGAGGGCGTGGAGAAGATCGGCGACCTCGCGCCCGGCATGGTCCTCGAAGGCGTGGTCACCAATGTGGCCGCCTTCGGTGCCTTCATCGACATCGGCGTCCACCAGGACGGCCTGGCGCACGTCTCGGCCCTGTCGAAGACCTTCGTCAAGGATCCGCGCGACGTGGTCAAGCCCGGCGACATCGTCCGGGTCAAGGTCATGGAGGTGGACATCCCGCGCAAGCGGATCTCCCTGACGCTGCGGATCGACGACGAGGCGACGGGCGACCGCTCCCCGGGAGCCCCGAGGCAGCGCGAGGAGCGTCGCGGCGGCGGCCGTCCCCCGCAGCAGCGAGGCCAGGGCGCCCAGGGCGGCCAGGCCAGGACCGGCAACGCCGCCGGCGGCCAGAGCCGGTCCGGCGGCGGTCAGAACCGGTCCGGCGGCCAGGGTGGCGGCAGCGCCCCCGCCCCCGCCAACAGCGCGATGGCGGACGCCCTGCGGCGGGCCGGCCTCACCGGCAAGGAGGAGCGCCGCAAGCGGTAGCGGCCCCGGGCGCGCGTGGAGGCGTACGGATTGGCCGAATAGGTTCCCCACCTGGGCACACGGCCTTGCCAACTCCCGTACAAGATCTGTAGGCATGGGTGGAACGCCCGTTCGTCCTGACGCGGACGGGCTTCCGCATTCCCCTCCGGGACCGCACTCCCGAGGCCGCCTCAAGGCACAGGATGTACGCCCATGCCCACGCACGCCTATCGACGCTGCCCGAGAAAGGGTCCGAAGAGGGAACACATGCCCTATCGGAATCTCAACCTGCGTAAACGGTGCGAGATGATTCTCGGCCATCTCGACCTGAGCCGCCCGTTCTCGCTCGAGCACCTGTGCACGGACATAGCCGAACAGCGCGGCCGCCCCATCCGGCTCCACCCGCTGCCCAAGGAAGCCGCCGAATCCGGGGTCTGCGGACTGTGGGTCGGCACCGCCCGCGTCGACTACGTCTTCTACGAGGCCCAGACCACCCCGCTGCACCGCGAGCACATCGTGCTCCACGAGCTCGGCCACATCCTGTTCGGCCACCACTCGCTGGAGGGCGAGGAGACCGACGGCAAGGCCCCGGTCGTGCTCGGACGCACCAACTACACCACCCGCCAGGAGCAGGAGGCGGAGATGCTCGCGAGCATGATCCGCACGCGGACCGCGGGCAACGGCCCGCACGCGCGCACCGAACCGCGCGGCGCCCTCGCCCGCCTGGAGTCCGCCATGGGATACGGGCGGGGCGCGCACGATGGCAGCTGACCTGACGGCATTCGGCGACTGGCTCGCCGTCCCCAGCGTGGTGTGCCTCTGGATCGCGGTCCTGCTGCGCGCGCCCGGCGCGCTGCGCTCCCCGCAGCAGCGCGGCCTGTGGCTCGCCGTCGCGACCGCCGCGGCCGCGATGACCCTGAACCTGCCCGCCGTCGTGGCCTACGCGACCAGCCGCGACGCCGGCTACGCGCACGCGATCAGCCTGGTCCGCAACCTCATCGGCGTGCTGTCGGCCGGCGCCGTGGTCTACTTCGTGGCCGCCGCCACCCGGGGACGTCGGCTCCAACTGGCCTCCTGGACCGGCACGGTGCTCTGGCTGACCACGCTGATCGTGCTGGACGGCGTCGCGCCGCACCACGGTGCGCACACCATGCCGCCCGTCGGGGACCCGGTGCCCTCCCTCGCGTACTGGCTGGTGCTGATCTCGGCCCACCTCGTCGCCAACACCACCTGCGTGTACGTGTGCGCCCGCTACAGCCGCCGCACCGAGAGCCGCGGACTGGCCTTCGGGCTGCGGCTGTTCGGCCTCGGCACCGCCCTCGCCGGCGTGTTCTGGTTCGTGTACCTGCTCAAGGCCCTGTTCGGCAGCACCTGGGCCATGCCCGCCCTGCCGCTGATGATGAACCTGCACGGGCTGCTGCGCGCCGCCGCCATCGTCGTCCCGACCCTCTTCACCCTGCGCCGTACGACGGCCGACATCGCCACCGCCTGGCGGCTGTGGCCGCTGTGGCGGGACCTGGTCCAGGCCGTACCGCACGTCGTCCTGTCGAAGCCGCGCGCCGGGCGGGTCGTGGAGCTGCTGTGGCCGCCGCTGCCGCGCAGCCTGCTGGTGTACCGCAAGGTCATCGAGACGCGCGACGCCATCCTGATCCTGGGGGAGTACGTGGCCCCGGGCCTCGCCGAGCTGGCGCGCAGCCACGTCGCCGGCAGCGGGGTGCCCGAGCAACGGCGCTCCGCGGCCGCGCTGGCCTGCGTACTCAAGGAGGCCCGGCAGGCCAAACTGGCCGGGCTGCCCGGACAGCAGGCGGGGGAGGCCTCCGCCCTGGAGCTGCCCGCCGCGATCCAGAGCTCCGCGGAAGGCGGCGACCTGGACGAGGAGGCCCGCTTCCTGGTGCACGTCGCGGAGGCGTACGCGTCCGCCTCCACCACCGCGTTCACGCCGCGGCCCGCGTGATACCCCGCCCGTCCGCACCACCGGAGGAGTGACACCGCCGTGACCACCGCCTTGATCACCGGAGCCAGTTCCGGCCTCGGCGCCGCCTTCGCGCGGGCCCTCGCCGCCAAGGGCTGCGACCTCGTCCTCGTCGCCCGCGACAAGGACCGGCTCACCGCCCTCGCCGAGGAGCTCGGCCGCGGCTCCGGGACGGCCTGCGAGGTGCTGCCCGCGGACCTGCTCGACCCCGCGGAGTGCGCGAAGGTCGCCGAGCGGCTCGCCGACCGGACGCGGCCCGTCGACATCCTGGTCAACAACGCCGGCTTCGGGCTGCCCGCGCCCTTCCCGTACAGCCCGGTCGAGGACGAGGAGCGGATGCTCGACCTGCTCGCCAAGGTCCCGCTGCGACTGACCCACGCGGTGCTGCCCGGCCTGCGCGAGCGCCGCCGGGGCGCGGTGCTGAACGTCTCGTCGGTCGCGGGACTGCTGCCGACCGGGACCTACGGGGCCGCCAAGGCCTGGATCACCGCGTTCAGCGAATCCGTACGGATCGACATGGAGCCGTACGGGGTGCGCGTGCTGGCCGTGGTGCCCGGCTTCACCCGCACCGAGTTCCAGGAGCGCGCCGGGATGGACGTCAGCGCCCTGCGCGACGCGGTCTGGCTGGAGCCCGAAGCGGTGGTGGCCAAGGCCCTGCGGGACCTGGCCCGGCGCCGCCCCGTCAGCATCACCAGCCGCCGCTACCAGGCCTACGCCCTCGCGGCCCGCCACCTGCCGCGCGACTTCGTGGCCCGCCGGATGGCCCGCACCCGGCGGGCGCCCGAGATCCGCTAGAGCTCCCCGACCAGCTAAAGCTCCGTGACCTTGCCGCCCGAGACCTCCAGGCGGCGGGTCACGTGCACCGCGTCCAGCATCCGGCGGTCGTGGGTGACCAGCAACAAGGTTCCCTCGTACGCGTCCAGCGCCGACTCCAACTGCTCGATCGCCGGCAGGTCGAGGTGGTTGGTGGGCTCGTCCAGCACCAGCAGGTTGACCCCGCGGCCCTGGAGCAGCGCCAGCGCCGCGCGGGTGCGCTCGCCCGGCGAGAGGGTGGCCGCCGGGCGCAGCACGTGCACCGCCTTGAGGCCGAACTTGGCCAGCAGGGTACGGACTTCGGCGGGCTCGGTGTCCGGCACGGCGGCGCAGAACGCCTCCAGCAACGGCTCGTCGCCGAGGAACAGGCCCCGGGCCTGGTCCACTTCGCCGACGAGCACGCCCGAACCGAGGACCGCCGCGCCGGAGTCGGGGGCCAGCCGGCCGAGCAGTACGGCCAACAGCGTCGACTTTCCGGCCCCGTTGGCGCCGGTGATGGCGACCCGGTCCGCCCAGTCGATCTGCAGGCTGGCCGGGCCGAAGTGGAAGTCGCCCCGGCTGACGGCTGCTTCGCGCAGCGTGGCCACCACCGAACCCGAGCGGGGGGCCGCCGCGATCTCCATGCGCAGCTCCCATTCCTTGCGGGGCTCGTCGACCACGTCCAGCCGCTCGATGGCGCGCTGCGTCTGGCGGGCCTTGGCGGCCTGCTTCTCGCTCGCCTCGCTGCGGAACTTCTTGCCGATCTTGTCGTTGTCGGTGGCCTTGCGGCGGGCGTTCTTGACGCCCTTGTCCATCCAGCCGCGCTGCATCGCGGCCCGGCCTTCGAGCGCGGAGCGCTTGTCGGCGTACTCGTCGTACTCCTCGCGGGCGTGCGTACGGGCCCGCTCGCGCTCCTCCAGGTAGGCGTCGTAACCGCCGCCGTAGAGGTTGATCTGCTGCTGGGCCAGGTCGAGTTCGAGGACCTTGGTCACGGTCCGCGCGAGGAACTCGCGGTCGTGGCTGATGACGACCGTGCCCGCGCGCAGCCCCTTCACGAACCGCTCCAGCCGCTCCAGACCGTCGAGGTCGAGGTCGTTCGTCGGCTCGTCGAGCAGGAACACGTCGTACCGGGACAGGAGGAGGGAGGCGAGGCCGGCCCGGGCCGCCTGCCCGCCGGACAGCGCCGTCATCGGGAGGTCCAGGCCGACGGACAGCCCCAGGTCGTCGGCGACCTCCTGGGCCCGTTCGTCCAGGTCCGCGCCGCCGAGGTTCAGCCAGCGGTCGAGGGCCTCCCCGTAGGCGTCGTCGGCGCCGGGGGTGCCGTCGACGAGGCCCTGCGTGGCCGCGTCGAGCTCGGCCTGCGCGGCCGCGACCCCCGTACGGCGGGCCAGGAACTCGCGGACCGACTCCCCGGGGCGGCGCTCGGGCTCCTGCGGCAGGTGCCCGACGGCGGCGCCGGGCGGGGAGAGCCGGAGCTCACCGGTCTCGGGGGCGTCCAGCCCGGCGAGGAGCCGCAGCAGGGTGGACTTCCCGGCGCCGTTGACGCCGACGAGGCCGATGACGTCGCCGGGTGCGACGACGAGGTCGAGGCCGGCGAAGAGCGTGCGCTCACCGTGCGCGGCGGTGAGGTTCTTGGCGACGAGGGTTGCAGTCATGGTCCGTCGATCCTATCCGCGCCGTCCACGGGGTCCCGACGGTGGCCGGATAGGTGGGATGTGCGTCATTGCGGCCATCAGGGGCGCGTCACAGGATGGAGGCATGTCGCTTCGAAACGTGCTCGTCCTGCTCTACGACGGGGTGCAGAGCCTGGACGTGACCGGCCCGGTGGAGGTGTTCAGCGGCGTCGGCCGGTTCCCGGAGCACACCGGGTACCGGATCCGTACGGTCTCCCCCGGGGGTGCTCCCGTACGCACCGGCAGCGGGCTGACCCTGGTCCCGGACGCGGACCTGGAGAGCGCCCGGCCCGGGCCGGGAACCACCCTGCTGGTGCCCGGGGGCCGGTACTCGGGTGACTTCGAACCGAGGCTCACCGACTGGCTCCGCGCGTACGGGGGGCGCGCGGAGCGGGTGGTGTCGGTGTGCACGGGGGGACTGCTGCTGGCGGAGGCGGGGCTGCTGGACGGGCACCGGGCCACCACGCACTGGGACGCCTGCGAACAGATGGCGCGGGACTACCCGGCCGTCACGGTCGAACCCGAACCGATCTACGTACGGGACGGGCGGGTGGCGACCTCGGCCGGGGTGACGGCCGGGATCGACCTCGCCCTCGCGCTGGTGGAGGAGGACGTCGGCCGGGACGTCGCGCTGCTGATCGCCCGGCACCTGGTGGTGTTCCTGCGCAGGCCCGGGAACCAGGCGCAGTTCAGCGCGCAGCTGGCGGCGCAGACGGCGCAGCGGGAACCGCTGCGGGACGTGCAGCAGTGGATCACGGAGCATCCGGACGAGGACCTGAGCGTGGAGGCCCTCGCGGCGCGGGCGGCGCTCTCGCCGCGCCACTTCGCGCGGGCGTTCCGGACGGAGACGGGGGTGACGCCGGGGCGGTACGTCGAGCGGGTGCGGGTGGAGCACGCGCGGCGGCTGCTGGAGGAGGGCGGCGCGGGCGTCGCCCAGGTCGCCCGCGCGTCCGGCTACGCCACCCCCGAGGCACTCCGCCGCGCCTTCCTCCGCACCCTCGGCCAGCCCCCGTCCGAATACCGCCGCCGCTTCGGCCCGTGACCGCGCCCTACCCTCCGACCACCCCGCTCCACCGGGGCGCCCCGGACCGACCTTGGGCTCCGCCCCCCACCGGGCACCCCGGACCCCCGGGCGTTGCCCGAACCGGGCGCGCCGTCCGACCACCGGCCTCAGCCCGAACCCGGATGTCGCACCGAGCCCGGGCGCCCGACCACCGGGCCCGGGCCCCGCCGCCCTCCGGCTGCTCCGGCCCCACCGGGGCTTCACCCCGACCCGGGGCGGGTGCGCCCCGCAACTGGGTGCCCGGGACCCCAGGGCTCGACCCGACCTTGGGGGTGCCCGGAACGCCGGGGTCGCCCGGCACCGGGTTCCACCCGACCTCGGGGCGTCGTCCGACCACCGGGTTCCACCCGACTTCGGGGGTGCCCGGAACGCCGGGGTTGCCTGGTCACGGTGCTCGACCCGACCCCCGGGCGCTGCCCGGACCCGGGCGTCGTGCGACCGCCGGGTTCCACCCGACCCCCGGGCGGCGCCCCGACCCGGGCGGCGCCCGGCCGCCAGGTGCTCCGCAGCCGCCGGGCCGCGGGCCCGGGCCGGTGCGGAGCCGTCCGTACTCACCACTACCGCTCCGGAGGAGCCATGCAGATCGCCGTACTGCTCTACGACCGGTTCACCGCCCTCGACGCCATCGGGCCCTTCGACACCCTGGGGCGGCTCCCGGGGGCCGAGGTCGTCTTCGTCGCCGAGCGGCCCGGGCCCGTGCGGGTGGACTCCGGGAACCTCGCGCTCGTCGCCGACAAGGCGCTCGACGAGGTCACCCGGCCCGACATCGTCATCGTGCCCGGCTGCCCGCACCCCGACGTGCAGATGGCGAACCCCGCCGTCCTCGACTGGCTGCGGACCGTCGACGCCACCACGACCTGGACCACCTCGGTCTGCACCGGCTCGCTCCTGCTCGCCGCCGCCGGCCTGCTCGACGGGCGCCGGGCCGCGGGCCACTGGCTGTTCCTGGACCGGCTTCCCGCGTTCGGCGCCGAGCCGACCGGCGAGCGCGTCGTCTTCGACGGCAAGTACGTGACCGCCGCCGGGGTGTCCGCCGGCATCGACATGGGCCTCACCCTCCTCGGCCGCATCGCGGGCGACGACCTCGCCCGGACCGTGCAGCTGATGACCGAGTACGACCCCCAGCCGCCCTATGACGCCGGCTCCCCGGCGAAGGCCCCGGCCGAGCTCGTCGCGCGGCTGCGCGCGGTCAGTCCGCTGGAGGGGTCCAGGTAAAGGCGGGCGCCCGGCGCTCCAGGAACGCGGCGACACCCTCCGCGGTGTCGCCGCTCGCCGCCGCCTGGGCGGCCCAGTACGCCTCCCGGTCCGTCCGGCCGTCCGCGAACTCCTTCGCCGCGCCCTGCGTCAGCTGCGAGCGCGCGGTCAGCAGCCGCGCGAACTCCGCGACGCGCTTGTCGAGTTCCCCGGCCGGCAGCAGCTCGTTCAGGAACCCGGCCCGCAAGGCGTGCTCCGCCTCGATCAACTCCGCTGAGAACAAGAGGTACTTGGCGGTCGCCGGCCCGACCAGCGCGGCCAGCCGCCGCGTCGACGGGGCCGGGTAGACGATGCCCAGCTTCGCCGGGGTCACCCCGAACCGCGCCCCCGCCTCCGCGAAGCGCAGATCGCACGCCGCCGCCAGCTGGCTCCCGCCGCCCACGCAGAACCCCCGGATCGCGGCGATCGTCGGCTTCGGGAAGGCGGCCAGGGCCTCCTCCGCCGCAACCGACAGCGCCTGCGGGTCGTCGTCACCCCGCAGCGAGGTGATGTCGGCTCCCGCGCAGAAGGTCGGCCCGGCCCCCGTCAGCACGACCACCCGTACGGACGCGTCGTCCGCCAGCGCGGACAGCAGCCCGGGCAGCGCCCGCCACATGCCGGCCGTCATGGCGTTCCGCTTCGCCGGGTGCGAGATGACGACGGTGGCGACCCCGTCGGCCACCGTGTGAAGGAGGGCTGCGTCCATGCGCCGGATGCTATCCGGGTCCGTCGAACCTATGATCGTTGGAGTCCGTCGCGGGGGGCGCTGAAAGGTGGCATCTCCATGGGCGCAGACCGGAGCCGCTCCGAGCCCCGGCGGGAGAAGAAGGAGCTGAGCCGCGACTTCGGCTTGCTGGCCTTCCTCGGGGTGCTGCTGGTGGTGGCCGGGCTCGTGGGCCTGGTCTACACCGGTGTGGCCACCCTGACCTCGATGTTCCTCTTCGGCTGGCTGCTGCTGATCGGCGGTGTGGTCGGCCTCGTGCAGGCGGTGCAGGCCCGCAGGAGCAACTACTTCTGGCTCGCGGTCGTCGTCGCCGCGGTCAACATCGCCGCCGGTTTCGTGATCCTGCGCCGCCCCGAGGCGAGCGCCGAGGCCCTGACCATGTTCGCCGCCCTGCTCTTCCTCACCGGCGGCGTGTTCCGGCTGGCCGGCGCGATGGTGGTGCGCGGGCCGCACTTCGGGCTGGCCCTCGTCCAGGGCGCCTTCGGTATCCTGCTGGGCCTGCTGATCCTCGCCGACTGGCCGGGCAACAGCCTGTACGTGATCGGCACCTTCTTCTCGCTCGCCCTGCTCTTCGACGGGCTGAGCCTGCTCGCCCTGGGCCTGGCGGGCCGCCGGATCCTCGGACAGGTGAAGGAGGACCAAGTGGCGCAGGAGCAGGTGCGTGCCCCGGCAGTCGCGCCGCCGGATCAGGAACGGTCGCACAACTGACGCTGTCATACGCCAGCGGTCAAAATGTGCACGAATGACGCTGACTTCTGGTCAGCGGCGCGGTACGGACCTGGCTGTTGTCCACCCTTGAAACGTGGAGACGATCGAGCGCGAAGACGGGGGCGTGAAGATGGACGACAGCGGGAGTGTCCCGCCGGCCAGGGGGGGTGAGCCGGAGGTCCCGGCGGACCCACTCGCCTACGAAGGAGTGTGGAGGTTCACCGCCCCGGCGGTTGAAGAATCCGTTCCGCAGGCCCGCCGCGCGGTCCGCGACCTGCTCGGCCGGCAAGGTGTGCCGGCCCACCAGGACCTGGTCTACGCCCTGCTGCTGATCGTCTCCGAACTGGTGACGAACTCGGTCCGGCACGCCGCCCTGCTCTCCCCCGAGGTCGCCGTCGAGGTGGCGGTGGGCCGCGCATGGGTACGGGTCGCCGTCGAGGACAGCCACCCGTACCGCCCCAAGGCGCTGGAGGCCGACTTCGGCCAGACCGGGGGCCGGGGCCTGCTGCTCGTCCGGGAGATCACCCGGGAGGCCGGCGGGGTGTGCGACGTCGAGCACACCTCCACCGGCGGCAAGGTCATCTGGGCGGCCCTGCCGCTCACCGCCCCCGTACCCGCCCCCGTCCCGGGGGCGTGACGGTTGCCTGTGTGACGGCTACCAGCCTGACGACTGCCGGCGGGCCGGCTACCAGCCCGCGGCCTCACCGGTCAGCTCGCGGATCGCGGGGCGCGCCGCGTCCAGCACGGTCATGAACCAGGCCGAGAACGGAGCCTGCGCGTGCCGCTTCGCCAGCTCCCCGGCGGTGACGAAGGCGGTGTCCCCGACCTCTTCCGGGTCCGGCCGCACCGCGGCCTGCGCAAGTCCCACGAACAGGTGGTTGTACTCCTGCTCCACCAGCCCCGAAGCCGGGTCCGGGTGGTTGTACCGCACCGTCCCCGCCTCCGCGAGCAGCGACGGCGACAGCCCCAGCTCCTCGTGGGTCCGCCGGGCGGCGGCCGCGAACGGCGACTCGCCGGGGTACGGGTGACCGCAACAGGTGTTCGACCAGACGCCGGGGGAGTGGTACTTCCCGAGGGCGCGCTGCTGGAGCAGCAGGCGGCCCTGCTCGTCGAAGAGGAACACGGAGAACGCCCGGTGCAGCTGACCCGGCGCCTGGTGCGCGGAGAGCTTCTCCGCCGTGCCGATGGTGTTGCCGGACTCGTCGACCAGTTCGAGCATGATCGGTTCCTGAGTCCCGGTGCCGGCGGACGCGCTGTTCCCGGCGGACGCGCTGTTCCCGGCGGTGGCTGGTGTGATCGGCATACCCATCCTTCGCTTCGGACTTCGGCCTTCAAGTCTGCCGTACAAAAGCGGCTTGTCCCCACTTCGTCGATCCGCGCATGTCTGGCCCCCGACGCGTGGTACGCGGCCTGACGGGACGGTCCGCCGCGCGGGGCGTCCGGGGGCGGCCCGGCCCGGCCGCTGCGCGAATCCCGGAGCCGCGCCGACGGAACACCTGGGCGGTTTGTAGTCCCTCGGCGTGATCGTCAATGATGGCGTGGCCGGGGCCGCCGCCCGGGACATTCGGCTTGTGCGGGCGTAAACGGCTGGTGAACCCCGGCTTCCGTTCATCCGATAGCCTCTGCCGTCGTGCCGCCGCCCAGTGCGGCGGCCGTCCAGTGTTCGCTGCAAGGAGTGGGTTCGTCTGCCGACCGTCATCCTCACCGGCCTGCCGGTCCCCGGATCACCGCTCGCCGACGAGCTGCGTTCGCTCGGCTTCGACGTCCGCTCCGTCGCCGGGACCGAAGACACCGCGACCGCCCTGGCCGGCGTACCGGCCGACCAGCGGGTTGCCGTCGTCGACAGCGCATTCGTCGGCCACCGGCACGCCCTGCGGCTGGCACTCACCGACCCGCGCTTCGACGCCTGCGCCGTGACCGGCGCGCTCGCCGTCCAGCCGGGCGCCCGCGCCGCCCTCGACGCGGCCGCGGCCGCGGCCCTGACGCCCGACGGCGCTGGCCCGTACCCCGACCGCCTCGCAGCCGCCGTCGAGGCGGCCGGCACCCCGGTCCAGCGCCCCGACCTCGGCACCCTCGTCGCCGCGGTGCCCACCACCACGGCCGAGCGGGACGCGGCCGCAGCCGCCGTCGCCGCCGTGGACGACGAAGCCGAACGCCTGCGTACCGCCGTCAAGTCCCGGGACGGGTTCTTCACCACCTTCTTCATCAGCCCGTACTCGCGCTACATCGCCCGCTGGTGCGCCCGCCGCGGCCTGACCCCGAACCAGGTCACCACCGCCTCCCTGATCACCGCTCTCATAGCGGCGGCCTGCGCCGCCACGGGTGAACGCGGGGGCTACGTCGCCGCCGGGGTGCTGCTCCTCGTCTCCTTCGTCCTGGACTGCACCGACGGGCAGCTCGCCCGCTACTCGCTCCAGTACTCCACGATGGGCGCCTGGCTCGACGCGACCTTCGACCGCGCCAAGGAGTACTCCTTCTACGCGGGCCTCGCGCTGGGCGCCGCCCGCAACGGCGACGACGTCTGGGCCCTCGCGCTCGGCGCCATGATCCTCATGACCTGCCGGCACGTCGTGGACTTCGCCTTCAACGAGGCCAACCACGACGCCGCGGGCAACACCAGCCCGACGGCCGCGCTCTCCGACCGCCTCGACAGCGTCGGCTGGACGGTCTGGGTCCGGCGGATGATCATCCTGCCCATCGGTGAGCGGTGGGCGATGATCGCCGTGCTGACCGCCGTGACCAGCCCCCGGATCGTCTTCTACGCCCTCCTCGTCGGCTGCGCCTTCGGCGCGCTCTACACCACCGCCGGCCGCGTCCTGCGCTCGCTCACCCGCAGGGCTGGGGGCACCTCCCAGGCGAAGCCCTGGGGGAGGACCGACCGGGCCGCCCGGGCCCTGGCCGACCTCGCCGACTCCGGCCCGCTGGCCGAACTCGTCGCCCGCTCCGTGGGCCGCACGGTCCCCGGCGCCGGGCTCGGCGCCGCCCTGGTCGGTACGGTCGCCCTGCTGTGGACGGCCTGGGCCCAGCCGTTCGGCGCCCGCCAGACCGTGATCGCCGCCGTCGTCTACGCGCTGCTCGCCGGAGCGGCCGTCGCCCGCCCCCTCAAGGGCGCCCTCGACTGGCTCGTCCCGCCCGTCTTCCGGGCCGCCGAGTACACGACCGTGCTGATCCTCGCCGCGAAGGCGGACGTCCCCGGAGCCCTCCCGGCGGCATTCGGACTGGTCGCGGCGGTCGCCTACCATCACTACGACACGGTGTACCGCATCCGCGGTGGCACCGGCGCGCCCCCGCACTGGCTGGTGCGGACGACCGGCGGTCATGAAGGCCGGGTGCTCGTCACCGCCGTCCTGGCCGCCGTACTGGCGACGCGCGCCGCGGACTTCCCCGTCGCGCTCACGGCCCTGGCCGTGGCCGTGGCACTCGTGGTGCTCGTGGAGAGCATCCGCTTCTGGGTCTCCTCCGGGGCACCCGCCGTACATGACGAAGGAGAACCAGCATGATCGGCCTTGTACTCGCTGCCGGTGCCGGACGCCGCCTGCGTCCCTACACCGACACCCTGCCCAAGGCCCTCGTGCCCGTCGGCCCCGCAGGCGACGAGGAGAGCCTCACGGTCCTCGACCTGACCCTGGGCAACTTCGCCGAGGTCGGGCTGACCGAGGTCGCCATCGTCGTCGGCTACCGCAAGGAAGCCGTGTACGAGCGCCGCGAGGCCCTGGAGGCCAAGTACGGCGTCAAGATCACGCTGATCGACAACGACAAGGCCGAGGAGTGGAACAACGCCTACTCCCTGTGGTGCGCGCGTGACGTCCTCAAGCAGGGCGTGATCCTCGCCAACGGCGACACCGTCCACCCGGTCTCCGTCGAGCGGACCCTGCTGGCCGCCCGCGGCCGGGGGCAGAAGATCATCCTGGCCCTCGACACGGTCAAGAACCTGGCCGACGAGGAGATGAAGGTCATCACGGCCGACGGCGAAGGTGTCCGCAGGATCACCAAGCTGATGGACCCGGCCACCGCCACGGGCGAGTACATCGGCGTCACCCTCATCGAGCCCGAGGCCGCCGAAGCGCTGGCCGAGGCGCTCAAGACCACTTTCGAGCGCGACCCCGACCTCTACTACGAGGACGGCTACCAGCAGCTCGTCGACGACGGTTTCACCATCGACGTGGCCCCCATCGGCGACGTCAGGTGGGTCGAGATCGACAACCACGACGACCTCGCCAAGGGGCGGACCATCGCATGCCAGTACTGACGCGGCTGATCCCCTCGCCTGTTGTCGTGGACATCAGCCGCGGGGCGATGGACGATCTGGCCGGCCTCCTGGCCGACCAGCGCATCTCCGCGTCCGGCAAGCTCGCCATCGCGATCAGCGGCGGCTCGGGCGTGGCGCTGCGCGCCAAGCTGGAGCCGGTCCTGCCGCATGCCGACTGGTACCCGGTCATGGACGGAACCATCGATTCCGCGGTCAAGCTGGCCGACGACATGAAGGGCCGCCGCTACGACGCGGTCGTGGGCCTGGGCGGCGGCAAGATCATCGACGTGGCGAAGTACGCCGCGGCGCGGGTCGGGCTGCCCATGGTGGCGGTCGCCACCAACCTCTCCCACGACGGCATCTGCTCCCCGGTGTCGATCCTGGACAACGACAACGGCCGCGGTTCCTACGGAGTGCCCACCCCGATCGCGATGGTCATCGACCTCGACGTGATCAAGGAGGCGCCCGTCCGGTTCATCCGGGCCGGCATCGGCGACGTGATCTCCAACATCTCCGCCATCGCCGACTGGGAGCTGTCGCACCGGATCACCGGCGAGGCCGTGGACGGCCTGGCGGCCGCCATGGCCCGCACCGCCGGCGAGTCCGTGCTGCGCCACCCCGGGGACTGCACCGACGACGAGTTCCTCACCGTGCTCTCCGAGGCCCTGGTGCTCTCCGGCATCGCCATGTCGATCAGCGGCGACAGCCGCCCGTCCTCCGGCGCCTGCCACGAGATCAGCCACGCCTTCGACCTGCTCTACCCGGGCCGCTCCGCGCTCCACGGCGAGCAGGTCGGCATCGGCGCCGCCTTCGCGATGCACCTGCGCGGGGCCGTGGAACAGACGGGCCTCTTCGTCGAGGTCCTGCGCCGCCACGGCCTGCCGACCGCACCCGAGGAGATCGGGTTCAGCGAGGACGAGTTCGTCGCGGCCGTGGAGTACGCCCCCCAGACCCGCCCGGGACGCTTCACCATCCTGGAGCACCTCAACCTGTCCGCCGCCGAGATCAGGGACGCTTACGCCGACTATGCCAAGACCATCCGTAGCTGAACTCCGGCCCGTCGTCCACCCGGCCGGCGTCAAGGACCGGCGCAGTGGCGAGCACTGGGGCGGCCGCCTGTACATGCGCGAGATCTCCCTGCGCATCACCCGCGTCCTGGTTACCACCAAGGTCACGCCCAACCAGCTGACCTACGTGATGACCCTGGCCGGCGTGCTCGCCGCGCCGGCCCTGCTGGTGCCGGGCATCTGGGGCGCCGTCCTCGGCGTGGTCGCCGTCCAGCTGTACCTGCTGCTGGACTGCGTCGACGGGGAGGTGGCCCGCTGGAAGCAGCAGTTCTCGCTCTCCGGGGTCTACCTGGACCGGGTCGGCGCCTACCTCTGTGACGCGGCGGTCCTGGTCGGCTTCGGCCTGCGCGCCGCCGACCTGTGGGGGAGCGGCCGGATCGACTGGCTGTGGGCCTTCCTCGGCACCCTCGCGGCGCTCGGCGCGATCCTGATCAAGGCCGAGACCGACCTGGTCGGCGTCGCCCGGCACCAGGGCGGCCTGCCGCCGGTGCAGGAGGCGGCCGCCGAGCCGCGCTCCTCCGGCATGGCCCTGGCCCGCCGGGCCGCCGCCGCGCTGAAGTTCCACCGCCTCGTCCTCGGCATCGAGGCGTCCCTGCTGATCTTGCTGCTGGCCGTCCTGGACCAGCTCCGCGGCGACCTGTTCTTCACCCGGCTCGGCGTCGCGGTACTGGCCGGCATCGCCCTGCTGCAGACCCTGCTGCACCTGGTGTCGGTCCTCGCGTCGAGCAGGCTGCGGTGAGTGCCCCGATGCGGCTCGGCGCCGTGATCATCACCATGGGCAACCGGCCCGACGAGCTCAAGGCGCTGCTCGACTCCGTGGCCCGGCAGGAGGGCGACCCGGTCGAGGTCGTCGTCGTGGGCCAGGGCGTCGAGCTCGACGGCCTCGCCGACCCGGCGGCGGGCATCCGTACCGTCGAGCTGCCCGAGAACCTCGGCATCCCCGGCGGCCGCAACGTCGGCATCGAGGCTTTCGGCCCCGGCGGCAGCGACGTGGACGTGCTGCTCTTCCTGGACGACGACGGGCTGCTGGAGCGGTCCGACACCGCCGAGCTGTGCCGCCAGGCCTTCGCCGAGGACCCGCGGCTCGGGATCGTCAGCTTCCGGATCGCCGACCCGGACACCGGCGAGACCCAGCGCCGCCACGTACCACGGCTGCGCGCCTCCGACCCGCTGCGCTCGTCCCGCGTGACGACCTTCCTGGGCGGCGCCAACGCCGTCCGCACCAAGGTCTTCGAGCAGGTCGGCGCCCTGCCGGGGGAGTTCTTCTACGCCCACGAGGAGACCGACCTGGCCTGGCGGGCGCTCGACGCCGGGTGGCTGATCGACTACCGCGCGGACATGGTGCTGCTGCACCCGACGACGGCCCCCTCCCGGCACGCCGTCTACCACCGTATGGTGGCCCGTAACCGGGTGTGGCTCGCCCGCCGCAACCTGCCCGCCCCCCTGGTGCCGGTCTACCTGGGCGTCTGGCTGGCGCTGACCCTCGTACGCAGGCCCTCCGCCCCGGCGCTCAAAGCCTGGTTCGGCGGGTTCAAGGAGGGTTGGACCGTCCCCTGCGGTCCCCGTCGCCCCATGAAGTGGCGTACGGTCTGGCGGTTGACCCGGCTGGGCCGACCGCCTGTCATCTGACAAGCTCGGGTCTGGGAGCATGGGCCCGATCACCGGGCCCGCGCCCCAGGGTCCGATGCCCCCTTCTGCCGCATCTTGAAGACGGAAAGTTTCAACTTGTGAGTGACACAACCCACGACGGCGCCCTCGCCACGAGCAAGCCGCCGTCCGAAGACGCGGGGCTCGCCCCCGCCGAGCTCGCCAGGAAGTACGGCCTGTCCGTCAGCGGCGCCCGGCCCAGCCTGGGCGGGTACGTGCGCGAGCTCTGGGGGCGGCGCCACTTCATCATGGCTTTCTCCCGGGCGAAGCTCGTCGCGCAGTACAGCGAGGCGAAGCTCGGCCAGATCTGGCAGGTGGCGACCCCGCTGCTGAACGCCCTGGTGTACTACCTGATCTTCGGCCTGATCCTGAACGCGGGACGCGGCGTGGAGAAGGACTCCTACATCCCCTTCCTGGTGATCGGCATCTTCGTCTTCTCGTTCACCCAGAGCTCGCTGATGGCGGGTGTCCGGGCGATCCCGGGCAACCTCGGCCTGGTCCGCGCGCTGCACTTCCCGCGCGCCTCACTGCCGATCTCGTTCTCGCTGCAGCAGCTGGGGCAGCTGCTGTACTCGATGATCGTGGTGCTCGTCGTCGTGGTCGCCTTCGGGAACTACCCGCGGCTGTCCTGGTTGCTGGTCATCCCGACGCTCGCGCTGCAGTTCCTCTTCAACACCGGTCTCGCGCTGATCTTCGGGCGGATGGGGTCCAAGACCCCCGACCTCGCGCAGCTGATGCCCTTCATCACCCGCACGTGGATGTACGCCTCGGGCGTCATGTTCTCGATCAGCGGGATGCTGGCGGGCAGGCCGCACTGGATCGCGGAGGTGCTCCAGTGGAACCCCGCGGCGATCTACATGGACCTGATCCGCTTCTCGCTGATCGACAGCTACGGGCCGCACCACCTGCCGCCGCACGTCTGGGTCTTCGCGGTGGGCTGGGCCGTCGTCATCGGCGCCGGTGGTTTCGTGTACTTCTGGAAGGCTGAGGAGCGTTACGGCCGTGGCTGAGAACAACCGGGGCGCCGTCCCCACCGTCATCGCCGACGACGTCCACATCGTCTACCGGGTCAACACCGGCAGCGCCGGCAAGGGCAGTGCCACCGCGGCGCTCAGCAAGATCATGCGCCGCGGCAAGGGCGACTCCCCGGGCGTCCGCCGGGTGCACGCCGTACGCGGGGTCTCCTTCACCGCCTACCGCGGCGAGGCCATCGGCCTCATCGGCTCCAACGGCTCCGGCAAGTCGACGCTGCTGCGCGCCATCGCGGGTCTGCTGCCCTGCGAGTCCGGCCGGGTCTACACCGACGGCCAGCCCTCGCTGCTGGGCGTCAACGCGGCGTTGATGAACGATCTGACCGGTGAGCGCAACGTCGTGCTCGGCGGTCTCGCGATGGGCATGACCCGCGAGCAGATCCAGGAGCGCTACGAGGACATCGTCGACTTCTCGGGCATCAACGAGAAGGGGGACTTCATCTCCCTGCCGATGCGCACGTACTCCTCCGGCATGGCCGCACGCCTGCGTTTCTCCATCGCGGCCGCCAAGGACCACGACGTCCTGATGATCGACGAGGCGTTGGCGACCGGTGACCGGAAGTTCCAGGTCCGTTCCGAGGCCCGCATCCGCGAGCTGCGCGAGAAGGCCGGCACGGTCTTCCTGGTGAGCCACAACAACAAGTCCATCCGCGATACCTGTGACCGGGTGCTGTGGTTGGAGAAGGGCGAACTCCTGATGGACGGGCCCACCGAGGAAGTCGTCTCGGCGTACGAGAAGGCCACCAGCCACTGACGGCACACCACGCGTGACGACCGCAGGCCCCTGCCGCTCCGTGCGGTGGGGGCCGCGGCGTGACGGCGGTATTCCGGATGCCCGACATTCCCTCTCGGACGAATACCCGATAGGCCTTCGCGGCGTTGTACAGCGTAAGCTGGACCAGTTCTCCAATCGCGCCAAGAGGGGACGATTCCCCGCAGTCGAAAAAGCCGGGGGTACCCCGGGTAAAGTCCGGCGGCGTGTCCGAAATAGGATGACTTGGGTCGGCAGTGTAGAACGGGAGATGTGACGGCAATGGCTATGGGAATTCTCCGGCCCCCAGGCACGGCGGCCGTCCCCGCCCCGGGCGGCGGGCGGTGACCCCGGGGCACGGCACCCGACCCCGGCGGCACCCGGCCCCCACAGCCCCCGACGCGCACGCGCGCGCCACCCTCGGCAAGGCGCGGACGGAGAACTTCCCCGTCGCCCCCTCCTTCCTCCCGCGCGCCTGGCGGGCGGGCCTGATGGCGGTCTACGGGTACGCCCGGCTGGTGGACGACATCGGCGACGGCGACCTCGCCCCCGGCGGACGCGACGCCGTGCTCCTCGGCCTCGACGCGTCCGCCACCGACGACCGGCTCGCCATGCTGGACGCCTTCGAAGCCGACCTGGGCCGGGTCTTCGGCGCCGCCGGCGGCGCCCCGCGGCACCCGCTGCTGCGGGACCTGCAGCCCGTGGTCCGCGCCCACGGCCTGACCCCCGAACCCTTCCTCGGGCTCATCGAGGCCAACCGCCAGGACCAGCTGGTCTCGCGCTACGACACGTACGAGGACCTGGTCGCCTACTGCGAGCTGTCCGCCAACCCCGTCGGCCGGCTCGTCCTCTCGCTCACCGGGACCAGCACCCCCGAGCGGGTCCGCCGCTCCGACGCGGTCTGCACCGCCCTGCAGATCGCCGAGCACCTCCAGGACGTCACCGAAGACCTCGGCCGCGACCGGATCTACCTCCCCGGCCAGGACCTGCGCCGCTTCCACGTCACCGAATCCGACCTGGAAGCGCCCACCGCCGGAGCGTCCGTACGCTCCCTGATCGCATTCGAAACCGAACGCGCCCGCGCGCTGATGGACGAGGGCACCCCACTCGTCGGCAGCGTGCACGGCAGGCTCCGGCTGCTGCTCGCGGGTTTCGTCGGAGGGGGGCGAGCCGCCCTCAACGCCATCGCGGCCGCCGGCTTCGACGTGGCCCCCGGCCCGCCCAAGCCCACCAGGAGCGGCCTGCTCCGCGAGGTGGCCGCCGTCCTGCGCACAGCGCCGAGAAAGGGGTGAGCCCGAACGTGGAGGGCCCCACACACGCGTCCGCACCGTCCGCACCGCCCGTGCCGTCCGCACCGGTCTCCGCGGCCTACAGCTACTGCGAGGCCGTCACTGGCACCCAGGCGCGCAACTTCGCGTACGGCATCCGGCTGCTGCCCACGGACAAGCGGCAGGCGATGTCCGCGCTGTACGCCTTCTCCCGCCGCGTCGACGACATCGGTGACGGCACGCTGCCCGCCGACGCCAAGCTCGTCCGGCTGGAGGAGACCCGCGCCCTGCTCGGCCGGATCCGCGCCGGGGAGATCGCCGAGGACGACACCGACCCGGTCGCCGTCGCCCTCGCCCACGCCGCCCGCCGCTTCCCGATCCCCCTCGGCGGCCTCGACGAACTCATCGACGGGGTCCTGATGGACGTCCGCGGCGAGACCTACGCCACCTGGGACGACCTCAAGGTCTACTGCCGCTGCGTGGCCGGCGCCATCGGACGGCTCTCCCTCGGCGTGTTCGGCACGGCCCCCGGCGCCGCCGACGCGGCCCGCGCCCCCGAGTACGCCGACACCCTCGGCCTCGCGCTGCAACTCACCAACATCCTCAGGGACGTTCGTGAGGACGCCGGCAACGGCCGTACCTACCTGCCCGCCGAGGACCTCGCCAAGTTCGGCTGCTCCGAAGGCTTCCACGGCGACCGGGCCCCGGCCGGCGCCGACTTCGCCGGACTGGTCCACCACGAAGTCCGGCGCGCCCGCGCCCTGTTCGTCGAGGGCTACCGGCTGCTGCCCATGCTCGACCGGCGCAGCGGCGCCTGCGTGGCCGCCATGGCCGGCATCTACCGGCGGCTGCTCGACCGGATCGAGCGCGAGCCCGAGGCGGTCCTGCGCGGCCGCGTCTCACTGCCGCCCCACGAGAAGGCGTACGTTGCCGTCCGGGGCCTCTCCGGCCTCGACGCGCGGACCATCACCCGCCAGAGCACCAGGAGGCGGATCTGATGGCCGCCGGAGCAACCCCGACCGACGTCCCGGCGTCCTCCGGGGCGACAGGGGAGGGTGCATGACCTCGAACCACGCGGTGGTCGTCGGCGGCGGCCTCGCCGGGGTCACCACCGCCCTCGAACTCGCCGGCGCCGGCCTGCGGGTGACCCTCCTGGAGAGCCGGCCCCGGCTCGGCGGCCTCGCCTTCTCCTTCAAGCGCGGCGACCTCACCGTCGACAACGGCCAGCACGTCTACCTCCGCTGCTGCACCGCCTACCGCTGGTTCCTTGACCGGGTGGGCGGCGCGGCCCTCGCGCCGCTGCAGGAGCGGCTCGACGTCCCCGTGCTCGACGTCGCCCACCCCGGCGGCCCGCGCCTGGGCCGGCTGCGCCGCAGCGCCCTGCCCGTACCCCTGCACCTGGCGTCCTCGTTGGCCCGCTACCCGCACCTGTCACTCGCCGAGCGGGCGGGCGTCGGCCGCGCCGCCCTCGCGCTGCGCCGGCTCGACCCCGCCGACCCGGCGCTCGACGGCCTGGACTTCGCGACCTGGCTCGGCCGCTACGGGCAGTCCCCGCGCGCCATCGAGGCGCTCTGGGACCTCGTCGGCATCGCCACCCTCAACGCCACCGCCGAGCAGTCCTCGCTGGGCCTGGCCGCCATGGTCTTCAAGACCGGACTGCTCTCCGAGAACGGCGCCGCCGACATCGGCTGGGCCAAGGTCCCGCTCGGCGACCTCCACGACACGCTCGCCCGCAAGGAGCTCGACGCCGCCGGAGTACGCACCGAACTGCGCGCCCGCGTCACCGGCATCTCCCGCTCCGCGGACGGGAACTGGCGGGTGGCCACCGAGACCGAAACGCTGGACGCCGCCACGGTCGTCCTCGCCGTCCCGCAGCGCGAGGCCCACGGGCTGCTCCCGTCCGGGGCCCTGGCCGACCCGGACAAGCTCCTCGACATCGGTACCGCCCCCATCCTCAACGTCCACGTCGTCTACGACCGCAAGGTGCTGAAGCGGCCCTTCTTCGCGGCGCTCGGCTCCCCGGTCCAGTGGGTCTTCGACCGCACCGACGCCTCCGGACTCACCGACGGCGGCCAGTACCTGGCGCTGTCCCAGTCCGTCGCCCAGGACGACATCGACGAGCCCGTCTCCGTCCTGCGCACCAAGTACCTGCCCGAACTGGAACGGCTGCTCCCGGCCGCGCGCGGCGCCAAGGTACGGGACTTCTTCGTCACCCGCGAACGCACCGCCACCTTCGCCCCCACCCCCGGCGTCGGCCGGCTCCGCCCCGGCTTCCGGACCGACACGCCGGGGCTGTATCTCGCCGGTGCGTGGACCGCCACCGGTTGGCCCGCGACCATGGAGAGCGCCGTCCGCAGCGGACTGGGCGCGGCGCACGCCGCACTCACCGCGCTCGGCCGCCACCGCGAACACCCCCTGCAAGAGGCGGCATGACCACCACCAGCACCAGCGGTACACCCGCAGCACGCACAGCAGCACGTACAGGAACCAGAGGAGAGCCAGTGAACCCGGGGAATCCGGCTGTCGAGAACACCGGCGGCAGTGTGGGCGCGGCCGGTGGAGAGGCAGCGGACACGCTCGCCCTCCTGGAACGCGGCCGCACGCTGTCCACCCCCGTGCTCCGCGCCGCTGTGGACCGGCTCGCGGCGCCCATGGACACCGTCGCCGCCTACCACTTCGGCTGGATCGACGCCCAGGGCAACCCCGCGGACGGCGACCAGGGCAAGGCCGTGCGCCCCGCCCTCGCGCTGCTCTCCGCCGAAGCCGCGGGCGCCGCGCCCGAGGTCGGCATCCCCGGGGCCGTCGCCGTCGAACTCGTCCACAACTTCTCCCTGCTGCACGACGACCTGATGGACGGCGACGAACAGCGCCGCCACCGCGACACGGTGTGGAAGGTGCACGGTCCGGCGCAGGCCATCCTCGTCGGCGACGCGCTCTTCGCCCTCGCCAACGAGGTCCTGCTGGAGCTGGGCACCGTCGAGGCGGGCCGCGCGGCTCGGCGGCTGACCACCGCCAGCCGCAAGCTCATCGACGGCCAGGCGCAGGACATCTCCTACGAGCACCGCGAGCGCGTCAGCGTCGAGGAGTGCCTGGAGATGGAGGGCAACAAGACCGGCGCCCTGCTCGCCTGCGCGGTCTCCATCGGGGCCGTGCTCGGCGGCGCGGACGACCGTACCGCCGACAAGCTGGAGGAGTACGGGTACCACCTCGGCCTCGCCTTCCAGGCCGTCGACGACCTGCTCGGCATCTGGGGCGACCCGGAAGCCACCGGCAAACAGACCTGGAGCGACCTGCGCCAGCGCAAGAAGTCCCTGCCGGTGGTCGCCGCCCTCGCGGCGGGCGGACCGGCGTGCGAGGAACTGGCCCGGCTGCTGGCCGCCGACGCCAAGAGCAACGACTTCGAGAACTTCTCCGAAACGGAGTTCGCTACCCGCGCCGCCCTCATCGATGAGGCCGGCGGCCGCCAGTGGACCGCCGACGAGGCCCGCCGCCAGCACACCGTGGCGATCCGCGCGCTGGACGATGTCGACATGCCGCAGCGGGTGCGGGACCAGCTCGTCGCCCTCGCCGACTTCGTCGTCGTGCGCAAGAGGTGATTATCGTCCGGGCGCGGATATGAATCATGAGTCGCCGGCCGGCGCCGCCCACCTGATCGGCACTGCCTAGGCGGGTGCACCGGCCGACGGCAGACCCCAGCACAGCAGAGGACGACACTGCACGAAGGGGAAGCCATGACAGCGACGACCGACGGCGGCGGAACCCCCGGCGCGGGGCCCGCGCGCGAGCCGGCCGCCACACCGGGCGTGTTGCCCGGTGTCCAGGACGCCACCGAACGCGCCGCCCGCCACCTGCTCGACCGGCAGGACCCGGCGGGCTGGTGGAAGGGCGACCTGGAGACCAACGTCACCATGGACGCCGAGGACCTGCTGCTGCGGCAGTTCCTCGGCATCCGGGACGAGGCCACCACGCACGCCGCCGCTCTCTTCATCCGGAGCGGGCAACGCGACGACGGCACGTGGGCCACCTTCCACGGGGGACCGCCCGACCTCTCGGCCACCGTCGAGGCGTACGTGGCGCTGCGGCTGGCCGGGGACCCGCCCGACGCCCCGCACATGGTGCGCGCCTCGGCCTGGGTCCGGGCCCACGGGGGGATCGCCGCCGCCCGGGTCTTCACCCGGATCTGGCTGGCCCTGTTCGGCTGGTGGAAGTGGGACCGCCTGCCCGAACTCCCGCCCGAACTCATCTTCCTGCCGCCCTGGGTGCCCCTCAACATCTACGACTTCGGCTGCTGGGCCCGTCAGACCATCGTCCCGCTCACCGTGGTCTCCGCCCTGCGCCCGGTCCGGCCGGCGCCGTTCGCGCTGGACGAGCTGCACACCGACGCGCGCGCTCCCGACCCGGTCAGCGCCCTTGCCCCGCTGGCCAGTTGGGACGGCGTCTTCCAGCGGATGGACCGGGCCCTGCACGTCTACCGGCGGTTCGCCCCGCGCCGGCTGCGCAAGGCGGCCATGGACACCGCCGCCCGCTGGATCATCGAGCGCCAGGAGAACGACGGCTGCTGGGGCGGGATCCAGCCGCCCGCGGTCTACTCCGTCATCGCCCTGCACCTGCTCGGCTACGACCTCGGGCACCCCGTGATGCGGGCCGGCCTGGAATCCCTCGACCGGTTCGCCGTCTGGCGCGAGGACGGCTCCCGGATGATCGAGGCCTGTCAGTCGCCGGTCTGGGACACCTGCCTCGCCGCCATCGCACTGGCCGACGCGGGCGTGCCGGCGGACCATCCCGCGCTGCTCAAGGCGGCGGACTGGATGCTCGGCGAGGAGATCACGCGCAGCGGCGACTGGGCCGTGCGCAGGCCGGGACTCGCCCCCGGGGGCTGGGCGTTCGAGTTCCACAACGACAACTACCCCGACATCGACGACACCGCCGAGGTGGTCCTGGCCCTGCGCCGGATCGCCCACCCCGAACCGGCGAGGGTCGAGGCCGCGATCGCCCGAGGGGTGTCCTGGACCGTCGGCATGCAGTCGAAGAACGGCGCCTGGGGCGCCTTCGACGCCGACAACACCAGCCCGTTCCCCAACCGGCTGCCCTTCTGCGACTTCGGCGAGGTCATCGACCCGCCCTCGGCCGACGTCACCGCCCACGTCGTGGAGATGCTGGCCGTCGAGGGCAAGGCGGCCGACCCCCGGACCCGGCGCGGCATCGACTGGCTGCTGGCCGAACAGGAGCCCAGCGGTGCCTGGTTCGGCCGCTGGGGCACCAACTACGTCTACGGCACCGGCTCGGTGGTCCCGGCCCTCACCGCCGCCGGCCTGCCCACCGGCCACCCCGCGATCCGGCGGGCCGTCGGCTGGCTGGAGTCCGTACAGAACGAGGACGGCGGGTGGGGCGAGGACCAGCGGTCCTACGAGGACCCCGGCCGGGCGGGGCAGGGAGCGTCCACCCCCTCCCAGACCGCCTGGGCGCTGCTGGCCCTGCTGTCGGCCGGCGAACGCGCGGGCGAGGCCGTGCGGCGCGGCATCGCCCATCTCGTGCGCACCCAGCGCGAGGACGGCTCCTGGGACGAGCCGTACTTCACCGGTACCGGCTTCCCCTGGGACTTCTCCATCAACTACCACCTGTACCGGCAGGTGTTCCCGCTGACCGCGCTGGGCCGCTACCTGTACGGGGAACCCTTCGGCCCGGACGGCCGCCACACGGCCGACCCCGTCCGCGAGGCCACGGCGGTCCTGGCCGAGGAGGCCTGATGGGCGACCGGGCCGACCCCTCGCGCGTGCCGCTGCTCATCGCCTGCGCCCTGCGCATCGAACGGCTGGCCCTGCGCAGCGGCGGCGACCGCGGCTCCCCGCGGGAGTACGCCGTCCTGCGCACCGGCATGGGCCCGCGCGCCGCCGAGCGCGCCGTCACCCGGGCTCTCGCCCCGCCCGGCATGACCGGGGCCGCCGTCCTCGCCACCGGCTTCTGCGCCGGCCTCGCCCCCGGCATGAACCCGGGCGACCTGGTCGTCGCCGAGGAGGCCCGGGACCCCCGCGGCACCGTCGTCTGCGCCGGCGCCCCCCTGCTCGCCGAGGCACTGGCCCGGGCCGTCCCCGGCCGGACCGTGCACACCGGCGCACTGACCGGATCCGACCACGTCGTACGGGGCCAGGAGCGCGCCCAGCTGCGCGCCACCGGCGCCATCGCCGTCGACATGGAATCCGCAGCCACCCTGTGGACCGCCACCAGGGGCGCGAGCCGCCCGGTTGCGGCCGTCCGGGTGATCGTGGACGCTCCGGAGCATGAGCTCGTCCGAATCGGCACGGTTCGCGGAGGAATATCGGCCTTCCGCGTATTACGTGCCGTACTGCCCGCGTTTTATGACTGGCACCGTTCTTTGCTGCTCCCCAGGAGGTGAGCCAGATGGCCATGCCGTTGCGACAGTCCATCAGGGTCGGGACCTATCTTCTCGAACAGAAGCTGCGCAAGCGTGAGAAGTTCCCGCTGATCGTCGAGCTGGAGCCGCTCTACGCCTGCAACCTGGCCTGCGAGGGGTGCGGGAAGATCCAGCACCCCGCGGGGGTGCTCAAGCAGCGCATGCCGGTCGCCCAGGCCGTCGGCGCCGTGCTGGAATCCGGGGCGCCCATGGTGTCCATCGCCGGCGGCGAGCCCCTGATGCACCCCCAGATCCACGAGATCGTGCGGCAGTTGGTGGCGCGCAGGAAGTACGTCTTCCTCTGCACCAACGCGATGCTGCTCCGCAAGAAGATCGAGAAGTTCACCCCCTCCCCGTACTTCGCCTTCGCGGTGCACATCGACGGGCTGCGCGAGCGGCACGACGAGTCCGTGGCCAAGGAAGGCGTCTTCGACGAGGCCGTGGCGGCCATCAAGGAGGCCAAGAGGCGCGGTTTCCGGGTCACCACGAACTCCACCTTCTTCAACACCGACACACCGCAGACGATCATCGAGGTGCTCAACTACCTCAACGACGACCTCAAGGTCGACGAAATGATGATCTCGCCCGCCTACGCCTACGAAAAGGCCCCCGATCAGGAACACTTCCTGGGCGTCGAACAGACCAGAGAACTCTTCAGGAAGGCGTTCGCCGGCGGTAACCGGCGGCGCTGGCGGCTCAACCACTCCCCGCTCTTCCTGGACTTCCTGGAAGGCAAGGCCGATTTCCCCTGCACCGCCTGGGCCATTCCGAATTACTCCCTCTTCGGCTGGCAGCGCCCCTGCTACCTGATGAGCGACGGATACGTCCCGACGTACCGGGAACTGATCAACGACACCGACTGGGAGAAGTACGGCCGCGGGAAGGACCCGCGCTGCGCGAACTGCATGGCGCACTGCGGCTACGAACCCACCGCCGTCCTCGCCACGATGGGCTCCCTCAAGGAGTCCCTGCGCGCGGCCAGGGAGACGATCGGCGGCAACCGCGGTACGTCGGCATGACCCCCGCGACGGGCGGCGGCAAGGGCTTCGACCTCGGCGCCCTGCTGGCCGAACGCGGCGCCGAGCGGTACGAACTGCACGCCCGGCACCTCAACCACCAGCTGCCCCGGATGCTGCGCACCATCGGTTTCGACAAGGTCTACGAGCGGGCGCAAGGGGCCCACTTCTGGGACGCCGAGGGCAACGACTACCTCGACATGCTGGCCGGTTTCGGCGTGATGGGCCTCGGCCGGCACCACCCGGTGGTCCGGCGGGCCCTGCACGACGTCCTGGACGCCCAGCTCGCCGACCTCACCCGCTTCGACTGCCAGCCGCTGCCCGGGCTGCTGGCCGAGAAGCTCCTGTCCTACAGCCCCCACCTGGACCGGGTCTTCTTCGGCAACAGCGGCACGGAAGCGGTGGAGACGGCCCTCAAGTTCGCCCGGTACGCCACCGGACGCCCCAGGGTCCTCTACTGCGACCACGCCTTCCACGGGCTGACGGCCGGCTCCCTCTCGGTCAACGGCGAAGGCGGCTTCCGGGACGGCTTCGCGCCCCTGCTGCCCGACACCCGGATCCCGCTCGGTGATCTGGCCGCGCTGGAGCGGGAGCTGGGGCGCGGCGACGTGGCCGCCTTCGTCGTGGAACCCGTCCAGGGCAAGGGGGTGCTCGCACCGCCGCCCGGGTTCCTGCTCGCCGCCCAGGACCTGCTGCGCCGCCACAAGGCGCTGCTGATCGCCGACGAGGTGCAGACCGGTCTCGGACGTACCGGGGAGTTCTACGCCTACCAGCACGAACCGGGCGTGGAACCCGACCTGGTGTGCGTGGCCAAGGCCCTTTCCGGCGGCTACGTGCCGGTCGGGGCGACCCTCGGCCGGGACTGGATCTTCAAGAAGGTCTACTCGTCCATGGACCGGGTGCTCGTGCACTCCGCCAGCTTCGGCTCCAACGCCCAGGCGATGGCGGCCGGACTGGCGGTGCTCACCGTCATGGAGGACGAGGGGATCGTCGCCCACGCCCGGGCGACGGGCGACCTGCTGCGCGGGCGGCTCGCGGCCCTGGTGGACGAGTACGAGCTGCTCCACGAGGTGCGCGGGCGGGGCCTGATGATCGGCATCGAGTTCGGCCGGCCGGCCTCGCTCGGGCTGCGCAGCCGCTGGACGATGCTCCAGGCGGCCCGCAAGGGCCTCTTCGCGCAGATGGTCGTGGTGCCGCTACTGCAGAAGCACCGGATCCTCACCCAGGTCTCCGGCGACCACCTGGAGGTCATCAAGCTGATCCCGCCGCTGATCGTGGACGAGGCGGACGTGAACCGGTTCGTCGGCGCCTTCCGCGAGGTCATGGACGAGGCGCACGGCGGTGGCGCCCTGATGTGGGACTTCGGCAGGACGCTGGTGAAGCAGGCCGTCGGCAACCGCTGACGGCCTGCCGCAGGGACGGCCAGTCGCAGGGACGGCCAGTCGCGGGGTCGGTCAGTCGAGGAGCCGGTCCCTCAGCCGGCCGAGGGTCGCGGGCGTGAGTCCGAGTCCCTCGGCCAGGTAGGGCTCCACTCCGCCCCACGTACCCTCGATGGTCTCGAAGGCCGTGGTCAGGAACTCGGCGCGGGCGTCGAAGAGCGGAGCCAGCAGCTCCATCACCTCGGGGGAGCGGGCTTCGGGCGAGTCGTCGCCGCGCCGCACCCGGTAGCGGTTGTGCGGGGCGTTCGACTCCAGATAGTCCGCCACGATCGCCTCGCGCTCGACCCCGAGGGCGAGCAGCGTGACGGCGATCGAGAGCCCGGCCCGGTCCTTGCCGGCGGCGCAGTGCATCAGGGCCGGGACGCTGTCCTCGGCGAGGGCGTGCACGACCCGGCTGTGCTCGGCCGTCCGGTCCCTGATGATCGCCCGGTACGAGTTCCGCATCCGGGCGGCGGCCCTGCCCTCGCCCAGGAGCCCCCGGAGCTGCCCCAGATCGCCGTCCCGGACCATGGTCCAGAACTCCCGGCCGTCCGCCGGATCCGTCAGCGGGATGTTCACGTTCCGGACGCCGGGGAGATCGACGTCCGGCCCTTCCAGTGCGTGGTCGGCGCCGTTGCGGAAGTCGAAAACGGTGTGGAGGCCGAGCGAGGCCAGGAATGCCACATCGTTTTCGGTGGCATGTGCGAGATGTCCGCTTCGGAATAGAAGTCCCGACCTGACCCTTCGTCCGTCGGTCGTCGGCAGTCCGCCCACGTCACGGAAATTGCGCACTCCGGACAGTTCGGGCCCCGTGGGCGGGTTTGCGGCTATCTGCTGGGTCACGGGACGGGTCCTCCGCATCGTCGTGGGCCGTCGCGGCCGGGGTGGCGGGCGCGCGGCCGGGGGGCCGTTGCCGACTGTCCGAATTGAGCCGGTTGGGAACAACTTGCCATATCCGGGGGCGAGATCGCGGCGGATCCCGTGAGCCAGATCATACGGTGACCGTGCGTGCCTGATCGCGGAACCCGAATTCCCTTGTGGCCGCGGTCGTTGCCGTACCGGAATGGACGGAGGGTGACGGAAATTCAGCCTGCTTTTCCCACCTGCTATTCCGTCAGGAAATTCATGGCTTGTTGTGCCCGGCCCCGCTCGATTACCTTCGCGATCGATCCGGGTGGACCGCCGAATCCTGCCGCCGCCCGGGAACCGCACCCGACTATTCACGCGCGCGGCAGGAGCGGGGGAACCAGGTAAGCCGCTGTTCCGGACCTTCCCGCCGGAACGGCTCGGGGTGAAGCCGTACGCCGTCGCTGCGCGTACGGCCGGACATCTCCAGTCCGAACCCGACAGCTCACCTCGCAGGCGACGGAGAGGAATTCGTCATGCCCGCACACGGCAAGCACCGCCGCCCGAAGTCCCGTGCCGTACCCCGCGGACTGGCCGCCGCCGGTACCGGCGGTGCGGCCCTCGCCCTGCCGCTGCTGGGCGCAGCCGGTGCCCATGCGGCCCCGGCCACTGCCCTGGCGGCCGCCCCCGCCGCGCTGCCCGTCCAGGCCCCGCGGCTCCCGGTGTCCGCGCAGGCCGCGCCCGCCGTCGCCCCGGCCGTCGCCCCCACCGTCTACACCGTCGTCCCCGGCGACTGCCTGTCGCAGATCGCCGCCGACCGCCACCTGTCCGGCGGCTGGGAGCGGCTGTACGCCGACAACCGCGAGGCCGTCGGCGCGGACCCCGCCCTGATCCACCCGGGGCTCAAGCTGACGCTCGGCGGGCACGGGGAGCGGTCCTCCGCCAAGCCGGCCTCCCGAACCTCCGGCCCGGCGTCGGCTCCGTCCTCCTCCGACCGGTCCTCCGGCACGGCTCAGGCGCCTGCCGAGACCGGCTCCGGCAGCGCCGCCGCCGCCGAGCAGCCCGCCGCGCCCGCCGCCCCCGCCGCGCAGGGTGCCGGATCCGCCACCGGCGCCGTCACCGCGGCCGGATTCGTCGCCCCGGTCAGCGGCGGGATCTCCACCCCGTACAAGCTCGCGGGCAGCATGTGGTCTTCCGGTTACCACACCGGCGTCGACTTCATCGCGAGCACCGGCACCACCGTCAAGGCGGTCGGCGCGGGCACCGTGGTCACGGCGGGGTGGGGCGGTGCGTACGGCAACGAGGTCGTGATCCGGCACGCCGACGGCAAGTACTCCCAGTACGGCCACCTCTCGCAGCTGAACGTCTCGGTCGGCCAGAGCGTCACCGCCGGGCAGCGCATCGGGCTCTCCGGCGCCACCGGCAATGTGACCGGCCCTCACCTCCACTTCGAGATCCGCACGGGCCCGTCGTACGGCTCGGACATCGACCCGCTCGCGTACCTGCGCTCGAAGGGCGTCAGCATCTGACGCCGGACGGGCGTGAGCAGGTAACCGCGTGAGGCCGGGACCCCGAGGGGGTTCCGGCCTCACGCGATTCTTATTCCGCATGTGCATGGTGGCGTAGATCACGGTCCGTCAAACCCTGCTTACGTTGGCGTAGGTCGCCCGCGGGGGTGAAGGATGTGGTGCTGTGGCAGCGACGAAGACGACACTCAAGACCATCGGTTCGTACGCGGCGATCGGGGACAGCTTCACCGAGGGCGTAGGGGACCCGGGACCCGGGGATTCGTACCTCGGCTGGGCGGACCGGCTGGCCGTGCTCCTGGCCGACCAGCGGGAAGAACACGATTTCCGGTACGCGAACCTGGCCGTCCGGGGGAAGGTCCTCGACCAGATCGTGGCCGAGCAGGTGCCGAGGGCCAAGGCCCTCGCGCCCGACCTCGTCACCTTCTGCGCGGGGGGCAACGACATCATCCGTCCGGGAACCGACCCGGACGACGTGGCGGAACGCTTCGAGGCGGCCGTCGCCGACCTCGCCGGCTCCGTCGGCCAGGTCATGATCACGACCGGCTTCGACACCCGGGGCGTACCGGTCCTCAAGCACCTGCGGGGCAAGGTGGCGACGTACAGCGCACACGTGCGCGCCATCGCCGACCGGTACGGCTGCCCGGTGCTCGACCTCTGGTCGCTCAAGTCCGTGCAGGACCGGCGGGCCTGGGACACCGACCGGCTGCACCTCTCGCCCGAGGGGCACACCCGGGTCGCGCTGCGCGCCGCCCAGGTGCTCGGGCTGGACGTACCCGCCGATCCCGACCAGCCGTGGCCGCCGGAGCGGCCGCGCGGCTCGGTGGACGTGACGCGGGACAACATCCAGTGGGCGCGCGAACACCTCGTGCCCTGGATCGGGCGGCGGCTGCGCGGCGAGTCCTCGGGGGACCACGTCGAGGCGAAGCGGCCGGACCTGCTGCCGCTGTAGGGCGTACGCGACGGGGGCGGGACCGCACGACGCGCCGGCGCGGGGCCGCGAGACCGCGACACGCCGGGGGCCCGCAAGCGGAATCCCTCGGGGCCGGTGTGCGTTGGGATGGTCGTAGACACGAACGACCGTCCTGCCCCCATCCTCACAGGAGGCGCCTTGTCCGGCTCCCGTCCCCTGCGTCCCCGGCTGCGCGCCCTGCGGCCCGAAGCCTTCGGCGCGGACCCGTCCGGCGCGCGGCTGGAGCGGATCCTGCGCTCGCCGAACTTCGCCGACGGAGTCTTCCAGAACCCGGTCGGAGCCCGGACCAGGCCTTCCGGCTCCATGGCGGAGTTCGCGAAGATCTACTTCCACAAGGAGCAGCGGCTGCGGCGCAGCCCGGGCGCGCCGATCCCGGTCTACCCGACGACGCTGGCCGAGCTCGCCAAGCCGCCGGCGAGCGGACTGCGGCTGACCTGGATGGGGCACTCCAGCGTCCTCGCCGAGATCGACGGCCGGCGGGTCCTGTTCGACCCGGTGTGGGGAGAGCGGTGCTCTCCCTTCCCCTTCGCCGGGCCCAAGCGGCTGCACCCCGTGCCAGTGCCGCTGGCCTCCCTCGGCGAGGTCGACGTCGTGGTCATCTCGCACGACCACTACGACCACCTCGACCTCCCGACGATCAAGGCGCTCGCCGGTACGGACACGGTCTTCGCCGTCCCGCTCGGCGTCGGCGCCCACCTGGAGCGCTGGGGCGTCCCGGCGGACCGGCTGCGCGAACTGGACTGGAACGAGAGCACCAAGGTCGCCGGGCTCTCCCTCACCGCCACCCCCGCCCGCCACTTCTGCGGGCGCGGACTGCGCAACCAGCAGTTCACCCTGTGGGCGTCCTGGGTCGTCGAGGGCGACGCCCACCGGATCTACCACAGCGGTGACACGGGCTACTTCCCGGGCTTCCAGGAGATCGGCGCCGCGCACGGCCCGTTCCACGCCACGATGATCCAGATCGGGGCGTACTCCGAGTACTGGCCGGACATCCACATGACCCCGCAGGAGGGCATGCGCGCCCACCTCGACCTCCAGGGCGGCACCCCGCACGGCACGATGCTGCCGATCCACTGGGGCACCTTCAACCTGGCCCCGCACCCGTGGGACGAGCCCGGCGAGGGAACGTTCGCGGCGGCGGAGGCGGCCGGTGCGGCGATCGCCCTGCCGGTGCCGGGGCAGCCCTTCGAGCCGGGCGCCGCCGACGCGCCGGCCGAGCCGTGGTGGCGTCCCTTCGTCGCGAACGCCGCCCCCGTGCACCCGTCCGTCGCTCGCCCGGCCGCCACCTCGCGGAAGCCGGCGCTGTCCCACGAGGAGCCGGAGGCGGTGGGCTCGTGACCTCGCGCGCCGCCCGGCGGATTCGGGCGGCCGTACGAGCGCTCCTTCCCAAGCGGTAAGCACCCCGGTGAAGTTGGCCGACTCGGCGTCCGGGGCGGGAGGGTGCGGTCTAGCGTGGGTATCCGGTGATCAACACCGGGCCCCGGGCAGTGCCGGGGCCCGGGCCCCACGTACCGAGGACGCAGATGTCCGGCTACCGCGCCGCCCGCCACGCTCCGTCGAGACACGCCGCCACCGGCCCCGGCCGGCAGTTACGGCCGCAGCTGGTCCGGGCCGCCGTCCTGCCCACGCTCGCCGCCGGTCTCAGCGGCGCGGCCGCCGTGATCTTCGCCTTGCAGCTCGGCGGCGGAGCGGGCGGCCGCGACCCCCGGCTCTGGCCGGTGCTCACCGGCTGCGGGCTGCTCGTGGTCGGCGCGCTCGCCGCCGCACTGCTCGGGGCCCAGCGAGCCGCCAAGACCGTACGCGAGCGGTGCGAGGCCCTGCGCCGCTCCAGCCTGCGCGGCCGCCAGGAACTGCGGGCGGCCGCCGACCGGCTGGAGCGGGGCGAAACCCCGCCCCGCCCGGTGCGCGGCGGTCCGGGCGGCCCGCCGCCCGCCGTCGACCCCGCGGGCGTGGACGAGTTCTGGCTGCTCGCGCAGGAGCTGCGCGGTGCGCGCGAGCAGGCGCACGACGTCCTCGTACGGCTGGCCGGCCAGGCCGCTCCGTCCGACAGCGACCGCAAGGTCGAGGTCTTCGTCAACCTCGCGCGCCGGCTCCAGTCCCTCGTGCACCGCGAGATCTCGCTGCTGGACGACCTGGAGGACACGGTCGAGGACCCCGACCTGCTGAAGGAGCTCTTCCACGTCGACCACCTCGCCACCCGGATCCGGCGCCACTCCGAGAACCTCGCCGTCCTCGGCGGCGCCGCCTCCCGGCGCCAGTGGACCCGGCCCATCGACCTGAGCGAGGTGCTGCGTTCCTCCGTCGCGGAGGTCGACCAGTACACCCGGGTCAAGGTGGTGCCACCGGCGGGCGGCACCGTCCGGGGGCACGCCGTCGCCGACGTGGTGCACCTGCTGGCGGAACTCATCGAGAACGCCACCGTCTTCTCCGCCCCGGACACCGATGTGGTGGTGCGCGCCGAACGCGTCACCGCCGGGATCGCGGTCGAGGTGGAGGACCGGGGGCTGGGCATGCCGGCCGAGGAACAGCACCGGATGAACGCCCTGCTGGGCGACCCGGACCAGGTCAACGTGCGGCACCTGCTGGCGGACGGCCGGATCGGCCTGTTCGTGGTGTCGGCGCTGGCCCGCAGGCACGGGATCGCCGTCGAGCTCAAGTCCAACATCTACGGCGGGGTGCTGGCGGTGCTGGTGCTGCCGCAGGAACTGCTGGGCGCGCAGGCGCCGAACGCCGCCGACGCGCAGGGCGGTTCGCGGGCCACGTCGTGGGGGAGCGGGGCGGGGGCGGCGACGGTGCCCCCGCTGGAGCCGGTACGCCCGGCCGTCGCCGCGCCGCGTCGGCCCGATCCGGCGGAGGCGGGCCCGGCGGTACCGGCCTGGGCGGAGCAGGCCCGGGCGGAGCAGGGACCCGGTGCGGGGGCGCGTACGGCGCCGCTCGCGGAGCCGGTCGCGTACGCCGTACCCGAGCCCGGGCCGGCCGCCGTCCTGGGCTTCGTCCCCGGCTCCGTGGACCCCGGCTGCGCCGCCGCGACCGGACCGGTGCCGGCCGCCGTCACCGTGCCCGCCGCGCGCACGGATCCGGACCGGCCGCCGCCGCTGCCCCGGCGGCGCGCGCAGGAGCACCTGGTACCCGAGCTGCGCGAGGCCCCGGCCCCGCGGCCCGTCCCGGAGGCCGAGCCGCCGGGACCCGACCCCGGCCTGATGGCGGCCTTCCAACGGGGCTTCGGCAGGGCCCAGTCGGAGCACCGGACGTGACGGCGCCCGGGGGCGGACCCCGGCTCCCCTCGCTTCCCCACCACCCCCCACCCCAGCAAGGAGCGCACCCTCATGAGCGGCGAAGTGGCGACCAGGACAAACCGGCTCTCGGATCTCGACTGGCTGCTCAGTGGCCTCGTCCAACGGGTCCCGTACACCCGCAGCGCGGTGCTGCTCACGGCGGACGGGCTGGTCAGCTGCGTGCACGGGCTCGACGCCGACAGCGCCGACCACTTGGCGGCACTGGCCTCGGGCCTGTACTCGTTGGGCCGCAGTGCCGGATCCCGGTTCGCGGACGGCGCGGAGGTCCGGCAGGTGGTGGTGGAGCTGGACACGGCGCTGGTCTTCGTATCGGCGGCCGGATCCGGCACCTGCCTGGCGGTCCTGGCGGACCGGGAGGCCGACGCGGGGGTGCTGGGCTACGAGATGGCGATGCTGGTGAAGAGCGTACGTCCCTACTTGGCGGCCCCGCCGCGGCGGCCCGTCGCCGAACCGGAGCGGTGAGGGCCCGGGCGCGGGGGGCGTACGGATCCGGCCCGGGGTGGGACACGGTCCCCTGGCTGGACGACACGGCGGGCCGGGTCATGCGGCCGTACACGGCGAGCGGCGGCCGGACCCGGCCGGCCGT
The DNA here is from genome assembly GCF_055567555.1 of Streptomyces sp. NPDC026522. Classification (NCBI taxonomy): domain Bacteria; kingdom Bacillati; phylum Actinomycetota; class Actinomycetes; order Kitasatosporales; family Streptomycetaceae; genus Streptomyces; species Streptomyces sp. NPDC026522. The sequence goes on from NZ_JBVHQF010000001.1 coordinate 321,751, forward strand.
CGCGCTCGACCTGCTCTCGATCGTGACGGCGACCGGCGTACGCCCGCGTGCGCCGCTCGGCGCCGAACACACCCTCGCGCTGCGCCTGTGCGCCGGCGCGGCGGCGGTGACCGTCGCCGAGGTGGCCGGGCAGTTGCGGCTGCCGGCCGGGGTGGTGAAGGTGCTGCTGGCCGATCTGATGGAACACGGGGCCGTCGAGGCGCGGGCGCCGCGGTTCCCGGGCGGTGACTCGCTCGCCGCCGATGACCTGGACCTGCTGCGGGCGGTGCTCGATGGCCTACGCCGAAGGCTGTGACGTCCCGGGCCTGCCCGCGACCTTGAAGATCCTGGTCGCGGGCGGGTTCGGGGTGGGGAAGACGACCTTCGTGGGCGCGGTGAGCGAAATCGAACCGCTGTGCACGGAGGAGCTGCTCAGCGACCTCGGCGAGGGCGCCGACCCGCTGGAAGGGGTGGAGGCCAAGACGACGACCACCGTCGCCCTGGACTTCGGCAGGATCACCCTCGACCGGGGCCACGTCCTGTACCTCTTCGGCACGCCCGGGCAGGAGCGCTTCTGGTTCCTCTGGGAGGAGCTGTGCGCGGGCGCGCTGGGGGCGGTGGTCCTGGCCGACACGCGCCGCCTCGCGGACTGCTTCCCCGCCGTGGACTTCTTCGAGCGGCGCGGGATCGGCTTCATCGTCGCCGTCAACGAGTTCGACGGATGCCACCGCTACACGCCCGGAGAGGTCCGCCAGGCGGTGGGGCTGGGGCCGGACGTGCCCGTCGTGCGGTGTGACGCGCGGCTGACCAGTTCCGGTACCGGGGCGCTCGCCGCCCTCGTCCACCACCTGCTGTTCAACGCCAGGTCCGCGAGCGCGGCGGACCTGGCCACCTAGGAGGATCGGGGGAACCGTCATGACGTACTACGAATCGACCGGCCATCTGCTGCTCACCCCGGTGGACCGGGAAGCGCCCGCCCGTGCGGTCCGGCTGCGCGAACTGGGCCTCGGGGAGCGGCCCGACGCGGAACTCGACGCCTTCGCGCGGCGGATCGCGCAGACCCTGGAAGCCCCGTACGCGGGGGTCAACTTCGTCGGTGAGGAACGGCAGTTCTTCGCCGGCCTCCACCACCGCCCCGACGCCCCGCCGAGCGGCTACCCGGCCCGCGTGCTGGCCCGCGACCACGGCTACTGCCCCCATGTGGTGGTCCGCCGCCGGGCGCTGGTGCTGGAGGACGTACGGGACTTCGCCCGCTTCGCGGGCAACGCGGTCGTGGACGGGAGCGGGGTGCGCTCCTACGCGGGGGCCCCGCTGACGGACCGGCGGGGCGTCGTCCTCGGGACGGTGTGCGCGGTGGACGTGGCGCCGAGGCGCTGGGGGACGCCGGGGCTGGGGACGGTGAAGGCGCTCGCGGCGGAGCTGGTGGAGCTGCTGCTGGCGCGGGAGGACGGGCGGCGGCTCTGAGCCCCGGCCTCAGACGGCGGCCGGCCGCAGGAAGGCGGCGATCCGCTCCCGCAGCGAGCGGGGATCCAGGCCGTGGGCGGCGGTGTGCTCGGTGACGGTGCCGTAGCGCCGCAGCTCGGCGCGGCCGACGCCCAGCCCCAGCACCCGGTGCGGGAGGTCGCCGAGCGCGTCGTTGGCTGCGGCCGTGGAGGTACCGGCGAGGTACGGCTCGACCAGGACCACGTCGGCCGCCGGGCCCCGTCCGGCGGCCGCGCGCAAGGCCGCGTAGTCGAAGGGCCGCACGGTCGTCGCGTACAGCACCGTCACGTCCATGCCCTCGGTCGCGGCGAGGACGTTGTCCAGCAGCGGGCCGACCGCCAGCACCACGCCCGCGCGTCCCTCCCGTACGGTGTGCAGGCCCGGGCCGGTGGCGGGGTAGGGCGCGGCGTTCCGCTGCTCGCTGAGGCGCACGTACACCCTGTCGTCCCCGGCGGCGTACGCGTCGCGCAGCAGTGCCTCGGCCTCGTCGGGGTGGCCCGGGACGTGCACGGTCCAGCCGTCGAGGGTGTCGAGGAGGGCCACGTCGCCGGGCGCCATGTGGGTGAAGCCGCCGGCCGGCCAGTCGTAGCTGGCGCTCGCGCTGACCAGGACGCCGCCCGTGTCCTGGTGCCCGAAGTCGAGCTTGACCTGCTCGAACGGCCGCTCCACCAGGAAGCTGGCGAAGGTGTGCACGATCGGCCGCAGGCCGGTGAGGGCGAGTCCGCCGCCCACTCCGACGAGCAACTGCTCCCGGATGCCCACGTTGATCACCCGGTCGGGGTGGCGCTGCCGGGCGGGGCGGAACCCGTCCATGGTGATCTCGGCGAGCACGAGCGCCAGCCGCGGGTCCTCTTCGAGCATCTTCGACGTGACGGTGACGAACCGCTCCCGCATGGTGTCCATTTTTTCCCTGCCCCTTGCTGTGTGGTCTCAGAACTTCTTCTCGACGCGCGCTACGACGGCGTGCGGCCGGCCCGGGTGCGGCGCCGTGAAGGCGGCGTGCAGGGCGGCGTGGTCCCGCCCGTCCACGGTGGTCGCCGACCAGCCGGCGGCCTCGAAGCGGGAGGCGATCCCGCCGGGCCAGCCGTGGGTCGCCGAGGCGTTGTCGATCACCACGGTGTGCAGCCGCTCCAGCCCGGCCGAACCCGCGTAGGCGAGTGCCTCGTGGTTGCTGCCCTCGTCGAGCTCCGCGTCCCCGATCAGCACCCACACGGCCGGGTCGGCCAGCCCCTGCGCCCGTAGGCCCAGCGCGGTGCCGACGGCCAGCGGCAGGCCGTGCCCGAGCGAGCCGCTGCCGATCTCGACCCCGGGGATCAGCGTGCGGTCGGGGTGGTGCCCGAGCGGGGAGTCGAACCCGCCGAAGCCGCTCAGCCACCCGACGGGGAAGAACCCCTTGGCGGCTAGCACGGCGTAGTACGCCATCGGGCCGTGCCCCTTGGACAGCAGGAACCGGTCCCGTCCGGCGTCCCCGGCGGTCCCGGGTGCGACCCGCAGCACGCGGTCGTACAGCACCCACAGCACGTCGAGCGTGGAGGTGGCGGCGGGCCCGTGCTTCTCGGCGCCCGTCATGAGCGCCATGAGCCGGCCCAGGTCCTCGTAGCGGAGCTCCGTGTCCGCGGTGGTTTGCGTCATGCGGCCACCGTGCAACCTCAAGCCCGCTTGAGGTCAAGCGCCGCCGCCTCGATCGTCAGGACGCCCCGCCCCGCCGAATCCGCGCGCGACCACCCCGCGAAGTGCGGTATTGTTTCCCTGCCAGTTCGGCCAGGGAGAAACCCCAGGTCAACGGGGCTCGGGACGTGGCGCAGCTTGGTAGCGCACTTGACTGGGGGTCAAGGGGTCGCAGGTTCAAATCCTGTCGTCCCGACTCGAAAGAGTCGCAGATCAGGGACCGTTTTGGAGCAATCCAAAACGGTCCCTTGATCGTTTTTGGGGGCCAGCGGGGGGCCAGTCTCCAAGCCCCGCCAGGTGGATTCGGCCTTGTAGAAAGCGGCGGTCTTGTCGTAGGGGCTTCGGGGCCGGTCAGTGCCGGGCAGGCGATCCTGAGTCGGCTCCGAGTTGTTCCCGCGAGGCGGCGCGCCGCGTTTCCGCGTCGAGGGCTGAGCGGAGGCGATCTGCGTACGGCAGGTCTTCGTGCCGGGTCAACCAGTCGGCTGCCAGGCGCGTCACGTGGACTCTCTGGCTCGGCGAGAGCGCCGGGAGAGAGAGCAGATCCTCGATGACCAGACGTACCTTCGGCCCCATGCCGTGCTCTTCGAGCCAGCTCAGGGCGCTGTCGACGGCGCGGGAGCGTCGGTCCTCGTCGAGGACCGGGTGGCGCAGGACACCGGAGAGCACGGAGCGGGACTTCATCGACCGGTCGGTGCTCAGACGGTCCAGAGCGATGTCGATGCCGATGCGTGCCTGCTCGACGGACAGGTCTGGGCGTGTGAGGAAGGAGGCAAGCACCGGGCGCTGCACCTTGCCACCGTGGCAGGCGAGCCACCGCAGGCTGACGTCCGCGAGGGACCGTGCCTGATCGCGCGTCAGCCCATCGAGCTGGCTGAGCATGACGGCCATGAGCACGTGATCATCTGGATGTGCGAGGAGCGCGGCGCATCCGAGACGGATGGCACGCTGTAGCTGTGCGGACGGCAGGTCCGGCACGCGCAACAGGGAGCCTAGAACGGATCCGAACACCTCGTGTTCCGGGTGGCTGTCGAGCCACGTGAAGGCGAGCGTGACGGCGGTCAGAGCCTGATCCTGCGTGAGTTCCTCGCAGTGGATGAGCAGGCGAAGGAGTATGACCGGGCCGGACTGGGCGTCAGGTTGCGACCTCAGCCGTTCCAGAAGAAGGGCGGCGGCGTCCGCCACGCCGTCGGCGGACAGCAATGTCCCCAGGATGCGGGAGCCTGCCGGGTGGTCGGCAGGTCCCTCAGCCGCCCACCAACGGGCGACGGCGATCATCCTGGGACGCAGCTCCGGCGGGCACCCGTCCGTGGACAGGAGTCTTTGCACGACCCGGCCCGTGCTCGGGTACACCTGTCCCGTCTCCAGCCAGTCCAGTGCGCTTCGGATCAATGTCGCGCGGTCCGGGTCCGGGAGGCGGTCGTCTTCGAGCAGAGCACACAGTTCCGGACCGATGTTCAAGCCCGGGCGCAGATCAGAACGCAGCCACACGAGTCCGTGGTCCACGAGCTTCCGGCGGGCGACTGTGTCGATGTCCGCACGCTGCAGGAACGCACGGATCACGGGCGCGACTCCGAGGGACCGGTACGGAGTGAGCCACGCCAGCACGCCCGCGACCACCCTCGTCAGTCGATCCCTGGAGTGGTCCATGCCGAGCAGGCGTTTCAACAGCGAGGGCGTATGACGCCAGTCGGGCCGGGAAGACACCCAGGCGAGGGTGCAGTCGACCACCAGGTCCTCGGTCCTCGGTGAAAGGTCGGGGCGCTCGATCAGTGCGAGTAGAAGGTGCTCCGTGTCGGTCTGCCCGCCCCGGCGAACGAGCCATCCGACGGAAGCCTCGACGAGGAACGCGGGAGCGGGATCCATGCCTCTCAGGGCGGCGGTAAGGAACGGCTGCGCGGTGTGGTCAGCCTCGGCGTGGGAGAGCCAGGGAGCAACCAACGAGTTCCACACAGAGCGGTCGAACCCTTGCCAGGGCCGGCTCGTCACCATCGTCAGCAGCGCCTGGCCGCCGTCGTCACCGGCGCCCGCCAAGAGGTGGCCGAGCGAATCCACCTGGGCCGTAAGCCATTCCCCGCAAAAGCGTTCCAGGGCAGCGATCCGATGGGTGGGGCCAAGCGCTGCCAAGTCGACGGCCAGCCGTCGGAGATGGCCGGTGAATACGGAAAACGTCCGTGCATGCCGCGTGAACGCGGCAAAGAGCGCACCGGCAGCGACTGCGTCGATGCTCCATCCGGGAGAAGGCATCAGTGACTGCAGCAGGAGTTCGTCGGTGACGATGTCGTGCACCACGACCAGCTGACCGCCAACCTCATCGAGCCACCCAAGAGAGATCAGCGTGTCGACGACGCGCCGCCCTCCGAACGGAACGGCCAGCCCACCAGCCACCGTGAGGAACGTGTCGATGGCCTGTTCGACGACCATCCGGGACTGCGGGCTCGCCGCGACCGCCACGGTGAAGGCCAGCTGCTCGATGGCAGGGCTGGTGATACCCAAGGGGGAGGGGCTGAGTGCGGGGCTCGTGGCGAGCGCGTCGCGGCGCATGCCCTCGCGCAGCCAGTCCAGGAGCTCGCCGGGCCGGACCGACGCCGTCACCCCCGGTGTGTGCTGGGCCAGCCCCTGCTCCTCGATTGCCCGCGCGATCAACAGCGCGATCACCGGACGCCGCCCGCAGATCTGGGACAGTGCCTCGTTCCCCCATCGGCGCACGGTTTCAGGTGCCGCGTGGCGGACTACCTGGTCGATGATCGCGGACTGGTGTGGCCAGTCCTCTCGTACATAGATCTCGTCGAGCAATCGGCTGCTGCCACGGAGCTGAACTGTGTGCAGGGATCCGGGCCGCACGGAGGCAAGGCACGCCACGGTCACGCCACGTCGCTTGGCCTCCGGGATCAGCACTTCGGCGAGGACGCGCAGGTCGACCTGCGAGCAGGCGTCGAGGTAGTCCAGTATCAGCAGCACTCGTCGGCAGGCGCACGAGAAGATGGATGCGGCCACGTCGTCGACCGTCACGGCGCTGTCGGGCTGGACGTGCAGGACTTGCCAGCCCGCGCGGTCCGCCCGGTGCGCGACCTCGAAGGACGTTCGCGTCTTGCCCGAACCGGCTGGTCCGACCAGTAGTGCCCCTCGTGAACGGCCAGTGCTCAGCCGGGCGAACAGGTGGTCCGGATGCGATGAGTGGTCTATCCCAGGATGGATGAAGGGCAGGTGCTCCTCGTCGAGAAAGCTGCGTCGTCCGAGCAGGCGCCGCATGACCTCGGCATGAGTTCGTACGCGGCCGCGCACGGCTGGATCGAACGGCGTCGGTACGATGTCCCCTGGCGGCACCGGCTCCACCCCGTGCTCGGCCAGCAGGTGCACGAATTCAGGATCCCGGGACACCTGGGAGAGGTCGGTCGCGGTGAGGCTCGCTGCGCCGGATGGAACGTGGTGGCTCGTGCACACGCCGACGAGAACACCGGCTTGCGTGATGACCCCTGCCCCGGACACCCCCTGCCAGGGAGATCCGCTTGACTCCAGCGGCGCAGGGCTGCTGAGGGACAGCTCCATCTCATGGCTCCCCAGAAAGGAGCCCAGAAGGATTACCCCGGTCAACTGACGGGTTTTCGGCACATCCTGACGCGACGCATGGTCGGGGAACCCGATCGCGATGAACGGTACCGACTCCATGGTTCGGGGCAGGACGCCCCACCGGGCGGGAGGGATGACGGGCCCGCCCTCCCCGAGAACCAGGAGGGCGAGGTCCACCTCGTCGATCCGGTGCCGCAGCACCGCGGTGACCTGAAGCCTCTGCATGGACTGCCCTGGAAGTCTCACCTCATAGCTGTCACCGGGTCGGGTAAAGCCGTGGCCAGCGCAGATGGCCAGTCGTGAGGCGAGCATGAATCCGGAAGCAGTGAATCGAGGGACGCCGTCGGATCCGCGGCGCACCACCATGGCCACACGCTCCAGGGGCTTCTGCGCGGCGTTCAGATCAGCCACAGCCGACGCCACTCTCGGAGGACCCACTCATCTACGAGGTCAGTCCTCCAGAACGGCTCCACGCCCCGAATCTGTCAGGACGGAGCCGCCGTTGGCCGTCTCGGCCGCGAGTTCCAAGGACACGGTGTGCGTGGCGGAGACACCTCCGGTCGCCTTACCGCCTGCCGACAGCACCCAGAACTTGACCCCGCCCTGCGCCTCTGCCGATGCTGTCACCGCGACCTGTACGTCTAGCTTCACCGACTGCACTCGAAGCCGGACCGGTTGACCCTCGGCGTCCGCCATTGCCTGCGCCAACTCACCACGCAGTGCCTTGATTGTCTCCGCCAGGCCGATCTCCACCAGTCCCCCTCTTCCGGACCGCTGCCGCCGCCATCGTGCCCGTGCGGTGATGGTGGCGGAGACGGCCTACGTGATCACCCAATCATGGTAAGCGGTCGAGCCGAAGATGTTCGGGGTCTGCGTCGATGCGGTCTGCAACCGGATGCCGCTTTGGAATCCGCACCGGACACGCCGTCGCGCGCCGCCGTCGACGAGGACGTACGAGGTGAGGGGTTCACTCTCCCCCTGAGGTCCGTCCGTGTTTACGCTGTAATCACAACCCGACCCGCGCCGAGGTGAAGCTGCCGCAGGCACAGTGAACTTGTCGAGTTCTGGTGCTCATCGCACTATCGTTGCGCCAACTTGCTCACGACGTCTCACGATTGCGCAGGAGAATGCATGCAGCCTCTGTGCGTGGTTGAGCTCGACGTGTCACCGGCCTCTGATGGGGCTACCGATGTCGTGCCCCGACTGCGGAAACACCTTGCATCATGGCTGGGCAACCTACCCCTGTGGACCCGGCCCCTCCGAGATCGAACTCACCCGGTCCGGCGCAATGCTCCTGCCGGCGAAGCCGCCCGGCCGTGAGCAGAGGCAGGCCTCGCGGAGGGTTGAGGAGGGTGATGGCGCTCACGCGCTGCGCGTCCACCTTTCGCACTCTGTCGACAGCGGGGCGCGGTTCGTCACACAGGTAACGTTGGCCAGCCTGGCAGACCGTGTGCTGTTCCGAGTCGTGATGGGCCAGGAGATCCCGAGTGGTTGGCTGTCCCCAATTCAGGATCCACCTCTATTCCGGCCGAACGTGCTGGGTATCGCCTGCGGGGACGACGCCCTTGACCTCCGCACGCTGAACCAGCGGGTGACCGGCCGGTTCCAACCCATTCGACAGATCGAGCTGGTCTCGGTCCTCGCCGAGTCCCTGGTCTCCACGACCCGATTGCCAACCCTCTTGATGCAGCCCCGTGACGACGAAGCCTGGCACATCGCCAGACGGGCGTCATCCCAATTGATGGGTCTTGCGCAGGTGGTCACGCTCAACTATGGGACAAGTCAGGCACTCTTGAGCGCACTGCCCGCGCTGCATGTTCCCGACGGTGGAGCCTTGCTCGTGTGGCCCGACTTGAGCCTGTCGCACCCCAGTTACTCCCGTGCGGAGATCACCGCCGATGGGATGGTGGCGCATTGGATGAGCACGTTGGCGGAACTTTCCGTCCTGGCCCGTGGCTCCGACAAAGGGTGGGAGTTGGTGCGCCACGCGGCCCAGCGCGCATCTGCCCGGCGCGCCGCTGCTCAGGTGGAGGAAGCCCGCCGACTGGGCGATGCAGTTGCCGAGCGGAAGGCGCTCGAGCAGCGAATCCGCGAGTTGGAAGAGGAGGTCACCACGTGGGAAGGCTTGGCGATCGCGGAGTCGGCACGGGCAGAGGAGTCCTCAGGCAAGGCGGCTGAGGCCGCAAAGCATCTCGAGGAAGCGACTCGATGGCGCAAGCTCTACGAGCAGGAGCGAGCATCTCAAAGCCCCGCACCGGGGGATCCTTGGGGTGCCGTCCCGGTCCTTCGGGCGGGCGACTCGGAGGCCACTTACCGTGCTCTCGAGGCGGCATCCGAAGAGCGTTTCGCCTTCACTCCCGGGGCCGAGCGTGGTTGGAAGACGTCCCGATACCGCTTCCCCGAGGAGATGACGGAACAATTGATCCTGCTCGCAAAGGCAGCCGCAGACTTGTACGAGCAACCCTCCGGCTCCATGCCATATCTCGACGAGTGGTTCTCCACCCAGCACAGTTTGAAGGTTGCCACCAGCGATCTGACCATCAAGCACGACGCGCAGCTTCGCTGGGTTGACTTCGACGGCGGACGGCGGGACACCCTGCCTCATGTGAAGGTTCGTGACGGCGTTGCCCACAGTGACTGCGGCCGCATTCACTTCGCCTTCGATTCCAAGGGGCGCCGCTTCATCGTGGACCACGTGGGTCTGAAGAAGTACTGATTGCCCGGAGTGGCAGCGGTGCAAGTCGCCGGCCGGTTAACCACGACCCGAGAGGGGCGGTGGTATCCAGTCTTGACGCCCTCGGCCGCCATGGACGGGAGGTTAGAGGCGTCTCCACGTGACACAGGGTGGAGGGGATGGAGGGCCTGCAGGGTCTCCGAGTCGGGAGGGCGAGCGCACGCGGGTCGTTCAGTTCGTCCTCGACCTGCTGGTACTGGCGCTGCCAGCCGCTGACCCGGGCAGGGTTGACCTTGATGAGCCCGTCTCGGACGGCCTGTTCCATGATGCGAACGAGGACGGCGACGGTGTTCTTGACGGTGGAGCGGCTGTACTCGTCGGCGATCCACCGGTAGACGGTGCCGGCCTGGGCGGCCTCGACCAGGGCCGAGATCCACTTCTGAGCTTCGTCCTCGGCCTCCTTGGCCTCGGAGACGGACTTGCGGGACTTGGTCGCGGGGTCCCACCAGCGCACGCGTGCCCGGTAGGGCGAAGGGCGATCGGGCCGGTACTCGACATCAGCGGTGAGACGAACCCCGATCGGAACGGCTTCGACAGCCGCGCTGGGTGCCGCAGTCACCATGTCAGGCCGCCTGTACGGGATCGACGCGGCGACTGCGCAGCCAGTGCTCGACGTCAATCGCGCTGTAGAGGTGACGCGATCGGACACAGGGACGAACGGCGGCCCTTGCAGGGGGCGGGCAGTGCGCCCGCGACGGAGCGTGGAGGGACCGACGTGCAAGATGTGCAGGTTCATCGGTCGTTGGCCATTTGTCTGATGTTGTTCGCCGCCGTGTCGTCGGCGTGGGCCTGGGCGGCCTGCATGAGCCGCGGGTCTTCCTTCAGGGGCTCGCAACCGGCCTTGTCCCGTCCCGTTCCGCGTTGACCGGGGAAAGGATCTCGCCGGAGGAAGGCTGCTGCACGGCACGGGTGACGGCGGAGGTCGGGACCGCTGTCGCGGTCGCAGGGACGGGTATGGCGAGACGACGCCGCCGCGGGATGCCGCGGGCACGGTGTCCTTGTCTTCTGATTTCACCCTGCGGCCGGGGGCACCGGCGTGCATCAGAGCGCGATCGAGCGGTGCACCCGCCCTGGGCGGGGCACAACTCAGTCGCCGGGCGCGGCTGTATGTGTTCTTTGTGGCTGGATATGATCGGTGCCTCTCGCTCGCGCGATCCAGCTCCGCCGCATCCCGAGGACCGATGTCTCCCATACCCGAAGGCACCCCAGGGCCGTCGACGGCCCGAAGACGGCGCACTGTGCGCCTCCGTACGCTGCTCGTCTGGCTCGCCGTCGTCCCCACCGTGGCCATGGGCACCCAGGTGGCGGTGACCGCCGAGCGGCTGCTGGCACAGGCCGACCACCTGCGCGGCGACTTGGCGGCCAGCAAGCGGATCGGCGAGCCGCTGTTCCGGTTGATGGCCGAGCTGCAGGCCGAACGCAAGATGACCGCCGCACGTTGGGCGGGTACCCCCGTCCGTGACGCCGATCTGCGCGACCGCAGGGCGGCCACCGACCAGGCCGTGGCCGAATTCCGGCGCCTCGCGGCCGACTCCGGCGGCCAGCCGGAGTCCGCGCAGGCCGCGGAACACGTGCGGGACGTCAACGCCCGCCTCGACCAGCTGACCGCCTTCCGCTCGCGCGCAGACGCCCGTACCGGCGTCGCCGCGCAGATGATGGCGTACTACAGCGAGGTCATCGACGGGATCACCGGTCTCTACCAGGAGGCGTTCAGCCACGCCGATGACGCCGGTCTCGTCGAGGAGAGCCGCCCGGTCGTCGCCATGATCTCCGCTTCCGAGATGCTGGCCCGCCAGGACACGATCCTCACTCTGGCGGGGCCCTCCAGAGAGCTGACGCCCGCCGCCTTCGGTGAGTTCCTCGACGACGCCGGGGCGCACCGGCACCTGTACGACACGTGGATCGTGCCGTACCTGCCGCCCGCGGAGAAGCAGGCGTACGAGCGGATCACCGCCTCGGACGCCTGGAAGACGAAGCTGCGCGTCGAGAACGCGATCGTCGCTCAGCACAAGATCACTGATTCCGGGATGAAACTGCCGTCCGATGTCGGCGACTGGCCGGCGGCGCACCAGGTGTTCGCGGCGCAGCTGGTCGAGCTCGGCAACCAGCGCTCGCGCGACCTGCTGGCGCACGCCGACGCGAACGCCGCCGAGCTGGAGACCGAGGTCTACTGGCTGGTCGGCGGAAGCGCCGGCGCACTGCTGCTGGTCGTGGCCGTCGTCATGGTCACCACCCGCTCGGTGCTCCGCCGCCTGCGGCGGCTGCACGAGCGCACCGTGGCCGTCGCCGAGCAGACGCTGCCGGACGTCGTGGCCCGGCTGCACCGCGGCCAGCCCGTCGACGACGCGATGCTGCCGACCGTGAGCGGGCACCAGGACGAGGTCGGGCGGATCAACGACGCGTTCGCCCGGGTCGTCGCCGTGTCCATCGACGGCCACCGGCAGCTCGCGGCCGAGCGGCACGGCTTCGGCATGTTCGCCTCCGGCATCGCCTCGCGCACCGGGAACCTGGTCAGCCGCCAGCTGAGCCTCACCGAGGACATCCAGGACACCTTCGGCCACGACGAGGCGCTGCTCGCCGAGCTGATGCGGTCCGACCAGCTGACCGTCGGCATGCGGCGGCAGGTCGAGAACCTGCTCATCCTGTCCGGCGGCGAGGTCCCCGACCCGCACACCGAGCCGATGCGGGTCGCCGACCTGCTGCGCGAGGCCGCGGCGGAGGTCGAGGACTTCCGGCGGATCGAACGGCACGCGCTGGACGAGGCGAGCGTCGAACCGAGCGTGATCAGCCAGATCAGCCACCTGCTGGCCGAGCTGCTGGACAACGCCACCCGGTTCTCCCCGCCCAGGTCGAAGGTGGTCATCCGGGCCGAACTGGTCGCGGACGGGTTGTCGGTGGAGATCGAGGACCGCGGGCCGCGAGTGGGCGCGGCCGGCTACGAGGAGATGAACCGGCGCCTGCACTCGGCCCCGCCGTACTCCGAACTCGCCGAGAACGCGCACCGGCTGGGCCTCTTCGTGGTCGGCCACCTGGCCGACCAGCTCAAGGCCAAGGTCACGCTGAGGCGTTCGGTGTACGGGGGGACCTCGGCCGTCGTCGTGCTGCCGAGTGACCTGCTGGTGCGGCCTGCCGCCCCGGCGGCGTCCCTCGCCCCGGCCCCCGTTCCCGCCGCAGCCGGTTCCGCTCCGGCCGCCCCGGCCGCGTCCCTCGCCCCGGCCCCCGCCCACGTACGGCGGGCAGCGGCCGAGCCGGGCCCGCAGCCGGCCGTGGCCGAGCGGCCGGAGCAGACCCCGGCGCCGGCGCGGCGTACGCCCGTGCTCCGGCCCGTGACCGGGGAAGGCGGCACCCGCCCCGCCCTCCCGGAGCGTGTCCCGCAGACCCACATGACCAGGCAACTGCGCGCACCGCGAGTGCCCGAGCCGGAGCCGGGCCCCGGCACGGACACCCCCGAAGAGGTCGCCGACGCCTGGGCGGACTATGAAGAGGGGACGCAGAAGGTGGAAGCCGAGCTCAGACAGGAACAGGATCAGCGATGACGACGACCCCCAACTCCGCGACGTCCAGCACTTCGGCATCGCACGACGCGATCTTCAGCGTCCTGGACAGCCACCTGAGCCGGATCGCCGGCATCCAGGGAGCCGTACTCCTCTCCAACGACGGGATCCCGCTCACCGCCTACCTCCTCGACCGGGACCAGTCGGAACGCATGGCGGCCGCGGCCTCCGGGATCGCAGCCACCATGAAGGCGATATCCCGGGAGATCGACGGCGGCCGCGTGATCCGCCAGCTGGTCGAGATGGACGACCGGTACCTCTGCGTCGTCGGGTGCGGGGAGGGCAGCACGCTCCTCGTGGTGACCTCCCGCAAGGCCCGCCTCGGCGAGCTGGGCGGCGAGGCCGTACGCACCGCCCAGGCGCTCGGCGAATGGCTGGGCACACCCGATCGTTCCCAGGCGCCGAAGCCGTAATGCCCGAGGCCGAGCCCGAGATGCCGGAGCCCGAGGCGTCCGAACCCGAGGCGTCCGAACCCGAGGCGTCCGAGCCCGGGGAGCCGCACCGCGGCAGCCGCCGCCGTACCCGGCTGTACGCGCTGACGGACGGCCGGACCGCAGCCCCGCAGACGGTCCTCACCATGGACACCACGATCACGGCGGCCGTCGGCCCCGACGCCCAAGGAGGCCTGCCCACCGAATGGCAGACCGTCCTCGCCATGTGCGCCCCGCCGGGCGCCCTGGCGGTCGCCGAGATCGCGGCGCGGATGCGGATCCGGCTCACGCCGATGACGCTGCTGCTGGGCGAACTCGCGGACCGCGGGCTGATCCACCACCAGCCGCCCTTGCAGGGGGCGGAGACCACCAACGTGCACATGCTCATGAGAATCAGGGACAACCTTGCCCGGATATGATGGATATGACCCGTCTGTCGCTCCTGCCGGACAGGTGTCGCCTGTCAAGATCCTCGTCGCGGGAGGCTTCGGCGTCGGCAAGACGACCCTGGTCGAGACGATTTCCGAGATCGAGCCGCTGCGTACGGAGGAGCGGTTGACCGCAGCCGGCGTGGGCGTCGACGACCTCGACAGCATCGAGTCCAAAGCGGTCACCACCGTGGCGATGGACTTCGGGCGGCTCACCCTCACCGACGCGGGGGTCGTCCTCTACCTCTTCGGCACTCCGGGCCAGGAGCGTTTCTGGTTCATGTGGGACGACCTGCTGGCCGGCGCCCTCGGCGCGCTCGTCCTGGTCGACACGCGGCGCCTGGACCGCAGCTTCCCGGCGATCGACTTCTTCGAGAGCCGGGGGCTGCCGTTCGTGGTGGGCGCGAACTGCTTCCACGGCGAACAGTCGTACAGCGCTCAGGAGATCGCCGCCGCACTGCACCTGCGCGACCCGGACACGCCCGTCCTCCTGCTCGACGCACGCGCCCGCACCGACGTCCGCGACGCGCTCCTCGCCCTCCTCGATCTGCTGATCAGTTCGGCGGACGCGGCGTAGCGAGGGGTGCGGTCCGTTCCTGAGGAATCCCCGTCGCAGGCGGCCGGAGGTCCGGCGGCGCCCGGGGTGTCGGCGGTCGGGGTGGTGGCGAGTTCGGCGAGGAGTGCCTCGGCGAGGCCCTCGCGGCGCATCCGCTGGTCCACGTACAGCATGGCGCTCGCCAGCTGACTGAATCCGATCTGGAAGATCTGGCCGGCGGCGCCGCCGAAGGATTCGGGCCCAGCTCTCCCATGCCGAGGCATGGGCCGCGTCGCCTGCCGCCCCACAGGGTGACTTGATCGTTCCCACGGTCACCCGGGCCGTCGGCGGCAGCCTCGGGCGCTCAGCGGAAGGCGTCGACGTCCCAGAGCTGGACCGCGCCGTCGTCGTCCCCGCTGCCGGTGGCGATCGTCCGGCCGTCCGGACTGAACGCCACGGTGTCGACGGAGCCGGAGCGTACGGTCGGCCACTGTGCGACCTCCTGGTGATCGGACACGCTCCCCAGGGGCGCCGTACCGCCGGTGGCCCCCGCCCTTTGCCGAGTCCGGTGCCGATGAGGAACTCGAACAGGTCGGCCATGTCCGGGTCGGCGTGGTGGCAGTGCCCGACCCGGTGTGGGAGGCGATCGCCCTGCACGCCTCGAACGGCATCGCCGAACGCCGTGGCGTGCTGGCCTACCTCACCCGCCGGGGCGTCGGAGTCGACATCGGCTTCGGAACCGAGTACGCGCTCCACGGCCGCTACCCGCGCCTCGACATGGCCACCGTGCTGGTCGACGACATCGTGCGGCAGGCCGCCCGCTCCCCGCAGGCCGGCGCCCGCTGGACCATGCCGGGTGAATTCCTCCGCGAGCGCGGCGAACCCGGCGCCGTCACCGCCCTCGAACCCGCGGCGCGAGCCTCCCGCTGGGGCTTCTGCGGCCGACACCGCGCCGCATGGCCGCCCGTCGGCACCGGGCACTCCCGACGGGCCGCCATGCACCAGATCTGCGCGCCGACATCTTCGCGTGGTGTCGGGGCGTCCGGCTGGCCGATGACCTGGGTACGGTCTCACGGGAGCAGGCCGGCGACGCCGTTCACGGACGAATACGGAGGTCGGTGGTGAGGAGCCAACCCGAACCGACGCGGTCACGCCGCGCAGACGTCGGCGCGGCCGGGGCTCCGGCAATCCATATGATCGGTCTCCCCGGCGGCGGGTACGCGGCGCACTCGGCACACGAAGCGGAGCCGGTCGCCGGCCGGCTCGGTGGGCTCGGCATCTCGGCGAGCGTGTTCCACTACCCGCGCCATGCGCGCCGTCCCGAGCCCTTGCTGGCGCTGCGAGCCGAGATCCGGCGCCGCCGACAGGGCGCCGAGCGCATCGGTCCGATCGGGTTCTCCGCAGGAGGGCACCTGAGCCGCGCACGACGTCCCGCACACGGTCCATGTCTTCGCGCACGGCGCCCACAGTCTCGGGCTCGCCCGAGGGGCCGGCAACGCGGCGGCCTGGACCACGTTCGCAGCCTCCAGGAACGCCGAACAGCTCGACGCTGCCGCCAGAGACGCCACGAACTCGCACCGCTGACGACAGGGGCGAACGCCATGAGTGTCAACCTGGATACGGCCCGGACCAGGGTCGAGAGGGCCCGCGCCCGCGCGGTGGCGATCGTCGTCCCGATGAACATCGCCGTCGACGACGGCGGACACCTGCCCGCGTTCGACCGAATGGAGAGATCATGACCAGCTCACCGCTCACCGAGGGGGCCCTGCGGACGCGAACCGTCGACGGCCTGGCCATCCGCCACGTGGATACCGGCGAGCAGCCGGGACCGACGCTCCTCATGACGAGCCCGTGGCCGGAGAGCCTCCTCGCGTTCCGCCGCATCTGGCCGCGCCTGGCGCCACTGGGTCGGCTGGTGGCCGTCGACCTGCCCGGATTCGGCCACTCGGAGGGGCGTACCGAGCTCTTCGCCCCCTCGGCGATGGGCGAGTTCCTGTACTCCCTGATCGGCGAATGGGGCCTGGGCACCCCGCACGTGCTGGGCCCGGACGTCGGCACCGGCGCGGCGCTGTTCCTGGCCGCCCGACACCCGGAGTCGGTGGCATCGGCCATTGTCGGAAGCGGCGGGGCAGCGTACCCGCTCGAGGTGTCCGGCGTGCTCGCCGACATGATCGCGGCGCCGGACCTCGGCTTCCTCCAGGACTTCGACGCCCGCGCGTCGGTCGGCGCGGCAGTGGAAGCGGTGGCGCCCAAGGGCGAGGAGCCCGAGGTGTGGGAGGACTACGTATCCGCCTACGAGGGCGGACGCTTCGTCGAGTCGGCGCGTTACGTCCGCGCGTATCCCGCGGAACTCCCACTCCTGGGGGACCTGTTGCCGTCGATCACGACACCGGTGCTGGTGATGAACGGCGAGCACGACGATCTGGTACCGCCGTCCAACGGCGTCTACCTGCGCGACCGGCTCCCGAACAGCCGTCTCGTCTCCTTCGACTCCGGTCACTTCCCCTGGGAGCAGGCTGCCGCCGCCTACGGCGCGACCGTCGCCAGGTGGCTCAACGCAGAGCACGCCAACGTGGCGGACGCGTGAAAGCCCGACAGACACGGGGAATCCGCCTGCCCGGCAAGCGGGGCTTCCAGGCGGGTGTGGCCGCGTTCGCCCCGACAACAAGGTGGCGCTGATCAACCCGGAGGGCTCGTACCGCGTCGTCCTGGACTCGGGCGACAGGCTCCAGGGGCCGATGTCGGCTGCTGTCCGGCACGGCACGCTCTACGTCGCCGGCGCCGCGTTCCTCGCGAACACCGGCCAGAACCTCGTGGTCACCGGCGCCCAGGTACCCGGCCGAACGCGCCTCTGCGGGCGTTCCTCGACCCGTGGACGGAGCTGTCCGAGCTGTGAGCGGGTCGTCCGGAGATTTGAATTCATCGTGACGCGGGGCTGAGACGGCACATTCGCCCAGTTCGGAGGCTTACCGGGCGCCCCGAAGCGCTCCGGTCACCACGGGGACGAGCATCCGCTCCACCTGGTCGGCGGGCTGGGCGGCCAGCTCGGCTCCGATGGGTGCCAGTGCGAGCCAGTTCAGCATTCCGGCCGCGCATCGGACACGGAAGACGAGCTCCCGCTCGTCGGTATCGGGGAGGTTCGCGGTCAGTACCCGGACAGCCTGCCGTCGGGCCTGCTCGAACTTCCCGGCCAGCCTCGCCCACCCTTCGGGCGGATGGATCCCCACCCGCGCCACGGTCCGTATCACGGCCAGGTCCCGCCCCCCGGCCGCGAGCGCGCTCATCATCGGCCGGGCGAAAGCTTCGGCCAGCTCGCTCAGCGTCGCGTTCTCCGCCAGGGTGTCGAGCTCCCCGATCTGTGCGTCCAGGTACCGCTCCAGCGCGTGCTCGATCGCCACATCGCACAGCGCCTTCAGCGATCCGAAGTGGTAACTCACCGCAGCGACGTTGGCTCCGGCGTTCTGGGTGATCTCGCGGAGGGTCACCCCTTCCTGTCCCCGTTGTGCGAGCAGTTCGAGCGCGGCCGACAGCAGATCGTCTCGTGTTCGCTGACCGGCCTCGCGGCGAAGGTCCGTCTTCTCTGGCCTCACGCTAGAACTCAAGCGACTGCTTGACTTCATTGTCAAGTGGTCGTCTGAACCGGACGGGGCAAGCGGCTGGGGCCCTGACCTCGATCCCGGCCGAGGGCTGGAACCTCGGCGGGGCCGGCGTACCGGAAGGAGTCCGGGTCGACCGGCTACTATGTTGATAATGGTTCCCATTGCCAATAAGGTTTCCCCGATTGAGAGGCAGGCTTTCCCTTGTCCGCCCACTGTCAGCTGACCGGCGCCCAGCCGGGATTCGGCAACAACATCTCCCACTCGCACCGGCGCACGTCCCGCCGTTTCGATCCCAACATCCAGAGCAAGAGGTACTGGCTGCCCAGTGAGGGCCGCCACGTCCGCCTGCGGCTGAGCGCGAAGGCGATCAAGACCGTCGACGTGATCGGCGTCGAGGCCGCGGTGGCGCGGATCCGCGCCCGGGGGGTGAAGGTCTGATGGCCAAGCAGAGCAAGATCGCGCAGAACGAGAAGCGCAAGGCGATCGTCGCCCGGTACGCCGCACGGCGCGCCGAGCTGAAGGAGATCATCCGCCGGCCCTCCTCGACGGCGGCCGAACGGGAAGCCGCCGTCGCTGAGCTGCGCAAGCAGCCCCGCAACGCCAGCGCGACCCGGGTGCGCAACCGCGACAGCGTCGACGGCCGGCCCCGCGGGTACCTCGGCAAGTTCGGGCTCTCCCGCGTCCGGATGCGCGAGCAGGCCCACGCGGGGTTCCTCCCCGGAGTCACCAAGTCGTCCTGGTAGTACCCGCGCCCGCGGCGGGAGTCGACGCGCCCACACCTCCGGCGGGGTGTGGGCCCTCGTCCCGCCCCGCGCGTTTCGTGCGGGAGCGGCGCGCGGTCGCGGTCACCTGGGGCTGTCCAGCCGCCCCGACGCCGTGGTCGCCTGGCGTTCGGCCGGGGCGCACCTGGAACTGCGGGAAGCGGAGTGGGTCCGGACGAGGCACGAATCCGCTCCGCCCTGGAGGCGGCACTGTTCAGTGACGCCGGACTGTCGCTGGGCCGGGACGGCTGGGCGGCCGTACCGGTATCCCCTCCTCGGCAGTACGTGATCTCCAGCGCCCGTTCTGCCACGGCTACGAGTCGCGCGACCAGCCGCTCGCCGTGTTCGGCGCGGATCTCCCCGGCGTGATGCCCGCCCGCTACCTCGCCGAACGGCTGGGACGGCTAGGCGGTGGGCGGGGCCGGGCCGATGCCGTAGCCGACGATGAGAACGGCGCCGAAGACCGCCGTCACCGCCAGCACCGGCCCCGGTACCCCGATCACGGCGGCGCCGATCGCCCCAAGTCGGCCGAGCGGTTGCTCCCCGCCGATCCGCCGCCGGCGGTCAGTACCAGGCCCATGGCCAGGCCCCTCGGCGGTGGCGTGGCCGTGACCGTCGCGCCGACCGCGAGAGCGGCGCGGACGCCGCCTTCGCGCGGCGGCGGCGAGTTCGCCGCGTGGCCCACGCCCACGGAGCAGGGGCAGCAGGACGGCGAGCAGACCCACCGGCAGGGTGAGGTCCCGGCCCGCGGTCAGGCCGGTGATCCGGTACGGCCTCCGGCGCGCTACCGGGGCCGGAAAGCGACCCGTGGCCGGCGAAGTTGTGGAGGGCGCGGACGGATACTTCGGTGTCGGCCAGGCCGTATGAGCTGCGGGTTCTTATCCGGACTGGCAGATTCTCGTAGAAACACACGTGTCGCGATGATCAAGCTTCATGTATTCAACACCTGCCTCAAACCCGCCTGTTGGCGATGTACTCCTCGGGAAGTTGCACCAACGAACGGGGAGAATCGTGTCCGCAAAGCTGTCTGTCCGTCAGATCCAGATCTCTTGGCCCGACTTGGGCATCACCGTCACCGCAGACCTTGACGATCGCAACCCGGCACTCGCCGACGCGCTGTGGCAGTCCCTGCCGTACCAGAGCCTCCAGGGGCACGCCCTCATCGCGGGCGAACACCTCTACCACGTGGCGCCGATACCCAACCTGCTGCACACCCCGCACGCCACCCGGATCGCCGACCGGCGCGAGGCCCCCAACGGCACCGTGTTCTGCTCCGGCTTGCAGCACCTGGGCATCAAGTACGGCACCTTGACCGAGCCGATGCCGGCCACGCCCGTCGGTCAGATCCGTGAAGAAGACATGCCCGCCCTGCTGGAAGCGGGGGCCGCGATCTGGGACGCCGTCTACTCCACGAAGAAGCAGATCCTCGCCGAGGTCCGCCGCGCGGGCGAGCCGGGCGGCCACCGCATCCCGATGCTCCGGGCCACCAACACGGTCGCCGCTCAGCTGATCGCCGACGTCCTCGCCGAGACCGAGAAGATCTGGCTCGCGCCCCCGGCCGAGCTCGACGGCCTCCACCGGGGTGTCATCCCCTCCCGGGCGGGCAACTTCGGCACCGTCCTGCCCACCCTGCTGTTCGTCAACGGCGAAACGCGTCCGCTGGGTTACGCCGCGTACGGCGGGCTCGTCCGGGCCGCGGTGCAGGACATGCCGATGGACTCCCTCGTCCACATGACCCGCCTCCTCGTCGGTATCCCCGCCGAGTTCCTGGGCTACTGCGGCCTGGAGAAGCTGTGGGCGTTCACCCAGCGCTTCCTCGACGTCCTCGACCAGCTCGACCGTGCCGACTTCTACGCCGTCACCAGCCAGCTGGCCCTCTACATCAACTGCCTCGGCGGCTGGAACCTCCAGCTGTACCCGTGGGAGACCGGTGACCACCTGCGCCAGCAGGGCGCCGAGGCGGCCGCGTAGTGGTGAGCGGAGCCGAGAAGACCTTGAGCACCCTGCCCGCCCGCGCCGACGCCGTCGTCATCGGCGGGGGAGTGATCGGCACCTCCACCGCCTACCACCTCGCCGAAGCCGGCGTGGACACCGTACTGCTGGAACGCGGAACCCTCGGCGGCGGGGCATCCGCGCACACCGCGGGCATGGTCCGCACGTATTTCCCCGGCGACCCCCACACCGGGCAGCTGGCCGTGCGAAGCCTGAACGCCTACCACGACTTCGCCCGCCACACGGCAGCCCCGCTCGCCCTGAAGCGGCTCGGGTTCATGGTGCTGTTGACGGACGAACAGCAGATCGCCGAATTCGAAGCCACCCGGCAAGCCCACCAGGCCGTCGGCGTCCAAGTCGACCTGATCAGTGCCGGTGAAGCGGCCGGACTCAACCCGCTGATCGACGAACGTGCCGTCCTGGCCGCCGCCTGGTCGCCGGAGGCGTACCACGTGGACGGCCTCGACATCGTCCGCGGCTACGCCGCCGGCGCCCGCAACCACGGCGCCCGCCTGTTCACCCACACACCCGTCACTCGCATCGACGACGACAACACCGTCCACACCCCGCGGGGCAGCGTCAAGGCGGACAGCATCGTGTGCACGGCCGGGCCCTGGTCGGGCGAGGTGGCGTCCATGGCATCGGTCGAGCTGCCGATGACGCCCCACGCGATCGAGATGCTGTTCACCGACGTGCCGCCCGCCCCGCACCGCGAGCTGCCCATGACGATGCACGCCGCGTCCGGCCTGCGGATCCGCTCGTGGAAGGACCGCATCCTCCTCGCCATGGGCATGCCCAAGGCCGGTGAAGCGCGGGAAGCCTGGCTCGACCGCATATCCGGCCACCTCGGCACCCTGTTCCCCGCCTTGGACGGCATCGGCCTGCACCGCGCGTGGTCCGGCGACTTCGACGCCAGCCCCGACAACACCGCCTTCATCGGCGAACACCCCACCCGCCGCTTCCTGTACGCGGCCGGTTTCACCGGGGCGGGCCTGTGTCAGGCACCCGCGGCCGGTGAGAAGCTCCGCGACCTGCTGATCGCCAAGTAACCCCACAACAGGAAGGAATGCAGTGATTGTCCTGGGATGTAATGGTTTCAGCCGGGTGTCGGAGTTCTTCGCCGAACGCCTCGGTGCGACCGGCATCAACAAGCACTACCTCTTGGGCCACGACGCGGCCGCCGCCCTCCTGGTGGACGGCCGCCTGGTCGCCGCGGTGGAGGAGGAGCGCCTCAACCGGGAGAAGAAGACCACCGACTTCCCCGTGAACGCGATCGACTGGTGCCTGAAGGAGGCCGGGATCACGTTCGACGACGTCGACCTGTTCGCCTTCCCCTGGAACTGGTCCGCCCGGATCCGGGACGAGATCCTGGACGGGATCCGCAGCTCGTCGGCCCCGCAGGCCGCGAAGGCCGAACTCATCGGTAACATATCCGACCTCTTCGACCACGTCGTTAGCCATGAGGCGATCCTCGCGGACTTCGAAGCCCGCACCGGACACCGCCCCGACCCGGCGAAGGTCCGCTTCGTCCCGCACCACCTGGCCCACGCCACGACCGGCTACTACCTCGCCGGCATGAAGGACTCCGCGTTCCTCGTCAGCGACGGCCGCGCCGAACGCTTCTCGACCTTGACGGGCGAGATCCGCGACGGCCGGATCACCGTTTTCGACGACACCGTCACCGGCGCCGAGTACTCCATGGGCACCCTGTTCTCCTGCATCACCCGCTTCCTCGGATTCGTGCCCAACAACGACGAGTACAAGGTGATGGGCCTGGCCGGATACACCGCGCCCCCGACTCCGAACCCGTTCGTCGAGCACCTCCTGAGGCTGCACGACGACGGCCGCTACACCTTCACCAAGCGCCTGCGGACCGACGACCTGCACAGTCACGACGCCCTGTTCGAGGAGTACTTCGGACCCTTCGAGGACACCCTCGCGTACAAGGCCCGCGTCGCCGCCGCCGCGCAGCAGATGCTGAACGTCGCCACCGCCCACCAGGTCCGCCACCTGGAGCGGAGGACGGATCTCGACCGGCTGTTGTTCGAAGGCGGCGTGGCCCTGAACTGCCTCAACAACACCCCGCTGTTCGAAGGCTCCCGCTTCGAGGACATGCAGGTCAGCTTCGGCGCCTCGGACACCGGCATCACCATCGGAGCCGCCGCCCACGCCTGGCTGGGCCACCCCGGCACCGACCCCGCGAGCATCCGTGCCGTCGCCGCCCCCGTCTCCCCCTATCTGGGCCCGGCCTACGACGACGCCGCGATCGAGGAGGCCCTCGCGGGCTTCACCGGCCGCGTCGCCGTCTCGCGCCTGGACGACGACGAGGTCATCGAGCACGTGGCAGAGCTGCTGACGCAGAAGGTCGTCATCGGCTGGTTCGAAGGCCGCGTCGAGCACGGGCCGCGCGCCCTGGGGCACCGCAGCATCATCGCCAACCCCGGCTTCGACGACATCAAGGACATCATCAACACCCGGGTCAAGCACCGCGAGCCGTTCCGCCCGTTCGCTCCCCTCGTCCTGGAGGAGCAGGCGCCGAAGATCTTCGACATGGGGCGCAAGACCAGCTCCCCTCACATGACGTTCGTCTTCCCCGTCCGCGACGAGTACAAGGACCGCATCCCCGGCGCCGTACACGTGGACGGCACCTCCCGGATCCAGACCCTGACCGACGAGGGAACCCCGCGGCTCACGGCGCTGCTGCGGAAGTTCATCGAACTCACCGACACGCCCTGCCTGATCAACACCTCGTTCAACGTCGCCGGCGAACCCATCGTCTGCAGTCCCACCGACGCCCTGAACTGCTTCATGGGCACCGAGATCGACTACCTGGTCCTCGGAAACCACCTCGTCACCAAGACCGGCCCCGACAACCAGTAGAAGCAACCAGTAGAAGAAGGAGCACCCGTGCCGATCCAGCGCAAGCACACCATGTACCACTCCACCATCCTGGAGGCCGACCCGGACACCGTGTGGGCGACCGTCCGCGACGCCATGCAGATCCTGGAAATCGTCTCCCCGGGGGACCTGGACATCCACACGGACGTCACGTGGGTGGACGGAGCCTCCGTGGACACGGTCCCGGCCCGCTACGATTTCCGGCTCACGCTCAACGGCCGCCTCGTGCAGCAGGAGATCGCCGCCCGGGACGAGATCAACAAGACCCAGTCCTACCGGGCCATCGCCCCCACCAGCGGCGTCGCCAACTACGAGGCCACCATCCGGGTGCACCACATCACCAACGAGCCGGACCGCAGCTTCTTCGAGTGGTCGCGGATCCTGGAGATCGCCGAGGACGCCGACCTCAAGGTGGTCGAGGCCATCATCGACGTCATGGAGCAGCAGACCGACGCCGTACGGGACCACTTCGCCAAGACCGCGCAGTGAGTGACGTGACGACGCTCGTACTGCTGCGGCACGGCGAGACCCTGCTCACCCCGCACCGGCGGCTGTCCGGCAGTGGAGGAGCCAACCCGGGACTCTCACCGGCCGGACGCCGCCAGGCCCGGGCGACGGCGGACGCCCTCGCCCGCCGCGGCGGCATCGAGGCGGTCGTCACCTCACCGATGCGGCGCTGCCAGGAGACGGCCCGGTCCGTGGCCGCGCGCCTCGGCCTGAACATGCAGGTCGAGCGGGATCTGCGGGAAGCGGACTTCGGTGCCTGGGAGGGCCTGACCTTCCCCGAAGTCCGCGAACGCTACCCGGACGACCTGAGCGCGTGGCTCGCCTCGCCCGAGGCGGCCCCCTCGGGCGGGGGCGAGACCATGCGGCAGGTCACCCGCCGGGCGGCCGCCGTACGGGACGGCCTCATGGGCCGGTACGCCGGCGCGACGGTCCTGGTGGTCTCCCACGTCGGCCCCATCAGGACCCTGATCCGCCTCGCCCTCCAGGCACCGCCGCACACCTTGTTCCGCATGGAGGTCGCGGCGGCCTCCCTGTCCACGGTGACGTACGAAGGGGACGGGACCGCCACGGTGCGGACGCTGAACGACACCCACCACCTGCACTGAACCGCACGCACGCCCAGGGGCCCGGTACACAGCACGTGTGCCGGGCCCCTGGGCGTGTCCGTGGCGAATCCGGGGGTGCACCACCGGGGCAGGGGGACACCACTGGTTTCGCGTACGAACCCCGCCACGGGAAGGGGGCGGCTTTCATGGAATCGACCCAAACAATGGCTTGACCGATGTACTACGGCGACGTAAATTCGACGCAACGACTCGTGAGCTACCTGAAGGAGGCGAAGTCGGATGTCGACCATCTCCGAGCTGCTTCGCCTCGCTCACAAGATCGCCTGGGCTCCGGGTCGTGTAGCACACGGCTGCTGAGCAGTCCCCTTTCCCGGTGTGCCCTTTTTGCGGCCCCGGGCATCTTTGCGTCTCCATCCCCGCTTAGGCACGTCGTCACGTGCTGATTTGTTGCGCTCCGGGTTCTCGAGCTGCGCCACCGAAGTAGAAAGCTCCGAAATGGCTACTAAGACAGTCCGATCGATCGCGTGCCGAAATGAGGACGTGCCATGGTAGCGGCGCGCATCACGGTCAACGGGAAAGAAACCCCGCTTTCACCGGCCGCACCGCACACCACGGTGCTGGATTTCCTGCGCGAGCGCGGCCTCACCGGCACGAAGGAGGGCTGCGCCGAGGGTGAGTGCGGCGCCTGCTCGGTCCTGGTGGCCCGCCCCGGCGTGGACAAGCCCACCGACTGGGTCGCGGTCAACGCCTGCCTGGTCCCGGCCGCGGCGCTCGACGGCCAGGAGATCATCACCTCCGAGGGTCTGGCCACCGTCGGTGAGTCCGGCGCGCCGGCCACCCTGCACCCGGTGCAGGAGGAGATGGCGGTCCGGGGCGGCTCCCAGTGCGGTTACTGCACGCCCGGATTCATCTGCAGCATGGCCGCCGAGTACTACCGGCCCGACCGCTGCGCCCACTCGGACCCCGAGAACGGCTCCGACGCCGAGCACGGTCCGAACGGTTTCGACCTGCACGCGCTGAGCGGGAACCTGTGCCGGTGCACCGGTTACCGCCCGATCCGCGACGCCGCGTACGCCGTCGGTGAGCCCACCGACGAGGACCCGCTGGCGCAGCGTCGCGAGCAGGACCCGCCGGCCCCGGTCGCCACCGAGTACACCCAGGACGGCGCGACGTTCCTGCGCAAGGACACCCTGGCGGAGACCCTGCAGCTGCTGCGCGAGCGGCCCGACGCGGTGGTGGTCGCCGGCTCCACGGACTACGGCGTCGAGGTGAACATCCGCTCCCGCCGTGCGGAGTGCGTGGTCGCCATCGACCGGCTGCCCGAACTCCGTGAGCTGCGCGTCGAAGCCGACCACATCGAGATCGGTGCGGCGGTGACGCTCACCGAGATCGAACGCCGTCTCGACGGCGACGTCCCGCTGCTGGCCGAGCTGTTCCCGCAGTTCGCCTCCCGGCTGATCCGCAACAGCGGCACCCTCGGCGGCAACCTGGGTACCGGCTCGCCCATCGGTGACAGTCCGCCGGTGCTGCTCGCGCTGGAGGCGTCGCTGGTGCTCGCCGACGCCGACGGAGAGCGCGTGGTCCCGCTGGCGGAGTACTTCACCGGTTACCGGCAGACCGTGCGCCGTCCCGACGAGCTGATCCGCGCGGTGCGCATCCCGCTGCCGCTGTCGCCGGTCACGGCCTTCCACAAGATCGCCAAGCGTCGTTTCGACGACATCTCCAGCGTGGCGATCGCCTTCGCACTCGACATCGAGGACGGCATCGTCCGCAAGGCGCGCATCGGTCTGGGCGGCGTGGCCGCCACCCCGATCCGCGCACTCGCCACCGAGGAGGCCCTGGAGGGCAAGCCCTGGTCGGCGGAGACCGTCGAGGCCGCGGCCCGGGTGCTGCGGGGTGAGGGCACGCCGATGAGCGATCACCGCGCCAGCGCCATCTACCGTTCCGCGATGCTCGGCCAGAGCCTGCTGAAGCTGCACGCGCAAACCACCGAGGCGGTGTCGTCATGAGCCATTTGTCCGAGCGTCCCGAGAAGCCCGTAGTCGGCGTCTCCATGCCGCACGAAAGTGCGGTCCTGCACGTCACCGGTACCGCGCTCTACACCGACGACCTGGTGTACCGCACCAAGGACACGCTGCACGCCTACCCGGTCCAGGTGATGAAGACCCGGGGCAAGATCACCGCGCTGCGCACCGAGCCCGCGCTCGCCGTGCCCGGTGTGGTCCGCGTACTGACCGGCGCCGACGTGCCCGGCGTCAACGACGCCGGCATCAAGCACGACGAGCCGCTGTTCCCCGACGAGGTCATGTTCCACGGCCACGCCGTCGCCTGGGTGCTCGGCGAGACCCTGGAGGCGGCCCGGCTCGGTGCGGCGGCCGTCGAGGTGGAACTCGACGAACTGCCCTCGCTGATCACGGTCAAGGAAGCGATCGCGGCCGAGAGCTTCCACGGCGCCCGGCCCGTGATGGAGACCGGCGACATCGACGCCGGCTTCGCCGAGTCCGCGCACGTGTTCACCGGCGAGTTCCAGTTCTCCGACCAGGAGCACTTCTACCTGGAGACGCACGCCGCGCTGGCCTACATCGACGAGGCCGAGCAGGTGTTCATCCAGAGCAGCACCCAGCACCCCTCGGAGACCCAGGAGATCGTCGCGCACGTCCTCGGGCTGCACAGCCACGAGGTGACCGTGCAGTGCCTGCGGATGGGCGGCGGCTTCGGCGGCAAGGAAATGCAGCCGCACGGCTTCGCGGCCATCGCCGCGCTCGGTGCCAAGCTGACCGGCCGGCCGGTCCGGGTGCGGCTCAACCGCACCCAGGACCTGACCATGTCCGGCAAGCGGCACGGGTTCCACGCCGAGTGGAAGATCGGCTTCGACGCCGAGGGCCGCATCCAGGCCCTGGACGCCACGCTGACCGCGGACGGCGGCTGGAGCCTGGACCTGTCCGAGCCGGTGTGCGCCCGTGCGCTGTGCCACATCGACAACACGTACTGGATCCCCAACGCGCGGGTCGCCGGTCGTATCGCCAAGACCAACAAGACCTCCAACACGGCCTTCCGCGGCTTCGGCGGACCCCAGGGCATGCTGGTGATCGAGGACATCCTGGGCCGGGTCGCGCCGCTGCTCGGCCTGGACCCGATGGAGCTGCGCAAGCGCAACTTCTACCAGCCCGGTCTCGGTCAGACGACGCCGTACGGCCAGCCGGTCCCGCAGGCGGAACGGATCGCCGCGGTCTGGGAGCAGGTCGAGAACAACGGCGGCATCGCCGACCGCAAGCGCGAGATCGCGGCCTTCAACGCCGCGCACCCGCACACCAAGCGGGCGCTCGCGATCACCGGCATCAAGTTCGGCATCTCGTTCAACCTCACGGCCTTCAACCAGGCCGGCGCGCTGGTGCTGATCTACAAGGACGGCTCCGTCCTGATCAACCACGGCGGCACCGAGATGGGCCAGGGCCTGCACACCAAGATGCTGCAGGTGGCCGCGACCACGCTGGGCATCCCGCTGCACAAGGTGCGGCTGGCCCCCACGCGAACCGACAAGGTGCCCAACACCTCGGCCACCGCGGCCAGTTCCGGGGCGGACCTCAACGGTGGCGCGGTGAAGAACGCCTGCGAGCAGCTGCGCGCGCGGCTGCTCCAGGTGGCCGCCAGCCAGCTGGGCTCGAACGCCTCGGACGTGCGCATCGTCGAGGGCGTCGCCCGCACCCTGGGCAGCGACAAGGAGCTGGCCTGGGACGACCTGGTGCGCGCCGCGTACTTCCAGCGGGTGCAGCTGTCGGCTTCCGGTTACTACCGGACCGAGGGGCTGCACTGGGACGCGAAGAGTTTCCGAGGCTCCCCGTTCAAGTACTTCTCGTACGGCGCCGCCGCGGCCGAGGTCGAGGTGGACGGGTTCACCGGCAAGTACCGCATCCGTCGGGTGGACATCGTGCACGACGTCGGCGACAGCCTCTCCCCGATGATCGACATCGGTCAGGTCGAGGGCGGTTTCGTGCAGGGCGCGGGCTGGCTGACGCTGGAGGACATGCGCTGGGACGCCAGTGACGGCCCGAACCGCGGCCGGCTGCTGACCCAGGCGGCGAGCACGTACAAGCTGCCGAGCTTCTCGGAGATGCCCGAGGAGTTCAACGTCACGCTGATGGAGAACGCCCACGAAGAGGGCGCGGTCTTCGGGTCCAAGGCCGTGGGCGAGCCTCCCCTGATGCTGGCGTTCTGCGTCCGCGAAGCGCTGCGGCAGGCCGCCGCCGCGTTCGGTCCGAGCGGGGTCAGCGTCGAGCTGGCCGCGCCCGCGACGCCGGAGGCGGTGTACTGGGCGATCGACACGGCTCGCCAGGCCGCTGCCGCCGGGACCGGCGACGGGCCCGAGGGGACTGCCCTCAACGGCCACACTGCTGCGAACGGTCACGCCGCCAACGGCAGGATCCGTACCGACGCCACCGCACTGAGTGGTGCCTGACATGACGTGGGTCGCTGCGGTCGCGCGGTTGCGGGCACGCCGGGAGTGCGGCGTGCTGGTGACCGTCGCGACCGTGCGCGGCCATGCCCCGCGCGACGCCGGTGCGAAACTGGTGGTGGGGCAGAGTGGGACGTGGGGCTCGATCGGCGGTGGCAATGTGGAGGCCGTCGCGATCGACCGGTCCAGGGAGATGATCGCCGCGTCCAAGGCCGAGCCGGAGCTGATGGATTTCGCCCTGAACGACAAAGTGACCAACCAGCACGGCGTGCAGTGCTGCGGCGGCACGGTCTCGGTGCTGCTCGAACCCCTGCCGGTGGTGAGGGCGGTGGCAGTGTTCGGCGTGGGGCACGTCGGGCTGGAACTGGCACGCATCCTGGCACGTCAGGACCTCGACCTCCATCTGATCGACACCCGCTCCGACATGCTCACCAAGGAGCGGCTCGACGTACTGGCGGACTCGGTGGCGCAGGTACACGTGCACCACACGCCGCTGCTGCCCGAGGAAGTGCTGGAGGAGCTGCCGCGCGGTACCCACGTCCTGATCATGACCCATGATCACGCGGAGGACGCCGCTCTGTGCGACGCCGCCTTGCGCACCCCCCACCTCGGCTCCATCGGGCTGATCGGGTCGGCGGCCAAGTGGGTGCGGTTCCGCAAGCGCCTCGCCACCGAGGGCGGTCACGACGAGGCCACCATCGACCGGATCAAGACCCCGATCGGGCTGGCCGACATCACGGGCAAGGAGCCCGCGACGATCGCCGTGAGCGTGGCCGCCGACCTGCTGCGCAGCTTCGAAGCCGAGGGTGACTGATCGCTCACCGGATCGACAAAGGGTGCCCCCGCACATGTGCGGGGGCACCCTTTGCGGCTCCCTGCCGGAGGCATGGATGATCCGCCGCCGGCACGGCCGGGCGGCGGAGATCCCTTCGAACCGGATTTTCAGTAATCGACGCGGTCGGTCTTGGCGATCCACGCGTCGAACGGCGCGTTGCGGTTCGGCATCTCCACGCGCTCGATCTCCAGCGGCCACAGCTCCGCGGGCCGCTTCTCGAAGAGGTCGTAGAACTTGCGGTCGTCGAAACCGGCCACCGCGGCGTCATCCCGGTCGGCGGCGAAGATGATCCGGTCGACCCTCGCCCACAGGGCGGACGACAGGCACATCGGGCACGGCTCACACGAGGTGACCAGGACGCAGCCTTCGAGGGAGAAGGAGCCCAGCGCCTGGCAGGCGGACCGGATCGCGGTTACCTCGCCGTGCGCCGTCGGGTCCAGGTGCGACGTGACGTTGTTGTTCCCGACCGCGATGATCTCGCCACCCTTGACGATCAGCGCGCCGAACGGACCGCCGCCGTTTTTGACGCTGGTGGTGGCGAGGCCGATGGCCTCGTCCATCCAGGTGCGCTCGAGCTCCTCGATGCTGATCTCTTGGGTGTGCGCGGTCATGGTCGCTCCTATGTCGGGGAGTGTGGGGGACTTGGTTCCGCCGGTGCGGGAGGGAGAAGTCCGGGCGATCATCAAAAAGCCCCCCTGCCCCTTCCGGGCGTTGTTCATGTGCCGTTAATGCGGAATAGCGCAAGTACATCCGGCCGGACCCCTCGGGGAAAGTCACCAAAACCCTAAAGGAATTGGCTGGTCAGCTGGCCCCCCTTGTAGACTCGTACGAGTGGCGGCGTTTCCGCCCCGCGTCGGACCGGCGCAGAGGCGAGGCGCGAAGGGCCGGTCCGGATTGCTCCGGACCGGCCCTTCGCTCGTTTCGGCGGGTGGGGCGGGTTTACGAGGACCGCTCCGTGAGGATGGCCGGGTCCGAGAGGCCGGAGGCGCCCGTTTCCACCTTCCCGGCGAAGCGGCGTCCGAAGCCGGGGGTCTCGGAGGCGGTGACCGTCACGTCGTACCAGCGCCGGGTGTTCTTCAGGGAGACCGTGTACGTGACCGTCGCGCCCTTGGCGACCGTCAGGCGCTTCGGGCCGCCGCCGTAGGCGTTGGTGACCGTCAGCGTGGCGGACGTCGCGCCCGCGTTGGTGAGGGTGAGGTCCAGGTTGCCGGTCGCGGCGTTGTGGCGGGCCGTGACCTCGGGGCCGGGGGTGCTGCCGGGGTTGCGGAAGCCGCGCAGGAAGCCGTTGGGTCCGTGCACGGTCAGGTCGGTCACGCCGGCCGAGTAGCGGGTGTTCCAGACGTCCGCGATCGACTTTCCGGCCTCGGTGGTGTACGTCCAGGGGGCGTCGGTGCGGTTGGCGGAGGTGACGTAGAACTGCGCGCCCAGCTCCGGTCCGCCGCTGAACGTCAACCGGAACCTGCCCTCCTCGACCAGGGCCGCGCCGTCCACGTACGGGGCGTACTTCAGCGCCCGCGTGGGACGCAGGCCCTTCTCCTGGCGCGGCATCGCGCCCTCGGCCGGCGGGGTGGGGCGGAAGTCGGGGTGGCGGTCGCGGTCCTGCGGGAACCAGGCGCCGGTGTCGGGCAGCCGGACCGTACCGGTGTCCTTGCGGGCGAAGTCGAAGGCGGAGGTGAGGTCGCCGCAGACGGCCCGGCGCCACGGCGAGATGTTGGGCTCCCGCACGCCGAACCGCTCCTCCATGAAGCGGATGACGGAGGTGTGGTCGAAGGTCTCCGAGCAGGAGTACCCGCCGGTGCTCCACGGGGAGACCACGAGCATCGGCACGCGCGGCCCGAGGCCGTACGGCCCGGCGACGTACCCGGGCTTGCCCGGGAAGACGTCCAGGGCGGTGGGCGCGGTCGACAGGCCCTGGCCGGCGTCGGCCGGGGCGTACGGCGGGACGACGTGGTCGAAGAAGCCGTCGTTCTCGTCGTAGGTGATGAACAGCGTGGTACGGGCCCACACGTCCGGGTTCGAGGTGAGGGCGTCCAGCACCTGCGCGATGTACCAGGCGCCGTAGTTCGACGGCCAGTTGGCGTGCTCGCTGAAGGCCTCGGGCGCGGCGATCCAGGAGACCTGGGGGAGGGTCCCGGCGGCCACGTCGGCACGGAGCCGGGCGAAGTGGTCCTCGCCGTTCTTGGCGTCGGTGCCGGTGCGGGCCTTCTCGTACAGGGCGTCCCCGGGCTTGGCGCCCCGGTAGGTGTTGAAGTAGAGGAGCGAGTTGTCGCCGTAGTTGCCGCGGTACGCGTCGTTGATCCAGCCCCAGGAACCGGCGGCGTCGAGACCGTCGCCGATGTCCTGGTAGACCTTCCAGGACACGCCGGCCGCCTCCAGCCGCTCCGGGTAGGTGGTCCAGCCGTAACCGGCCTCGGCGTTGTTGAGGACCGGGCCGCCGCCCTTGCCGTCGTTGCCGGTGTGGCCCGACCAGAGGTAGTAGCGGTTCGGGTCGGTCGAGCCGATGAAGGAGCAGTGGTACGCGTCGCAGATGGTGAACGCGTCGGCGAGGGCGTAGTGGAAGGGGATGTCCTCGCGGGTCAGGTACGCCATGGTGGTGGCGGTCTTGGCCGGCACCCAATTGTCGTACTTGCCCTTGTTGAAGGCGCTCTGGCCGCCCGCCCAGTCGTGGTTGAGGCCCTGGAGGAACTCCATGCCGAGGTCGTCGGACGGCGGCCGGAAGGGGAGGATCTCCTTCGTGCCGTCGGACTGGTACCAGACGGACTTGCCGCTGGGCAGCGTCACCGGGCGGGGGTCACCGAAGCCGCGGATGCCGTTCAGGGCGCCGAAGTAGTGGTCGAAGGAACGGTTCTCCTGCATCAGGACCACGATGTGCTCGACGTCGGAGATCGTGCCGCTGGTGCCCTGCGCGGGGATGGCGGCGGCGCGCGCGATGCTCTCGCCCAGCGCCGTCAGGGCGGCGGCGCCGCCCGTGAGCTGCAAGAAGCGGCGGCGGTTGAGTTCTGCCATGGGGAACGACCTCTGCGGTTGCGGATGGTTGAGCGCCCCCAGCACAGCGCGCCCGGGGTACCGGAGAGGGAGCCTGGCGTGACGGCGGCCGATACGCCAGGCGAACGGCAGCCGGATTCCGGTGGAGTTCGGCCACCCGGGGCCTCACCGGGACCGCACCCGGGCCGCACCGGCGCCGCGACGGCGTGGCCGGGCGGTGGGAAAAACGCTTGGACCCGGTGCCTGCCGGTGCGGGACACTCCGGTTCTGCCCCGAACGTCCGACAAGGCAAGGGTTGGGATGGGAACGCTCGAATTACGCGAAGGTTCGCCGGGCACGGGCGCGACGCTCCTTGCCCTCAGGTACTACGTACGGGAGCTGGCCCGCCTCAAGAGGCTTACGGTTCCGGCGATGCTGCTCCCCGCGCTGGGCAACATCGGCATCAACTACATCGCGCCGCTGGTCGTCGCGAAGCTCATCGCCCGCATCGCGGGAGGCTCCGGTGGCGGCATCGGTCCGATGCTGCCCTACGTACTCGCCTTCGCCGGGACCCTGCTGCTCGCCGAAGTGATGTGGCGCGTCGGACTGCACTGCCTGAACCGCCTCGACGCCCGCGGCATCGAGCGCCTCTACGTGATCGGCATGGACGAGCTGTTCGCCAAGGACGCCGCGTTCTTCCACGACAACTTCGCCGGGTCGCTGACCAAGCGGGTCCTGAGCTTCGCCTCCCGCTTCGAGGAACTCGTCGACACGCTGACCTTCTCCGTCGTCGGCAGCTTCGTACCCCTGGCCTTCGGCTCGGTGGTGCTCTGGCACTACGAACCGCTGCTCGTCGTCACCCTCTTGGCGATGATCGCGGTGACGGCGCTGTGCGTGACTCCCCTGATCCGGCGCCGCCAGGCACTCGTCAGGGAGCGGGAGGAGGCGATCGCCCGGGTCTCGGGCCACGTCGCGGACAGCCTGATGAACATCGACACGATCCGGGCCTTCGGCGCGGAGGAGCGGGAGGCCGCCGAGCACCGGTCGCGGGTCGCGGAGTCGCGCCGGCTCACGCTGCGCTCGTGGGACTACGGCAACCTGCGCATCGACACGCTGGTCGCGCCGATGTCCGTACTGACCAACGCGCTGGGCCTGCTGCTCGCCGTCGCGCTCGCCGGGGGAGGGCACGGGGTGGAG
This sequence comes from Streptomyces sp. NPDC026522, assembly GCF_055567555.1. Lineage (NCBI taxonomy): Bacteria > Bacillati > Actinomycetota > Actinomycetes > Kitasatosporales > Streptomycetaceae > Streptomyces > Streptomyces sp. NPDC026522. Next base: position 355,901 of record NZ_JBVHQF010000001.1, read on the forward strand.
GCGGTCGTCGTGGCCTTCACCTACTACTCCAACGCGACCCGGATCATGTTCGAGTTCAACCAGATCTACCGCCGGCTGGAGAGCTCGATGACGGAGGCGGCGCAGTTCACCGAACTGCTGCTGGAGCCGCCGACCGTGCTCGACCCGCCGTCCCCGGAGCCGCTGCTGTCCAAGACCGCCGCCGACGTGCGCTTCGAGCAGGTGACCTTCACCCACGAGGGCGCGCGGCCGCTCTTCGAACGACTCGACCTGACCGTGCCCAGCGGGTCGAAGATCGGTCTCGTCGGCCGCTCCGGCGGCGGCAAGACCACGCTCACCCGGCTGCTGCTGCGCATGACGGACATCGACGGCGGCCGGATCCTGATCGGCGGGCAGGACATCAGCCGGCTGTGCCAGACCGACCTGCGCAGCCTGATCGCGTACGTGCCCCAGGACCCGGCGATGTTCCACCGCACGCTGCGGGACAACATCGCGTTCGCCCGGCCGGACGCCACCGCCGCCGAGATCCGCCGTGCCGCGGAGGCGGCGCACGTCACGGAGTTCGCCGACGGGCTGCCGGAGGGGTTCGACACCATGGTCGGCGAGCGGGGGGTGAAGCTGTCCGGCGGCCAGCGCCAGCGGGTCGCCCTCGCCCGGGCCATCCTGCGCGACGCACCGGTCCTGCTGCTGGACGAGGCCACCAGCGCCCTGGACTCCGAGAGCGAGATCCTCGTCCAGGACGCGCTGTGGCGGCTCATGGAGGGGCGTACGGCGCTCGTGGTGGCCCACCGGCTGAGCACGGTCGCCACCATGGACCGCCTCGTCGTCCTCGACCGCGGCCGGATCATCGAACAGGGCACGCACGACGAACTCCGCGCCGCGGACGGCGCCTACGCGAAGCTGTGGCAGCACCAGTCGGGCGGCTTCCTGGAGGACCCGGTCTGAGGCTGCGCCGGAGCCCGTGACGGCTCCCGTACGCCGACGCGCCCGGGTCAGCCGGCGATCGGGTACATCGAGCCCCGACGGGCTTCCGGCGAGGTCAGCCACTGGAGCTTCTCCGCCGTGCCGGTGCCCGGCAGCGGAGTGTGGAGGATGATCGCCAGGTCGGGCCGCGCCGGGACCCGTAGCTGGGTCGACTCGACGTGCAGCGTGCCCACGACCGGGTGCTCCAGTTCCTTCTGCAGCTGACCGCCGGGCCGGATGTCCCGGCGGTCCCACAGCTCGGCGAACTCCGGGCTCAGCTTCCTGGCCTCCTCGACCACCGTGCGGAACCCGTCGTCATCGGGGAACTCCGAGTACGCCGCGCGGAACTGGGCGACGACCGGACCGGCGTTCTCCTCCCAGTGCCGCGACCGCCCCTTGTAGACGGGGTCGGTGAAGAACGCGATCAGGCAGTTCTGCACGATCTCCGGCCGCATGCCGAGCACCAGCGCCGCCGAGTCGTTGTACATCACCGTGTTCCAGTACACGTCCATGATGTGCGCGGGGAACGGCATCCACGCGTCGATCAGCCGCTTCAGGCCGTTGCACATGTCCTGGTCGCCCGGCGCCACCGCCAGGGCCGGCGGATTCAGGCCCGCCAGCACGTACAGGTGCCGGCGTTCGGCGCTGGTCAGTTTCAGGACCCTGCTGACGGAGTCCAGGACCTGGGGCGACACGGTGATGTCGCGGCCCTGCTCCAGCCACTGGTACCAGGACACCCCGACCCCGGCGAGCACCGCCACCTCCTCGCGGCGCAGGCCCGGCGTACGGCGGCGGCCCCCGCCGACGGGCAGCCCGGCCTCCGTCGGGCTGACCCTGGCCCGCCTGCTCATCAGGAACTCCCGCAGCTCGGCACGGCGGTGCTGGTCGGTCGGTGTAGCCACTCACTCCCCCTGTCGGCTGCCTGGTGGTGCCACCAACAGGATAAGTTCCCACTCTCCACGGGCATTCCCCGCCCGCCAGGGTGGTGGTCATGGCGATCGATACCCAAGTGACCACCCCCGCGCCCCAGCTGGCGGCCCCCGGCGAGGACCGGCTGACCGGCCGGGCCAAGCTCGTCCTCTTCGTGCTCTGCGCCGCCCAGTTCATGGTGGCGCTCGACTTCTCCGTACTGAACGTGGCCCTGCCGGTGCTCGGCGCGGACCTGGGCCTGAGCCGGTCCGCCCTCCAGTGGGCGGTCACCGCCTTCGCCCTGCCCTCCGGCGGCTTCCTCCTCCTCTTCGGCCGCACCGGCGACCTCTACGGCCGCAAGAAACTGTTCCTGACCGGCCTCGTCCTCTTCGGCGCCGCGTCCCTGCTGGCCTCGCTGGCCTGGGACCCGGCGGTCTTCCTGGCCGCGCGGGCCCTCCAGGGCCTCGGGGCGGCGGCCATCGTGCCCACCGGCATGTCCCTGCTCACCACCACGTTCCCGGAGGGCCCGCTGCGGGACAAGGCGCTCGGCATCTCCGGCACCCTGCTGTCCCTCGGCTTCACGGTCGGCATGGTCCTCGGCGGCGTCATGACCGACACCCTCGGCTGGCGCTCCACCATGGGGCTGCTGGCCGCCAGCGCGGTGATCGTGCTCGTCCTCGCCCCCGGACTGCTGCCCGAATCGCGCACCCCGCACCGGCCCCGGCTGGACGTGCCGGGCGCGGTCACCGTCACCGGCGGCCTGCTCGCCCTGATCTACTCCCTGTCGACGGCGGCCCAGCGCGGCTTCGGCGGAGCGGACGTATGGGGCACGCTGGCCGTCGGAGTGGCCCTGCTCGGCGCGTTCGTCGTGGTCGAGTCGAAGTCGGCGGCCCCGCTGGTGTCGCTGCCGATGCTGAGGCGGCGCACGGTGGCCTGGGGCAACCTCGGCGGTCTGGTCACCTTCTCCATGATGTCCACCGTGGTGTTCGTCCTGACCCTCTACCTCCAGGAGACGCTGGAGCTGTCCTCCCTCGGCACCGGCCTGATCTTCGGTGTCCAGGGCGCCGCGTCCGCGGTCGCCGGCTCGTACGCGCCCAAGGTCATCGGCCGGTTCGGAGCCCGGCGCACCCTGATCGGCTCGTTGCTCGGCCAGGGCGTGTTCACCGCCGGGCTGCTGGGGGTGGGCGCGGGATCGGGCGCGCTGCTGGCGACCGTCGCGGTGTCGGTGGCCAGCATGTTCCACCTCGGCGCGATCATCTCGTACGGACTGACGGTCACCAGCGGCGTCCCGGACGGCGAACAGGGCCTGGCGACCGGCCTCGTCACCACCACCCAGCAGGTCGGCATCACCATCGGCATCCCGCTCCTCGGGGTGCTCGCGACCACCCGGACCTCCCTCTTCGACGGGGTGCGCACGGTCCTGCTGATCGACGCGGTGACGGTGATCGCAGCGGCGGCCCTCGTCGCGATCGGTCTCGGCCGCGCCGGCAAGACCTCCTGAGCGGGTACGCGGCCCCGGGCCGCCCCGGCTTCGGCTCCCGGCGTGCCCCGCGCGCCGAGGGGCCGTTCAGGCTGCCACGGAACGGCGCCCGGCGCATCCGCGGGCGGCCGACGGCAGCGGCGGGATCCGCCTCGACCTGCGGGACGCGGGGCGCGGCGCCATCATGAGGGGGATCCCCACCCCAGCTTCGTCAGGAGCCCGCTGTGTTCGAACGCCACCCCCGTCAGGACCGCACCGAACTCCCCGTCGCCGCAGCGGCCGACGCTCCCCGAAGGGCGGTCGGCATGGCCGGGGAGGCCCGTCGGCGTTACCTGGCCGCCGGGGACTACTGGTTCAACGAGGAAGGCGCCGACGCCCGCTACGAGTGCCACGGCCGGCCGGGCCACTGACCCGGGGCCGCCCCCGGCAGGCCCCGCCACCGGCGGCGCAGGGCTCGGGGAGGGCATGGGCCACGGCCCACGACATGAGGCCGATGGCCGCCCCGGCCGCGACATCGCTGGGGTAGTGGGCACCGCTGTGGACCCGCTCGACGGCGACGGCTGCGGTCACCACCAGGCACGGCGCACCGACCCGCGGCCACTTCTCGGCGACCGCCGCGGTGAAGGCGACGGCGGCGGCGGTGTGCCCCGACGGGAACGACGAGGAGTCGGGCCGGTCCCGCACTTCGTCCGCGTGGAACCATTCCCTCGGCGGTCTGTCCCGGGGCACGAGCTGCTTCACGACCCCGTTGGACAGCACTTCGGCCACCGCCATCCCCGTCAGCCCGGCCACCGCGGCCCGGCGTCCGCGCCGGCCTCCCGTGACGGCCAGGAGCACGGCAACGCCCCACCACAGCTTGGTGTGCTGGGCGGCGTCCTCCACCGCGGGCAGCAGCCGCCGCGCCCAGGGCGAGTCCCAGCCCCCCACGCGCCGGGTGAGACGCCGCTCCGCGGCCCGTAGCTCCGGCACAACGCGCTCCGGCACAACATGCATCTTGGCTCCCCCGTCGGGGGCTCTCGGCGCCACGGACGTCCGGTCAAGCCGCGCGCTACCGCTCAAGACCGCAGGTCACTGGCGTGTGGTCAGGGGCTTTCGGCGTCGCCCGGCCGGGTGGCCGCCTCGTCGGCAGGGGTCCCGGGCAGCGACCCGTGCGGCGCGGCCGTCCGGGGCGACGCCTGCTGAAGGCGGTCGATCAGCCGCGAGGCCTGCGCTTTGGTGAGGGTCTCCGGTACGTTCTCGCCCGCCTCCCGGGCCAGGGTGTGCAGGTAGCTCAGCTGCGGACCGGTGGCCGGCTCGTCACCGGTCACCCACTCGTCGACGTCCTTGTCCGGCTGCTGTTCGTTCGGGTTCAGGTCGGTCATAACGTCCGACTACCCGCTCGTCCGCCGGGCCATCGCCGTCGGCGGACAATTTCCGCGCGCCCGGGCGCCCCGGCGGCGCCGCTCAGGGGCGGCGCGTGACCTCCGCGGCGTGGTCCGGTTCGGGAAGGGTCGCGGGGCGGGCGTCGGGGCGCGGCTCCGGCCGGGCCCCGGGGCGGGGGCTGATCGCGAAGTGGGCGTCCAGGCCCGCCAGGCGCAGCAGCCGGATGACGCGGGGAGCGGGGTCGGTGAGGACGAGCCGGTCCGCTCCGAGGCTCAGGCGCGCCCGCAGCAGGGTGTTGATCAGGGCCGAGCCGCCGAAGCGCACGTCCCTCAGGTTCAGCCGGACGGGCAGGGGCTGGCGGGGGGAGGCCGCTGCCTCCAGGGTGAGCCGCAGTGGATCGACGGTGTCGAGGTCGACCTCTCCACTGACCATGACGACCCAGGCGTTCTCGGTCCGGACCGTGGTCACGCTCAACAGGTCGTTGTTCAGGTGGTGAATGCGAGTCGTCGGCACAGATGGCCTCTCATGGGCGACGGCGAGGCCGACCGGACGGTCGTCTCCCGCTTCGGGTTCTGCGGCGGCCCCATCCCGCTGGTGGACCGGTGCGCAGTTCCGGCCTTGATGCACGACCAGGTTGCCCACGCTAGCGATATAGTTTCCACATGGCAACAATTGCTGGTGGGGGCGGGCGTACCGGCAGCCCCGGTTCCGGGGCGGGTACGCGAAGGGGGCCGGCTCAGGCAGTGTCCGCCATGGCGGTCGGGGAGCCGGAATCGCGGCGGGGCAGCCCCATGCGGGTCCCGGCGGCGTCCTCGAACGCCGCGAGCCCGGCGGCGAGAGCGGCCAGCTGCCCGGGCGCCATGGCGGCCAGTACGCCGGTCACCTCACGCCGGCGGAAGGCGCGGATCTGATCGAGCGTGTCCTGCCCGGACCGGGTGAGGTGCAGTTCGATCTCGCGTGCGCTGTGGGCACTCGCCGTCCGGCGCAGCAGCCCCACGGCCTCCAGGCGATCGCACAGCCTGCTCACCGCCGAGGGGCGGGAGCCCAACGCCTCGCTCAGTGCCCGCAGATTGCTGCCCTGGCTCCCTTCGATGACGAAGAGCGCGCGCAGCTGGGACGGCGGGACCGACCCCGTCGCCACCGCCTCCTGCCCGCGCGCCCACAGCACGTCGAGCAGCTGGGAGACCGTGCTCAGGGCATGCGCGGCCGCCAGGTGGTCTGGGGGCGGGCCGGGAGCGGGCATTGGCCTACTGTGTCATCCCGCACCCTGTCCTAGCCATCCCGGCAGCTCCCGGCCGTCACCCGAGTCGCCGCTTCCCCAGTCCTGCCCGCCCGCGGTGACGCCGACCGCCGTCACCGCCGACCGTTCCGACCGCTGTGAACCCCCGACCGTTGTGATTCCCAAGAGAGCCTGACCCGACGATGACGAACTTCCTGGCAGTCGAGCGCGCCCTGCGCGCCGCGGCCCCGCATGCACTGATCGAGGCGGCCCGCTCCGCCCTCGCCTCCCACTACGGGGCGCATGCCGTGGAACTGCTGATGGCCGACTACAGCCTCGCCACCCTGCACCCCGTCACCGCCCTACCCCGGACCGCCGCCGCGCTGTCCGTCCACAACACCGTCGCGGGGCGGGCCTTCGGGAGCCAGGTGCCTTGCCAGGAGGACACCGGCCCGGGCATGGTCGTCCTCCACCTGCCGGTGACCGTCCGCGGCGACCGGCTCGGGATCCTCTCGGTTTCCCTGCCCGGCGAACTCGCCACCCCCGAGACCCGGAACGACCTCGCCGAGATCGCCGGCCTGTTCGGGCACGAGATCCTCGTCGCCGAACGCGACACCGACGTCTACCTCCAGGCCCGCCGCGTCAGCCGGCTCACCCTGGCCGCCGAGATGCAGTGGCAGCTGCTGCCGGCCCGCGCCTGCGCACGGACCGAGTACTCCATCGGCGCCCAGCTGGAGCCCGCGTACACCATCCACGGGGACAACTTCGACTGGGCCAGCACCGCCGAGAACCTCACCCTCACCATCACCAACGGCATGGGCGAAGGCATCCAGGCGGCCCTGCTCACCAACCTCGCGGTCAACGCGCTGCGCAACGCCAGGCGCGCCGGGATCGGCATCGCGGACCAGGCCGCCCTGGCCGACCAGGCCCTGTACGCCGCGCACCGCGGCGAGGCGTACGTCTCCACCCTCCTGCTCTCCTTCGAGCTGGCCACCGGCCGGGTCCAGGTCGTCGACGCCGGCTCGCCGCAGCTGTGGCGCCAGCGGGACAAGGTGGTGGAGCGCATCCGCTTCGACGCCCAGTTCCCGCTCGGCATGTTCGACCAGTCGGAGTACGCGCTCCAGGAGTTCCGCGTCCTGCCGGGCGACCGCCTGGTCTTCGTCAGCGACGGGGTCTACGCCGCCCACTCGCCCGGCGGGGAGACGTACGACACGCAGGCGCTGTCCCGGGCGATCGGCTCCGCCGCCCTGCTGCCCGCGGCCGAGGTTCCCGCCGCGGTGCTGCGGGCGCTCGCGGACTACCGGGACGCCGACGCGGACGACGACGCGCTGGTGGTCTGCCTGGACTGGCACGGCCGCGGCGCCCTGTCCATGGCGTGACCGGTCCCGGCGGCCGCCGCTGGGCCGGCGGCGGGGACCTGTCGGGCTACCACTCCGGGTGTACTTCGTAACTGTCGTAGCGGACCCCCTCCGCGCTGACCCAGGGCCGCAGCCGACCGGGGCCGCTGCCGGTGTGGGAGTAGGAGACGGGCTCGCCGGTGTCATCCGTGACGATCACGGCTCCGGCCCGCTGCGCGCTGCGCAGGGCATGCGTCCAGTGCCGCCCACGCCTGCCCGTGCGGTAGTCGGGAACCTTGCAGTCGGCCATCACCGATCACGCACCACTCCGCCGTCTTCTGCGACTGGACGTTTCTGCTACCCGTTTCGGCGCGCATTCCACCCTGAGCCGCGCATGTCTTTCGCGCCCCGACCGGCCCAGCCGGCGGCCAGCGCCGTCGGGCCGGCCCGGCCGCTCGCTCCACGACATCGCCCGGCGCCGCCCCGGCGTCTCCCTCGCGGGCCCGGCCCTGCCGGGCGGCGCCCGCGAACTCAACGCCGCGGGCCCGCCGGGTACGACGGCACGGCCGCGGGCCGGGGCAGTACGCCGATCCGTCGCCGGCGCCGGACAGCCGTGGCCCCCGCACGCGCATGGCGCGCCGGACTCGGGAGGCCGCCGGTCCTTCTGGCGGCACTGTCCGGTGGACGGCGGTGGGCCGGGGGCCTGCCGGGTGCGCGGGCCGGGAGACGGCCCGGTCGGTGGGTGCGGGCCGGGGCTGCGTCGATGCGCTCGCCCGCGCCGGACAGTCGTGGCCCCCGCACGCGCACGGCGCGCCCGCCGCGCCGGTCTACACGCGGGCTGCGGGCCGGGACGGGCGGCGGCCATGCGACGCAAGGCCGCCGGTCCTTCTGGCGGCACTGTCCGGTGGACGGCGGTGGGCCGGGGGCCTGCCGGGTGCGCGGGCCGGGAGACGGCCCGGTCGGTGGGT
>NZ_JBVHQF010000001.1:364217-379487 GCF_055567555.1 Streptomyces sp. NPDC026522
GCGGGCCGGGGCTGCGTCGATGCGCTCGCCCGCGCCGGACAGTCGTGGCCCCCGCACGCGCACGGCGCGCCGGGTCCTGGCCGGGGACGGGCGGCGGCACCCGACGGAAGGTCGCCGCCGGTCACTCCCGTTGCGCCGCCCCGGCGGTCCGCGCACGAGGGCCGCCCGGGCACACCGACCTCATCGCCCGGCGGGGCCCTCTGGTAGGCGCGGGGCAGCCGGAGCCGGTCTGCTGCCGCACCCCGGCGGAGGAGAGAGTGCTGGAGCCCGTCAAGCAGACCGCCACGGCGGCGGCTCAGTGGACCCGTGGCAGAGGGGGTCGAGTCCGTCGGGTCCCGGCCGCCCGCGGGGTGCGCGCGGACGTGCTGGTCGGCGTGGTCAGACCTCGCGCCAGCGGGCCATCGCCAGCGAGAACGCTCCGAACAGCATCAGGCCGACGGCCACCACCACCAGCAGCCACGGCCCGGCGGGGGTCTGCGTCAGCGTGCGCAAGGTGTCGTCCACCCCCTTCGCCTGGGCAGGGTCGTAGCGCACGGCGGCGTGCACCGCGAAACCGCCCGCCGCGGCGAAGACCGTGCCCCGCGCCACGCCGCCGGCCACGCCGAGCAGTTCGACGGCCCGGCGCCACTGGCGGGAGAGGCCGCCCAGGTTCATGTGCTTGCGGAACGTGCGCCGGACGGCCTGTACGGCAATGACGACGCCGCCCACGACCAGGGCCGCCCCGACCGCGCCGACCAGCCATTGGCCGCCGGGCCAGCCGAGGGCCTTCGCCGTCACGTCGCGCGACTGCTCGTCGCCGGACCGGGCACCGCCCGAGCCGGCCGCGAACGACAGGACCGAGTAGGCGGCGACGGCGTAGAAGACGGCCCGGGCCGCCGAGGCCAGCCGCTTCGTGGCCGCGTCGCCCTTGGGGCCCGCGGCGCCGAACGCCGCCTCGGACAGCCGCCACAGCAGCATGCCGACCAGACCGATGCCGACGGCCCAGACGAGGAACGGCCCCAACGGCTTCCCGGCCAGTTCCTGCAACGCGCCCTGCCGGTCCGCCTCTTGCCCGCCGCCGGTGCCGAGGCCGACGCGTACGGCCAGCAGTCCGGTCAGGGCGTAGAGCACGCCCCGGGCCACCAGCCCGCTGCGCGCCGTGACTTCGCGTGCGGTGCCGCCGCGGGAGACGGCGCGCACCCCTTGGCCGGCCACCGTGGACGTCACCGGGCCGGCCCTCGTCCCGCGGGGCGCCGGACGTTCACCTCTGTGTGCCGCATCCCTCAACCTTCCCCGTACGGTCGGTTCGTGAGTTCTCCGGACAGCGCGAGCTGCCGTACCGGACGGGTGGGTACGGCAGCGGGTCGTGCCGGTTCGGTGGCCCGCACACGACACCCGGGGGGAGGGGGTGCCGTATGCGGGCGCCGATCCCGATGGGCTGCCACACCGCTCGAAGCGCCAGCCCACCGACATCAAGCCGTATGGCCCGGATCCGGGGACGCAAACGCCGCCCCGGCATTTTCTTTGACCGGCGGGACCGGCCGGACGGCCCGGACCGGCCAGCCTCCGCGTCGGCCGCTTCAACGCGCCCGGCCCGGGCAGAAGCCAGCAACGATCTTGCACTGACAGGGGGGCGATGCGCCGATGACCGTTCCGACCCGGCCCATACCCGGGCCCGTGCGACCGGCCGGTCGCAGGCCCCGGTTCAGCCTGCGCGCGACCGCGCTGTGGTTCGCCGCCGTGGCGCTGCTGGTGTGCGGCGCCGGGTTCGCCGTACGGATCCTGGCCGGGGCGGCCGCCGCGCACCCGGTCGCGGCCGTCCTGGTGGCGGCGGCCTGTGTCCCGGCCGCGTGGAGCTCCGTCCGCGCGGGGCGCCGGCTGCGCCTGCGCCGGGCCGCGCGCCGGGCGGCGCGGGCGCTGGACCGCGCCGCGGCGGAGGCCGTGGCACCGGAAAGCGCGCCGGAGCCGGCGCCGCCCCCGGTGGCCACGGCCCGGGTGGACTACGACGCGCTCGACGGCGACGCGTTCGAGGGGGCGGTCGCCGAGTTGTGCGAACGGGACGGCTGCCGGGACGTGAGTGTCGTCGGCGGCGCCGGGGACCTGGGCGCCGACATCGTCGCCACCGCCCCCGACGGGCGGCGCATCGTCATCCAGTGCAAGCGCTACTGCGCCACCAACAAGGTCGGATCGCAGGACCTCCAGCGCTTCGGCGGCACCTGCTACGCGGTGCACGAGGCCGACGTGGCCGCGGTCGTGACCACGAGCGACTTCACCACCCCGGCCGCCGAGTACGCCGAGCAGTGCGGCATCCTCTGCTTCGACCGGCCGGCCCTGCACGCCTGGTCCGCCGGCACCGGCCCCGCTCCCTGGGACTGCGTCCCCGCCCCCGTCCGGCCGCTGTAGCGGCCGGACGGGGGCGCGAGGGGGTGGTCAGAGGCGGGCGAGGATCGCGGTGAGCTGCCCGACCTCCGCCGACTGGTTCTCGACCACCTCGCCGGCCAGCTTCTTCGCGGCCGGGTCCTGGCCGTCCCGCTGTTCGGCGCGGGCCATCTCGATCGCCCCGTTGTGGTGCGCGATCATCAGGCGGGCGAACGCCTTGTCGAAGTCCGTGCCCCGGGCGGCGCCGAGGTCCTTCATGTCCTGCTCGGACATCATCCCGGCGGTGCCGGATCCGTCGTGCGCGCCGGAGCCGTGGTGCATCCCCGGCACGGCGCTGCCCGATTCCGGCTTGCCCCAGGCCGCGAGCCAGGCCTTCATGGTCCGGATCTCGGGGTCCTGCGCCGTGCGGATCGCGGCGGCGAGCGTCTTGACACCGGTGTCCTGGGCCCGTCCTTCCGCCAGCGCGGCCATCTCCACGGCCTGCTGGTGGTGCGGGATCATCGCCTGCGCGAAGGTGACGTCCGCGGCGCCGAACGCCGCTCGGGAGGCGCTGGGCGTGCTGTGCTCCATACCGCTCATCGTGCTGCCGCCGCCCCCGCAGGCGGTGAGGAGCAGTCCGGCGGCGGTCGCGGTGGCGGCGAGGGAGATACGGCGGCGGGTGGTGCGGAGGGTGGTGCTGGGCATGGTGCAACCTCGTGGTGTCTGAGCTGCGGATACGGACGAACGGGGGGCCGCGGGCAGCAGGAACCGGCCCGCGGCGGCGTTCGGCCTATATGCGCAGGATCGACAGCAGGGCGAGGTCGGGGGCCCGTGGCGGCGGGCGCGGGACCAGGCCGGTCACCGCGCCCGTGCGCGGATGCGCCGGCCCGTCGCTACACCGGCGCAGGGCAGCGCGCAGCAGCACGAGCAGAACGGCGGCGCTCAGCACGGCAACGCACAGCGAGGCCATGTCCATGCCTGGAGCGTGCGGCGCCGCCCGGTCGCCGTGGTCCGGGCCGGCGGCGGCCGCCATCCCGGCCTGCGCGTGCACGGCCGGATGCGCGGCCGGATGGGCGGACGGGCTGTCGGGGTGGCCGGTCGTGTGCATCACGAAGACACCGAGCGCGAGCACGACGACCAGCAGCTGCCCCCAGGCACCCGCCGCCCGACCGCTCCGGCTCGCGCTCACGCTCCGACCTCCCGCGCCCGACGATACCGCCCACGGCCGTCGCGACCGCGCGCGGCGTCAGGCCATCGCGCGCGGCGTCAGGCCATCCAGAAGAAGACCGCCGTCATGCGCTTCTCCTCCAGGGTCGTGCCGCAGTAACCCGTGGCCGTGTGGATCAGATTGGCGGAGTAGAGGAGCAGGCGGTTGGCCTTGTGGGGGACGCGGACGTCCTCCACGAAGGAGTCCGGGGAGACGAAGCGGGTGCCGAGGGCGTCGACCAGGTTGTTGTGCGGGGCGGCCACCTGGTTGCCGCCGAGGCTGCCGCCCGCCAGCTGCTGGCGGTAGAAGCTCGTGCCGTAGTCCTTGGGTACCGAGGGGTTGAGGTAGAGCACGGCCGCGTAGCGGCACAGGGAGCGGGAGTCCGTGTGGGGGCGGGGCTCGCACTCGCCCGCGCCGACGACCTGGACGCAGTTGTGGTTGAACGTGCCGCCCCCGGAAGGCTGTTCCGCCCAGATCTTCGGGGCGCCGGTCGCCTTGCGCACCAGCCGTTCGACGTGCGCCAGTTCGGCCGGCTCCAGCGCGGGCATCGTGCGCAGGCCCGGCCAGCTCTCCGGCTTGTGGGGGTAGCCCTCCGTCCAGTCGTTCCTGGCCAGGCAGCGCTGCCGGACGGCGTCCGGGTCCGGCAGCACGTCGTCGAGTATCCAGTAGTCGCGGCCGCGCGTCGGCTTGCGGTACGGGAGCACGGGGAGCGGTGGGGGTCGTAGAGACATGGATGGGAACGTAGTTGCCGCACCGGCGGGGCTCGCCAGGGAAGCGGTCAACCTTGGGTCAAGGGTTCTTCATACGGGCGGCCGCCGTGCAGTTCCAGGGGGCCGGTGCCCTCGGCCAGCGCCGTCAGGCAGGCCTCGATCTGCCGGCGCAGCAGGGGTTTGACGAGACCGCGCAGCTCGCCCCGGGCCGCGGTGCGCCAGCTCAGCAGCTCGCTCGACGGCAGCCGGACGGCGGCGAGTTCGGCCGGGCCGAGCACGCCGCCGTCGTAGAGGAACCGGATGCGGGCCGGCCGTCCCTGCTTGTGGGCCCAGTTGACGGCGAGCAGCCGCCCGGGGGAGCGGTCCAGGCCGGTCTCCTCGCGCACCTCACGCGCGGCGGCGGCTCGCGGGGTCTCACCCGTGTCGCTCTCGACGCCGCCGCCGGGCAGGATCCAGCGGCCCGGCCTGCCGTAGGCGGGGCGCACCAGCAGGACGCGGCCGTCCCGGTCGGTGAACAGCACGCTCGCCGCGGTGACGGCCTTCGGGCGCGCGGCGCGGTGTCCGGCGGCGTCGAAGGCGCCCGCGAGTTCCAGCTCGGCCCGGCGGGCGGGGTCGAGCCCGGCCGGGGAGCCGGGTTGCGGGCTGGCGTCCGCCAAGTGCGCGAAGGAGCCGGCGTACAGGGCGGCCAGTGCGGCGCGCAGCCGACGGGCGGCGGGGGCGGGGAGCCGCTCGTAGGCCTCCTCGGGCGTCAGCCAGTGCGCCCCGGCGGTCCGCCCGCCGTTGGCGGTGATCGAGTCGGCCTGCCCGGGAGTGAGCGGTCCGACGAGATGGAGGTGCGTGACGAGGGACCGGCCGCGCGCGCCGGGCCGGCAGGAGTCGACCGCGAGCAGCCGGCCGGCCGGCGCCGCCAGGCCCAGCTCCTCCCGCAGCCACCGGGCCAGACCTTCCTCGGGGGTCTCCGTGTCGGTGACCGCACCGCCGGGCAGATCGGGGCCGTTCGCGTGGGCGGTGGCCAGCACGAGGACCCGCCCGCGGGCGTCCAGGACGATGCCGGTCGCGGTGACGAGCGGGGCGCGCCGGGCGGCGCGGTCCGCGCGCGGGCCACCGGGCGAGGGGCGGTCGGGCACTCGGTCTCCTGGGTGCGATGGGGCGTGGGCCGCACCATTGTGGGCGGGGCGCGGGCCGCACCATTGTGGGCGCCCGGTGGCCGCGGCGCGGTCAGGCGCGGGCCAGCAGCATGCCGCCCATCGTCACCATGGTGGCGGCGACGAGCCCGTCCAGGACCCGCCAGGCCGCCGGGCGGGCCAGGAGGCCGCTCAACAGGCGGGCACCGTAGCCCAGGGTGGCGAACCACGTCAGGCTGGCCACGCCGGCGCCGATGCCGAAGGCCCACCGCAGGTCACCGCGGTCGGCGGCGAGGGAGCCCAGCAGCAGGACGGTGTCCAGGTAGACGTGCGGGTTGAGCCAGGTCATGGCCAGGCAGGTCAGCACGGCCCGGCGGGCGGAGCCGGCGGAACCGCCGTCGGTACTCAGGGCGGCGCCCGGGACCGGCCGCAGCACCCGGCGGGCCGCGAGGACCCCGTAGCAGACCAGGAAGCCGCCTCCGGCGAGGGCGACGACCGTGAGCGCGGCGGGCCAGGCGGTGACGAAGGCGCCGACACCGGCGACGCCGAGGACGATGAGGACCAGGTCGGACAGTGCGCAGATGGCCACGACCGGGAGGACGGCGTGCCGGAGCGCGCCCTGCCGCAGGACGAAGGCGTTCTGCGCGCCGATGGCGACGATGAGGGAAAGGCCGGTGCCGAAGCCCGCCAGGGCCGCTGTGGTGATGCCGGGAGTCATGCGTCCGACCGTAGGCGGCGCCTTCCATGCAGTACAGCTAAAGATTTTTACGTAGCATTAGCGCTCGTGATGGACGAACTTCCCCTCGAACAGGTGCGGACGCTGCTCGCGGTGGTCGACGAGGGCACCTTCGACGCGGCCGCCGCCGCCCTGCACGTGACGCCCTCCGCCGTCAGCCAGCGCGTCAAGGCCCTGGAGCAGCGCACCGGCCGGGTGCTGCTGATGCGGACCAAACCGGTACGGGCCACGGAATCCGGGCAGGTGGTGGTCCGCTTCGCGCGGCAGCTGGCCCGGCTGGAGCGCGACGCCCGGGCCGAACTGGGCATGGGCATGGCCGACGGGAGGGGCCCGGTGCGGCTCCCGATCGCGGTCAACGCGGACTCGCTGGCCACCTGGTTCCTGCCGGCCCTGACCCGGGTCCCGCAGGACCCGCCGGTCTGCTTCGAGCTGCACCGCGAGGACGAGGCGCACACCACGGCGCTGCTGCGGGAGGGCCAGGTGATGGCGGCGGTGACGTCCTCGCCCGATCCGGTGGCGGGCTGCACCGTACGGGCACTGGGCCTCGCCCGGTACCTGCCGGTGGCCAGCCCCGCCTTCGTGGCCCGGTACCTGACCGGGTCGCGCCCGCCGGCCGATCGGCTCGGCCGGGCACCGGCGATCGTCTTCGACCGCCGGGACGAACTGCAGGACCGGTTCGTACGGTCGCTCGCCGGGCCCGGCGCGCCGGAGGCCGAGGCTGCTCCCGCCCGGCACCACGTGCCGACCTCGGAGGGCTTCCGCGACGCGGTGGCGGCGGGGCTCGGCTGGGGGATGGTGCCGCAGCCGCAGGCGGAGCCCCTGCTGCGGACGGGGGAGCTGGTCCTGCTCACGCCGCGCAGACCCCTGGACGTACCGCTGTACTGGCAGCAGTGGAAGCTGGACTCGCCCGCGCTGGCGGTCGTCGCGGCGGTGATCGCCGAGGCGGCGGCGGAGGCGCTGCTGCCCGCGGAACCGACGCCTTAGGGTGGGCGCCATGGACTCCTACACGATCGGCCAGGCGGCCCGGCTGCTCGGCGTGAGCGTCGACACGGCACGCCGCTGGGCCGACGCCGAGCGGTTCCCGACCCGGCGCGACGGGCTCCGGCGGATGGTCGACGGCCCCGACCTGGCGACCTTCTGCGTGGAACTGGCGCGGGAGGCGGCGGACGGCGACGACGCCCCGTACACCTCGGCGCGCAACGCCTTTCCGGGCATCGTCACCGCGGTGAAGCTCGGCACCGTCGACGCGCAGGTGGAGATCCAGGCCGGACCGCACCGCGTGGTGTCCCTGCTGACCCGGGAAGCGGTGGAGGAGCTCGGCCTGGAGGTCGGGGCCCGGGCCGTCGCCCGCGTCAAATCGACCAGCGTCTTCATCGACCGGGCCTGACCGCGCCCCGGTACGGATGACGGCGCCGGTGAGGGCGCGGGCGCGGGGCGGCGGGAGGGCGAGCCGTGGCGGTGGCAGACTGGCCGCTGATCCGCCGAAGGGAAGTAACCCGTTGTCCATGTTCAGCAGCCTGCGCCGGGCCGTGCGCCGCGGCTACCGCCGGGCCGTCGACCTCAGCCACCCGGCCCGCTCCCCGCTCGGCAGCGCGGTCGTCAACTGCGTGGTCTACCGCGACGGCGTCCGCCAGGACGGCTGCGCCAACGCCGAGGAGGCGCTGCGCCGGGTCCGCAAGAACGGCGACGGCTTCGTCTGGATCGGCCTGCACGAGCCGTCCCAGGAGGAACTCGCGGGACTGGCGGAACTGTTCGGGCTGCACCCCCTCGCGGTCGAGGACGCCGTGAACGCGCACCAGCGGCCCAAGGTGGAGCGCTACGACGACACCCTCTTCGCCGTCTTCAAGACGGTCCGCTACGTCGAGCACGAGGAGCTCACGGCCACCAGCGAGGTCGTCGAGACCGGCGAGCTGATGGCCTTCACCGGCGAGGACTTCGTGATCACCATCCGGCACGGCGGACAGGGCACCCTCGGCCCCGTCCGCGAGGCCCTCGAAGCCGCACCCGAGCAGCTCGCCAAGGGGCCGGCCGCGGTCCTGCACGCGATGGCCGACCACGTGGTGGACGACTACGTGGCCGTCACGGACGCCGTGCAGAGCGACATGGACGCCGTCGAGACCGCCGTGTTCAGCGAGAGCGGCGCCGGCGGCGACGCCGGCCGGATCTACCAGCTCAAGCGCGAACTGCTCGAACTGCGCCGGGCGGTGGCCCCCCTGGCCCGGCCGCTCCAGCAGCTCGCCACGCAGCCGATACCGGTGATCCCGCCCGAGATCCGCGCCTACTTCCGCGACGTGGCCGACCACCTCTCCCGGGCCACCGAGCAGATCAACTCCTACGACTCCCTCCTCGACTCGATCCTCCAGGCCCACCTCGCGCAAGTGACCGTCGCCCAGAACGAGGACATGCGCAAGATCACGGCCTGGGCGGCGATCGTCGCCGTTCCGACCATGGTCTGCGGGGTCTACGGGATGAACTTCGACCACATGCCGGAAACGCACTGGCTGTACGGCTATCCGATCGTCCTCGTCGTCATGGCGCTCGCCTGCTACGTCATCTACCGCGGCTTCCGGCGCAACGGCTGGCTCTGAGCCCGCCCCGGCGCCGGTCAGCGGCCCCGGGCGGTGGCCAGGCTCAGCAGCAGCAGTGGCTGCGACGTCGGCCGCGCCGAGCCGCCCGCCGGCTCCAGGGTCAGCCCGACCGCGGTCGCCCGGCCCACCGGGCCGCTCATCAGGGTGCCGCCGTCGCCCGGGACGAGACCGGCCGGACGCATCCCGCCGCCGTCCGCGAACCACAGCTGGTACGTCTTGCCCGCCGGGGCGGCCGGCAGCCCGGAGCTCAGGAACGCCGCCTGGTTGCGCGCCTCGCTGACCACCACGGTCGCCCGCGCCCCGGACGCCGTACGGCCGGCCACCGTACGGGCGTCGGGCGCCGCGATCACGTCGGTCAGGTCCCGCAGGTCGTGCACCGCCCGGGCGGCCTCCCGGGCCTGCTCCCGCTGCCACAGCGCCGTGCCGCCCAGGGCCAGTGCCCCGGCCAGACAGGCCGCGAGGGCCAACGGGAGGGCCCGTCTGCGCAGGGCCACGATGCCCCGCCGGGGCGGGGGCTGCTGGCGCACCGAGTCGATGCGGGCCATCACCTCGGCCCGCATTCCGGGGGGCGGTGCCAGGGCGACCGCCGCACCCAGCCGGGCCGCCGTGGCGGCGAACTCCCGTACCTCCTGCGCGCACAGCGGGCAGGAGGGCAGGTGGCGCGCGAACGCCTCCCGTTCCTCCGGGTCCAGCGCGTCCAGGGCGTAGGCGCCGGACAGCGCGTGCAACTGGTCGGTGCCGCTGCTCATACGGTGACTCCCATGCAGTCGCGCAGCCGGATCAGCCCGTCGCGCAGGCGTGTCTTGACCGTGGGGAGCGGGGTGCTCAAGGTCTCGGCGACCTCGCGGTAGGTGAGCCCGCCGTAGTAGGCGAGGTGGACGGCCTGCCGCTGGAGTTCGGTGAGCCCGCGCACGCAGCGGCGTACCTGCTCGCTCTCCAGCCTGATCTCCACCCGCTCGCTCACCTCGTCGTAGGCGCGGGTGTGCTCGCGCGCCGCGTTGTCCTGCTCGCGGGCCGTCGCGGCCTGCGCCGAGCGGACCCGGTCCACCGCCCGGCGGTGGGCGATCGTCATCACCCAGGTCATCACGCTGCCCTTGTCGGGCCGGTAGCGCGGCGCCTGGCGCCAGACCTCGATCAGCACCTCCTGCGTCACCTCCTCCGACTGGGCGCGGTCGCGCAGGACCCGGACGACGATCCCGTGCACGGGGCCGGCGATCACCTCGTACAACGCGGCGAAGGCGTCCTGGTCGCCGCGGGCGATCAGCTCCATCAGGGCGGGGAGATCGGGTCCGGAGCGTTCCCGGGGCCCGCCGAAGGTCACCGGCTGCTGTCGCACGCGGGCCTCCTTCGCCGGCCGCAGCGGACGTTTCGCGAACGGGTCATGGCGGTCGTCCTCCGGAAGGGGTGCGAGCTCGGTCCTCCACCAGCATTCGGAGCGGAGGGCCGCCGCGGATTGGATTGCTCCGGAAATGACAACGGGGTTTTCGCCGCACCCGTTGTCTGGTAGGAAAGTTTCCTAACGGAATCGGAAGCCTCAACCCCCGTATGGAGGCCTTGTGTTCGCCCCCCACCGCAAGAGCAAGACCGTCGCCGTGGGCGCCCTCCTGGGCGCCGCCCTGCTCGCCGTCCCCGTCGCCGCGCACGCCACGGCGGCCCCGGCCCCGGCCGCCGCGCTCCCCGCCGCGGCCGCCAAAGCGACCGGACTCGACGACCCGGCGAAGAAGGACATCGCCATGCAGATCGTCTCCAGCGCCGAGAACTCCTCGCTGGACTGGAAGGCGCAGTACAAGTACATCGAGGACATAGGCGACGGCCGCGGGTACACGGCCGGCATCATCGGCTTCTGCTCCGGCACCGGCGACATGCTCGACCTCGTCGAGTACTACACGCAGGTCAAGCCCGGCAACGTGCTCGCCAAGTACCTCCCGGCGCTGCGCAAGGTCGACGGCACCGACTCGCACAAGGGCCTGGACCCGAACTTCACCAAGGACTGGGCGAAGGCCGCCCAGGACACGGACTTCAAGAAGGCCCAGGACCACGAGCGCGACCGGGTGTACTTCGACCCCGCCGTCAAGCAGGGCAAGTCCGACGGGGTCGGCACGCTCGGCCAGTTCATGTACTACGACGCCATCGTCATGCACGGCGACGGCACCGACCCCACCAGCTTCCGCAGCATCCGCAAGCGCGCCCTGACCAAGGCCAAGCCCCCGGCCCAGGGCGGCAACGAGACCACCTGGCTGAACGCCTTCCTCGACGCCCGCGTCTGGGCGATGAAGCAGGAGGAGGCGCACAGCGACACCAGCCGCGTCGACACCGCCCAGCGGGTCTTCCTGAAGAAGGGCAACCTGAACCTCAACACCCCGCTCGACTGGAAGGTCTACGGGGACTCCTTCCACATCGGCTGAGCCACCCGCGGCGGCCCGGACCGGATGCCCCGCCCGGCCCGGGCCGCCCACCCCGCCAGCACCGCCGCGGCCGCCAGCCCGTACGCCACCTGTACCGTCGAACTGCCCAGCGCCGGCCCGGAAACGTACGCGGCGGCGCTCGCGACGGCCACCCCCAGCCACTCCGCGCGGCCGTCCAGCGCCACCAGCGCGACCAGCAGCAGCGCGTACCAGGAGTAGCCCGGGGTCATCAGCAAGAACGCGGTACCGGTCACCGTCAGGGCCGCGCTCCACGGCCGGAGCGGATCACCGAGCCACCAGACGTACGCCACCACCGCCGCCATCCCGAGCGCCACGGCGGGGACCGCCCAGGACTCCGGGAGCACCAGCCGCAGCAGTGCGTACCGGCCCCCCGCGCCCGGGTCCTCGTACCCCTCCTCCTCCGCGTACCCGCCGAGGTACCCGAAGACGGACGAGCGGGACACCAGGACGTACGGCAGGTACACCAGCCCCACCACCGCGGCCGTCGGCAGCAGCACGGCCGCCGCGTCCCGCCACCGCCGTACGCCCGCCAGCGCTCCCGGCAGCAGCACGGCCGGCAGCAGCTTCGCGGCGACCGCCAGCCCGAACAGCGCCCCGCCCGCCACCCGGTGGCGCACCACCGTCCCCAGCGCGGCCACCGACAGCAGCACCGCCAGCGTGTCCACGTGCGCGTTGTTCACCGCCTCCACCGCGACCGCCGGGCACCACGCCCAGTACGCGACGGTACGGGGATCCGCGCCCGCGCGCCGCCGCACCAGCAGCAGCGCCCCCGTCACCCCGAGCGCCGTCAGCGCGCCACCGGCCTGCAGCGCCTTGTGCCGCACCCCGGGCGGCGACAGGACGTGCACCAGGGCGAAGTACCCCTCGGCGACCGGCGGGTAGATCGTGTGCACGGCCGGCCGGTTGATGCGGGTGCACGCCCCGGGCCCGAGTGCGGCCCGGTCCGGTCCGGCGCAGGCCGGCCCGCCGTGCGGGAACAGCCAGTCGTCGCGCAGTCCGCGCAGGGCCGGATCCGCCGGGGCGTGGTCGTACGGGGAGATCCCGGCGGCCTGGACCCGGCCGTCCCAGGCGTACCGGAAGGAGTCGGTACTGGTCAGCGGGGGCCCGGCCAGCCCCACCACCGCCACGGCCAGCGCGCCCGCCAGCACCAGCGGAACCACCCGCCGCCGCGGAACCCGGCGCAACGACCAGGCGGCCGCGCCGAACAGCAGCCAGGCGGCGGCGTACCACCGGGTGAGACCCGCGGGGTCGGTCCGGTACCCCTCGTCGCGGACGGCCGGCACGAGGACGGCGGTCAGGGCGGCGAGCAGCACTACGGTGAGGGCGGTCCAGGGGCCGGGACGGTGGCGGGGCTCGTTCATCGG
The DNA here is from genome assembly GCF_055567555.1 of Streptomyces sp. NPDC026522. Classification (NCBI taxonomy): domain Bacteria; kingdom Bacillati; phylum Actinomycetota; class Actinomycetes; order Kitasatosporales; family Streptomycetaceae; genus Streptomyces; species Streptomyces sp. NPDC026522. The sequence continues at coordinate 376,710 of NZ_JBVHQF010000001.1, forward strand.
GCCAGCCTCCCAGCGGGAGCCCGCGCCCGGCACGTGACCTGGCCCGACGTCCGCGTTTCGTAAGGTGTCGAACCGCCCCGCGGGGCGCCCGGCGGCGGTCTGATGGGGGCATGACTCCCCAAGCCCCGCGCAGCCGTTGGCGGCCCGCGCCCCCCGCCGGCCGGCCGTCCCGGTCCGACGGCCGGCTGTCCTCGTTCCCGGTCCGGCCGCCTTCCTTCTCCGGCCGGCTGCACGACGCCCGGACCGCCACCGCCGTCGGGCGGTGGCTCGGCGCCGCCTTCGCCGTCTGCTTCGTCACCGGCCTGATCAGCCACTACCTCCAGCACCCGCCGTCCTGGGCGGCGGACGCACTGCCCGCCCGCCCGGTCTGGGGCTACCGGCTCAGCCAGGGCCTGCACATCGCGACCGGACTCGCGGCGATCGTGCTGCTGCTGGTCAAGTTGTGGACGGTCTACCCGAGGCTCTTCGTCTGGCCGCCGGTGCAGGGGGTACGGCACGCACTGGAACGGCTCTCGGTCGCCGTGCTGGTGGCGGCCGCGGTCCTGGAGGTGTTCACCGGACTGCTCAACATCGTCGAGTGGTACCCGTGGCCCTTCGGGTTCATCCAGACGCACTTCGCGCTGGCCTGGGTCGCGATCGGCTCGATCCTGCTCCACATCGGCATCAAAGCCCCCGACATCAAGGCCCATTGGAGTCGCCGCTCGCCCGGGACACGGGAACTCCCGGCCGCCGACGGCCCCGACCGGCGCGCGCTGCTCCTCGGCGCCGGAGCCGCCGTCGGCGTCGTCACCCTCACCACCGTCGGGCAGGCGTTCACCCCGCTCAAGCGGCTGGACCTGCTCGCGCCCAGGCACCCCGACGCCGGGCCCATGGGCGTGCCGGTGAACCGGACGGCCGCGGCCGCCGGAATCACCGCCGCGGCACTGAAGGACTGGCGGCTGGAGGTGATCGGCCCGGCCCCCTACCGGCTGACGCTGGACCAGCTCCGCGCGCTGCCGCGGACGTCCGCCCGGCTTCCCATCGCCTGCGTCGAAGGCTGGAGCGTGGACGCCCACTGGGGCGGGGTCCGGATCAGGGACCTGCTGGCCAGGGCCGGCGCACCGCCCGGCGCCGGTCTGCGGGTCACCTCGCTGGAAGCCAACGGCGCCTACCGGGTGATGGAGATGGGCCGCGACTACGCCGAGGACCCGCTGACCCTGCTCGCCCTGGAACTCGGCGGACAGGTGCTCTCCCCGGACCACGGCTACCCGGCGCGGATCATCGCCCCCAACCGGCCGGGCGTGCTCCAGACCAAGTGGGTCACCAGGCTGGAGGTGCTGTGAAGACGTACCGATACACCCTGGGCGCCCTCGGGCTGCTGCTGATCGCCGTCGGGGCCCGGCTGGTGGCGGCGCTGCCCGATCCCGTCGACGTACTCGTCTGGCTCGGCGGGGCGCTCGTCCTGCACGACGCGGTGATCGCCCCGCTGGTGCTGGGCGCCGGCCTGCTGCTGGCGGCGCTGCCCGCGCGCGGACTGCTGCGCGGGGCGCTGCTGACCGGCGGCGCGGTGGTGGTGATCACGCTTCCGCTGCTGCTGCGGCCGGGAGGCACCGCCAATCCGTCGGCGCTGCCGCTCCCGTACGGGCGGAACCTGCTGCTGGTCCTGGGGGCGGTGGCCGTGGTGACCGCGCTCCTCGCGGCGGTCTCGGCGGCCCGCGCCCGCGCCCGCCGCTGACGGACGGGACACGTGACGGAGCCCGGGCGTACGTCCGTCCGTATGCTCGGGGGCCATGGTGAGACTGGAGCGGCTGAGGGCGGACCACGCGGACGCCCTGCTGGCCTTCGAGCGGGAGAACCGGGCCTACTTCGCGCGCAGCGTGCCGGACCGGGGCGACGCGTACTTCGCCGACTTCCCGGCCCGGCACGGTGCCCTGCTGGCCGAACAGGAGGCGGGTACCTGTCACTTCCACCTCGTGTTCGACGACGAGGGGCGGCCGGCCGGACGGATCAACCTCGTGGACGTCCTGGACGGGAGCGCCGAACTCGGTTACCGGATCGGCGAGAAGTCGGCCGGCCGGGGCCTGGCCACGGCGGCGGTCGGCGAGATCCGCCGACTGGCCGTCGGCGCGTACGGGCTGCGCGCGCTGACCGCGGTCGCCACCCGCGACAACCCGGCCTCCACGGCCGTACTCGCCCGCAACGGCTTCACCGTCGCCGGGGAGACCGTCATCGACGACCGCCCGGCCGTCCGGTACGCCCTCTGCCTCCGCCAGCCCTGACCGGCTCCCGCCCCGGCGGTCGCGGAGCGGGTGGGGCGTGCCGTGACCTGGCCGCCGGGAGCCGGCCGGGCCCTGCCCGGGGGGCCACGGGCCGGCCGCCTACGACGGCGTCCAGCCGGAGGCCGCCGCGCGGCGGTCGGCTGCGTGAGCGGCCGATCCGGCCGCAGCGGTGGGCCGGACCGAGCTCCGGCCGGTAGCTACGAGCGGGAAGCCGGTGCGGTGTCGCGTGGCGGTCGGCTGCGTGAGCGGCCGGTCCGGCCGTCGCTGCGGGCCGGGGCTAGGGGTGGGAGGGGCGGGGCGGTGGGCAGGCGCGGGTGAGTTCCACGAACACCCGGCCCGGCGCCGACCAGCGCTCCGACGGCGTCCAGCCGGAGGCCGCCGCGCGGCGGTCGGCTCCGTGAGCGGCCGATCCGGTCGTCGCTGCGGGCCGGACCGAGCTCCGGCCGGTAGCTACGAGCGGGAAGCCGGTGCGGTGTCGCGTGGCGGTCGGCTGCGTGAGCGGCCGGTCCGGCCGTCGCTG